>NZ_BAAASL010000018.1:0-154023 GCF_039532865.1 Streptomyces luteosporeus
GGGCCCGGGCGCAGCACGGCACTCCGTCTGCGGGCGCGTCGTGGCTTGTCGCGCCCGCGCGGCGGAGCCGCAGATTGACGCTGCCCCGCGCCCCTTCGGGGCGCTGCACGATCCACCGGACACGCCCTAGGAGACCGACATGACCACCGACATGACCGCACCCGCCCCCGCCGGCACGCTCACCCGCGACGCCCTCACCGTCCTGCAGCCCGGCTTCACCGGCACCAGCGCCCCCGACTGGCTGCTGCGCCGGCTCGGCGAAGGACTGTGCTCCGTCGGCCTCTTCGGCCGCAACATCGCCTCGGCCGGGCAGCTGGCCGCGCTCACCGCCCGGCTGCGGGCCGAGTGCCCGGGCGTGCTCGTCGCCATCGACGAGGAGGGCGGCGACGTCACCCGTCTGGAGGTGCGCACCGGCTCCTCCTTCCCCGGCAACCTCGCCCTCGGCGCCGTCGACGACACCGAGCTGACCCGCTCCGTCGCCCGCGAGCTCGGCCGCCGGCTCGCCGAGTGCGGCGTCAACCTCAACTGGGCGCCCTCCGGCGACGTCAACTCCGACCCCGACAACCCCGTCATCGGCGTACGCTCCTTCGGCGCCGACCCGCACCTCGTCGCCCGGCACACCGCCGCCTACGTCGAAGGGCTGCAGTCCGCCGGGGTCGCGGCCTGCACCAAGCACTTCCCCGGCCACGGCGACACCGCCGTCGACTCCCACCACGACCTGCCCCGGGTCGAGGCCGGCCTGGAGACCCTGCGCACCCGGGAGCTGGTGCCCTTCCGCGCGGCCGTCGCCGCCGGCACCAGGGCGGTGATGAGCGCGCACATCCTGCTGCCCGCCCTCGACCCCGCCCTGCCGGCCACCCTCAGCCCGGCCGCCCTGCACGGCCTGCTGCGCGCACCCGTCGCCGACGGCGGGCTCGGCTTCGACGGGCTGATCGTCACCGACGGCATGGAGATGGCCGCCGTCTCCGCCACGTACGGGATCGAACGCGGCAGCGTCATGGCCCTTGCGGCCGGCGCGGACGCGATCTGCGTCGGCGGCGGGCTGGCCGACGAGGCCACCGTGCTGCGGCTGCGCGACGCGCTCGTCGCGGCGGTGCGCGCCGGCGAGCTGGCCGAGGAGCGCCTCGCCGACGCGGCCGCGCGGGTCCGGGCGCTGGGCCGCTGGACCACCGGAACGGGTGCGGGCGCGGGGGAGGGGACCGCGCCCGCACCCGGCATCGGGCTCGACGCGGCGCGGCGGGCCCTGCGGGTCACCCGGTCGGCGGGGTTCGCGCCGCTGACGCGGCCCGCGCACGTGGCGGCCTTCACCCCGGTGGCCAACATCGCCGTGGGCGACGAGACGCCGTGGGGCGTCGGCGCGGAGCTGGCGCGGCTGCTGCCGGGGACGACCACGCTGACGTACGGGCCCGGGGACGACGGCGCCGAGCAGGTGCTGGCGGACGCGGGGGAGCGGCGGATCGTGGCCGTGGTGCGCGACGAGCACCGCCACGGCTGGATGGGCCGGGCGCTGGACGCGCTGCTGGCGGCCCGGCCGGAGACGGTGGTCGTGGAGATGGGCGTGCCGCGGGCCGCGCCGCGCGGTGCGGTGCACGTGGCGACGCACGGCGCGGCGCGCGTGTGCGGCCTGGCCGCCGCGGAGGTCCTGGCGGGGGTGCGATAGCCCCACCCATCACACCCGTGCTCCGACTAGACTTTTGTCAAGCACCCGGACGAGGGAACCTGCAGCTCGGCATGGTCCGTCTTCCCGGACGGAACATCCGTTACTGCCCTCGGGCAGCAGCCCTCTCGGGCCGGCAGCTGGAGCACGTGTGAACACACCCCCGACCATGCATCCGCCGTCCACCGCGCCCTACGAGTCCCGGGGCCGGCGCCGTGCCACCCGCGCACGGCGCTGGATCGTCGTGATCGCGTCGGTGGTCGCACTCGGCCTGGTCGCCTGGCCGGTGATGAGCTACTTCGAGATACCCCCCTTCACCGACAAGGGAGCCCCGGTCAGCTACGACCCGGGCGGCGACGCGAACGACGGCAAGGGCGGAAAGCCGGTCGACTCGAAGACCCTGCTGCCCACGGGCCCGAAGGCCGATTTCCGCAACGCGAAGACGATGAGCGACGGCACGCAGGTCAGCGTCGTGTCGATCACCGGCGCGAAGTCGGGGTTCAAGGGCAAGGTGTGGGTCTGGGCGCCCAAGGAATACATGGACCCGAAGTTCGCCAAGAGCGGCTTCCCCGTGCTGATAGCCCTGCCCGGCGGTCCGGGCAACGACGGCAATTACTGGGCGTTCGGAGAATTCGGCAGCGACAAGCTCTCCCTGGAGGGCAGCATCACCAAGTGGTACCAGGAGGGGAAGAGCAAGCCCTTCCTGCTGGCGATGCCGATCCTCAATCCGGGCCCGGACGACGGCGGCATCTACTGGGACGGCAGCGACATCCCCGGCCAGCCCAAGATGGGCACCTGGCTGACGGAGGACGTCCCCGACCTCATGAAGGCGAATTTCCGCACGCTGAAGTCGCGTGACGGCTGGGCCTTCATGGGCTCCTCCACCGGTGGGTTCGTCGGCCTCAAGTCCGTGCTGCAGAAGCCGGACAAGTTCAAGGCCGTCATCGCCTCCGGCCCCGACATCGTGCCCGACTCCCCGCTGTGGAAGGGCCACGAGACCGAGCGGCAGCAGAACAACCCCGAGGTCCTGGCCAAGCAGCTGATCGCCCGCAAGGGCCCCGACGTCTACCTGGCGTTCCAGTACGGGACCAAGGAGAACAAGAAGATGATCAGCGACGTCACGAAGTTCATCGCGACGTACGGTGACAAGGGCCCGGTCCACACCAAGCTGAACGTCATCGAGGGCGGCACCCACAACGGCGCCACCTACCTGCGGGGCATGGACGCCGGGCCGATCGCGTGGATCAGCGAGCACATGGAAGGCCCGACACCCGCCTCCTGACGGGCGCCGGGCCACCGGTCCGCCGCTGCTCCTGCGGCCCTACCGGCCCTACCAGCCTTACAGCCCCTGCCAGGCCGGCTTGGCCGCGTACGTGGCGCGGAAGTAGTCGGCGAGCTTCAGCTCGGACGCCGCGGCCTCGTCGACGACCACCGTCGCGTGGGGGTGCAGCTGCAGGGCGGAGGCCGGGACGAAGGCGGAGACCGGGCCCTCCACGGAGCGGGCCACCGCCTCCGCCTTGCCCTCGCCCGTCGCCAGCAGCACCAGGTGGCGGGCCTCCAGGATCGTGCCGATGCCCTGGGTTATCACGTGGTGCGGCACCTGCTCGATGTCGCCGTCGAAGAAGCGGGCGTTGTCGACGCGGGTCTGGTGCGTGAGCGTCTTGAGCCGGGTGCGGGAGGCGAGCGAGGAGCACGGCTCGTTGAAGCCGATGTGCCCGTCGGTGCCGATGCCCAGCAGCTGCAGGTCGACCCCGCCGGCCTCGGCCAGGGCGCGGTCGTACGCCTCGCAGGCGGCCTGGACGTCCGCGGTGTTGCCGTCGGGGCCCATGAAGGACTCCGCGGTCAGCCCGAGCGGCTCGACGACCTGGCGCAGGACGACCGAGCGGTAGGACTCGGGGTGGTCGGCCGGCAGGCCCACGTACTCGTCGAGCTGGCAGACGCGGGCGCGGGAGACGTCGACCGCGCCGCCGCGGACCTTGGCGGCGAGCGCCTCGTAGACGGGCAGCGGGGTGGAGCCGGTGGCAACCCCGAGCAGGGCGTCGGGCTTGCGGCGCAGCAGAGCGGCCATGGCCTCGGCGATGAGCTCGCCGCCTGCCTTGGCGTCCGGGACGATGACAACTTCCACGCTGGGCCTGCCGATCTCAAGAGGGGTGTGGTATAGACCAATTTAGCAGGCGACGAACCAGGTGCTACCGGCCCCCGGTACGACTACGGGCCGCGGCGCCTGCCGGGACCCTCGACCCAGCGGGCACCGCAGCCCGGAGCGACACCGGCCGGCGGGTGGCGCGGGGTGTGCGGGCCCCGCGGCCCGGCGGGCCGGCCGGAGGCCGGGGTGCCGCGCGCGGCGCGGGCCGGCCTCGTTCCGCCTCCCTTGTGCGGAGGGGGCGGAAGACTTTGCCGTTTCATTGTGGACTAGACCATTCGCCACTGTCTACGGGAGTTCCCCCATCGGGTGGTCCGGACGGGAAATCCCGCCGCCCGCCGCCCCGGGTAGGCTCGCTGGCGTGCCCTCCATGAACGATCTCGTACGCCAGCACACCGACCTCGACGACTCCGACCTGGAGTGGCTGCACCTGCTGGTCTCGGAGTGGCAGCTGCTCTCCGACCTCTCCTTCGCCGACCTCGTGCTGTGGGTGCCGACGCTGGACGGGACGCGGTACGTCTCCATCGCCCAGATGCGCCCCAACACCGGCCCGACCTCGTACCAGAACGACATGGTCGGCCACATGGTGCCGCGCGGCCGCCGCCCCATGCTGGACGCCGCCCTCGACGAGGGCCGGATCGTGCGCGAGGGCGACCCCGAATGGCGCGAGGAGGTCCCCGTGCGGGTGGAGTCCATCCCGGTGCGCCGGGAGGGCCGGGTGCTGGGCGTCATCGCCCGCAACACCAACCTGCTGACCGTCCGCACCCCCAGCCGGCTGGAGCTCACCTACCTGCAGAGCGCCTCGGACCTCGCGCAGATGATCGCGGCCGGCACCTTCCCGTTCCCCGGTCAACAAGTCGACATGGATGCCTCGCCCCGGGCCGGCGACGGGCTGATCCGGCTGGACGCCGACGGCATCGTCCAGTACGCCAGCCCCAACGCGCTGTCCGCCTACCACCGGCTCGGGCTGGCCGCCGACCTCGTCGGCCACCATCTGGGCGAGACCACCGCCCGGTTGGCGCCCTCCCGGGCCCCGGTCGACGAGGGCCTGGCCAAGCTGGCCAGCGGCTGGGCCCCGCGGGAGTTCGAGGTCGAGGCGAACGACGGGGTCATCCATCTGCGCGCCATCCCGCTCAAACCCAAGGGCAGCCACATCGGTTCGCTCGTGCTGCTGCGCGACGTGACCGAACTGCGACGCCGCGAGCGCGAGTTGATCACCAAGGACGCCACCATCCGGGAGATCCACCACCGGGTGAAGAACAACCTGCAGACCGTGGCCGCCCTGCTGCGCCTGCAGGCCCGCCGCATCGGCTCCGCCGAGGGCAGGGAGGCGCTGGAGGAGGCGGTCCGCCGGGTCGGCTCGATCGCGATCGTCCACGAGACCCTCTCGCAGAACCTCGACGAGCGGGTGGAGTTCGACGAGATCGCCGACCGGGTGCTCGCCATGGTCGCGGAGATCTCCCCGGGCCGGGTCACCGCCCGGCGCACCGGCCGCTTCGGGATACTCGAGGCCGAGGTCGCAACCCCCCTGTCGATGGTGCTGACCGAGCTGCTGCAGAACGCCCTGGAACACGGCTTCGGCCCGGGCGAGCAGGGCACGGTCGAGGTCACCGCGGTGCGCGGCGGCACCCGCCGGGACGCCCGGCTGCTGATCTCCGTGCAGGACGACGGCCGCGGCCTGCCCGAGGGCTTCGACCCGCAGAGCGCGGGCAACCTCGGCCTGCAGATCGTGCGCACCCTCGTCGAGGGGGAGCTGGGCGGGACGTTCGACATGGTGCCCGCCGCCGGCCGGGGCACCAAGGTCGTCCTCGACCTCCCCGTCCGGGCCGAGAAGCACTGACCGCACAGCACTGAGCCCGGTACAAGCTGAGCCCGGTACAGCACTGAGCCCGGTCGCTCTCGAACGAGAGCGACCGGGCTCAAAGCGTTGTATGCACTATGTGCTTAGCGCACCGTGGGGGGTACTGCGCGCTGCGGCTCGGGGGCCGAAAGGGGTCCTCGTCAGGCGGTCGCGTTGCGCGCCCGGTTGCGGGCGGCACGGCGCTTCATGGCGCGGCGCTCGTCCTCGCTGAGACCACCCCAGACGCCGGAGTCCTGGCCGGACTCGAGCGCCCACTGCAGGCACTGCTCCATCACGGGGCAGCGACGGCAGACGGCCTTGGCTTCCTCGATCTGCAGCAGCGCAGGACCGGTGTTGCCGATGGGGAAGAACAGCTCGGGGTCTTCCTCGCGGCAAACGGCGTTGTGACGCCAGTCCATGGCTGCTCCATCTCCTCGTGTTACGGCTACGTGGCTTGTGAATGTGAACGCTTTCACGAATCCCCTCGCAAGGGAAGGGCCGACGCCCAGCTGCACGCTGGTGTGGTCCAGGGAGGAAAAGGAGGGGGTTCGGGCTCTCCGGGGAAGCCTTGATGGCGGGCTGTCCCGATCGCCAGGAAGAGACTCGCAAACCTCGGCGACGGATACAACCCCTTCCGGAAAGTTTTTTTTGATTCCTCGGTGTCGGCTAGGTCACAGCCGTCATTCCAGGGGGTGGAACCCAGTCTAAACGTTCGACTGTAAGGACTTTGGTCCCTAGCACTCACACAATCACACGCAGTGCACGGCGAACGCCTGTGAACGTCACGCTCGACCGCAGCCCGAGGTGGTCGCCGTCCATCTGGAACGGCAGGGGGGCCTGCGAATGCAAGGTGAAGGAGGTCTGGTCATGCAGTGACACAGCGTGTTTGCCCTCCGGACCGCGCTCCGGCGTCGAGGCCAGCAGCTGCAGGGCGTGCCGGGTGGCGGTCACCGTGGACAGCTTGGTGAATCCGAGCACGTCAAGGGCGGTGTCGAAGGACGCCTGCGGCGCCGCGTAGACCGGGCGGTTGCCCAGGTAGGTCCACGGCGCGGTGTTGCAGATTATCGACATGACGAGATTCTCGAGTGGCTCCTCGCCCGGCCGTTCGAGAGTGATCGTGCCGTGCCGGCGGTTCGGCTCCCCGAGGAACTGGCGCATCATCTGTCGCACGTACAGGGCGTGGGTCGAACGCTTGCCGCGCTCGCGCTGCTGCTCCACCCGGCCCACGACCCCGGCGTCGAAGCCGAAGCCGGCGCAGAAGGTGAACCAGCGGGAGGGCACCCCCTCGTCCTCGGTGCCGGGCGTGCCGGCCGCGAGCCCCAGGCCGACCGTGCGCTCCGAGCCCTCGCGCAGCGCGTCCAGCAGGGCGCCGGTGGCCTCCACGACGTCGTTGGGCAGGCCCAGGGCCCGGGCGAAGACGTTGGTGGAGCCGCCCGGCACGACGGCCAGGCGCGGCAGGCCCTGCGGGTCGGGGCCGGCGTGCAGCAGGCCGTTGACGACCTCGTTGACCGTGCCGTCGCCGCCGAGCGCGACCACCAGCTCGATGGTCCCGCTCTCGGCCGCTCTGCGGGCCAGGTCGCGCGCGTGCCCCCGGTACTCGGTCGTCGCGACGTCCAGCTTGAGGTCGCTGGCCAGCGCGTGCGCCAGGACGTCACGCGTACGGGCACTGGTGGTGGTGGCCGAAGGATTGACCACAAGAAGCGCACGCATGCGCTTCAGCCTACCTACCTGTCGGTACACCACCCATCCCAGGCCGGGCTTTCCGGACGCCGGTACGGCTACCCTGCATCGAGTGAGCAGCAAGCAGTCCGCGTCGAAAAACCCCCGGAAGGGCGCCGCCCCCACGGCCCCCGCCACCCGTGCGGCCTCCCCGGGCCCCCGGCCCGCCCGGCTGACCGCCGCGGCGGCACTGGTCGGCCTGGAGGGTCTGGCCCTGTTCGCCGCGGGCGCCGCCATGCTCGTCATGGGCCTGCTGGGCCGCCCCGACAGCCCCCGGCAGGCGGAGACAGGCGGCCTGACCGTCCTGGCCCTGGCCGTGCTGCCGCTGCTGGCGGCGCGCGGTCTGTGGCTGCTGCGCCGCTGGAGCCGCGGCCCGGCCGTGATCACGCAGATCATGGCGCTGCCGGTGGCCTGGACGCTCTTCAACGGCGGCGGGGCGCTGATCGCCGGGGCGGTGGCGCTGGCGGCCGCGGCCATGGCCGTGCTCGCGCTGCTGGTCAGCCCCGCGGCGGCCGAGGCGCTCGGCGCGGGTCCGCTCGGCCGCTAGGGCATGCGACCCCGCAGCGCCCCGTCAGGGGCGCGGGGAACCGTGCGGCACGGCACAGTGCACCCGGGCCCGGGGTGGTGTGTCGACTGCGGGCCGTCTGTGGTCGATCGCGCAGTTCCCCGCGCCCCTGACGGGGCGCTGCGGGATCCGCGGGACAGGCCCCCGGGGGCGCGGGTCACTCCTCGATCAGGAGGCGGTCCCGCAGCTGGGCGAGGGTGCGGGCCAGCAGGCGGGAGACGTGCATCTGCGAGATGCCGACCTCCTGGGCGATCTGCGACTGGGTCATGTTGCCGAAGAAGCGCAGCAGCAGGATCTTCTTCTCGCGCGGCGGCAGGTCCTCCAGCAGCGGCTTGAGGGACTCGCGGTACTCCACGCCCTCCAGCGCCTCGTCCTCCGCGCCGAGGGTGTCGGCGACCGCCGGGGACTCGTCGTCGGTGTCCGGCACGTCCAGGGAGAGCGTGCTGTAGGCATTGGCCGACTCCAGGCCCTCCAGCACCTCCTCCTCGGAGATCGACAGGTGCTCGGCCAGCTCGTGGACGGTCGGGGCCCGGCCGTGCCGCTGGGAGAGCTCGGCGGTGGCCGTGGTCAGCGACAGCCGCAGCTCCTGCAGCCGGCGCGGCACCCGCACCGCCCAGCCCTTGTCGCGGAAGTGCCGCTTGATCTCGCCGACGACGGTGGGCGTGGCATACGTGGAGAACTCCACCCCGCGGTCGGGGTCGAACCGGTCCACGGACTTGATCAGCCCGATCGTGGCGACCTGGGTGAGGTCGTCCAGCGGCTCGCCGCGGTTGCGGAAGCGCCGGGCCAGGTGCTCGACCAGGGGCAGGTGCATCCGCACCAGGTGGTTGCGCAGCTCGGCGCGCTCGGGCGAGCCGTCGGGAAGCGCGCGCAGCTCGACGAACAGGGCGCGGGCTCCGCTGCGGTCGTGCGGATCCGCGTGCGGGTTGCGCTGCCGGCGCTGCTGCTGATCCATGTGGTCCGCCCGCTCCGAAGGGTCGCTGGCCTGGTCCGGACCGGGGTCCGGGCCCTGCGGGCCGGGACGCTCCGGATCGAGGTCCTCCGGATGCGGCCGGGCAGGCTGCTGCGGGATGGCCGGGGTGCGCACTCCCCGCGGTGACGCAGTACTCACGGAGCCCCCTCTTCCGTCACGGCTGTCCGGGGCCGGCGCCGCGCTTCTTGTGCAGGCTGATGCTGACCGTGCGGTCCTCCGCGACGGTGGAGTCCACCTCTCCGGCCAGGGCGGAGAGCACCGTCCAGGCGAAGGTGTCGCGCTCGGGCGCACGCCCGTCGGTGGTGGGTGCCGAGACGGTCACCCGCAACGCGTCTCCCACGAGGCGGAAGACGCAGCTGAGGACGGAGCCCGGCACGGCCTGTTGCAACAGGATGGCGCAGGCCTCGTCCACGGCGATGCGCAAGTCCTCGATTTCGTCGAGGGTGAAGTCCAGTCGGGCCGCGAGGCCGGCCGTCGCCGTCCGCAGCACCGACAGGTAGGCACCTGCGGCGGGCAGCCGGACTTCCACGAAGTCCTGGGTCGTCCCAGGCTCGCCTGCGATGGGGGACACCCTCACCTCCAAGGTGGCACAAGCTCATTGAGCTGAGTTGAGCGCCGGTCCCGCGCGGTCCGGTGAAGGCCGGTGCGGGTCGGGGCGGCACATGGTCCGGCTGAGACGCTATCGCGATCTGCGGTTCCGCGCCGCAGGCCCACGACTGTCACTCATGGTAAACCCATGAGTACGGACAGTGGCTAGAGGTCTGCGGTCTCAATTCGAAAGCGAGGACGGCTCGTTGGGCCGCCTGCTCGGATTTTCGTCACTCTGCGCGAGCGCCGCAAGGGCTCGGAGCGGTTCACCGGTAAGTCGTTGCACGGTCCATCCGTCCATGGCCTGCGCCCCGATGGACTTGTAGAACGCGATCGACGGGGCGTTCCAGTCCAGCACTGACCACTCGAAACGGCGATAGCCGCGCTCCACGCAGATCCGGGCGAGCTCCGCGAGCAACGCCTTTCCGTACCCGCCGCCCCGTGCGTGCGGCCGTACGTAAAGGTCTTCGAGATAGATACCGTGCGTACCCGTCCACGTCGAGAAGTTCCGGAACCACAGCGCGAAACCGAGCGCCTCGCCCGGCTTTTCGTCACTCTCCGCCATCAGGGCGAACACGGCGGGTTCCGGTCCGAACAGCGCCTCGCGCAGCTGTTCCTCGGTGGCCTGTGCCTCGTCCAGCGCCCGTTCGTACTCCGCGAGTTCGCGGATCATCGCGTGGATCTCCGGCACGTCGGCCGGCGTGGCGGTACGGATCATGCCTGCATGCTAGCCCGGGCCCCGCGCAGCACCCCTTCGGACGATGTGCCCCTTCAGACGATGTGCTTGTCCACGTAGCACCAACGCCAGGTCTGCCCCGGCTCGAAGCTGCGCATCACCGCGTGCCCCGTCCGCTCGAAGTGCGCCGTCGCGTGCCGGTACGGCGAGGAGTCGCAGCAGGCCACGTTGCCGCACACCAAACACATGCGCAGCTGCACCGGATGACTGCCCGCCGCCTCGCAGTCCGGGCACGTGACGGCCAGCGGCTCCGGCTCGGGGCGCGGCAACCCCGGAACGTGCGCACACTCGATCATGATTGCCAGGGTAGATCGCACAGCCGGATCGTGTGCGCGCAGACAGGCGGGGAGCCCATGGACGTCATGCCGTTGCTGTTGCTGGTCGCCGCCAGCGCCGTCGTCGCCGGGGCCGCCCGCCGCACACCCGTACCCGCCCCTCTGCTGCTCGTCGCCGCCGGGCTCGCCGCCGCCTACGTCCCCGGCGTGCCCGACTACGCCCTCGACCCGCACGTCGTCCTGCCGCTGCTGCTGCCGCCCCTGCTGCACACCGCCGCCCTCGACAGCTCCTACCTCGACCTGCGCGCCAACCTGCGGCCCGTCGCGCTGCTGTCCTTCGGCTACGTGCTCTTCGCCACCGTCTTCGTCGGCTACGCGGCCTACCTCGTCGTGCCCGGCCTGCCGCTCGCCGCCGCCATGGTGCTCGGCGCCGTCGTCGCCCCGCCCGACGCCGTCGCCGCCACCGCCATCGCCCGCCGCCTCGGACTGCCCTCGCGGCTCACCACCATCCTGCAGGGCGAGTCCCTGGTGAACGACGCCACCGCCATCACCGCCTACCGGGTGGCGGTCGCCGGCGTCGTCGGCGGCAGCGTCAGCTGGTCGCACGGCATCCGCGAATTCGTCCTCGCCGCCCTCGGCGGCGTCGTCGTCGGCTTCGTCCTGATGGTGCCGATCCACTGGCTGCGCACCCACCTGCGCGAACCCCTCCTGCAGAACACCCTCTCCCTGCTCATCCCCTTCGTCGCCTACGGCACCGCCGAGCAACTGCACGCCTCCGGCGTGCTGGCCGTCGTGGTCGTCGCCCTCTACCTCGGCCACCGCTCCTGGCAGGTCGACTTCGCCACCCGGCTGCAGGAGGCCGCGGTGTGGAAGATGGTCGCCTTCCTCCTCGAATCCGCCGTCTTCATGCTCATCGGCCTCCAGCTGCCGGTGGTCCTGAGGGAACTGGGCACGTACGGGGTGGGGGAGGCCCTGATCTACGCGCTCGCCGTCTTCGCGGCCGTCGTCCTCGCCCGCTTCCTGTGGGTCTTCCCCGCCGCCTTCGTGCCCCGGGCCCTGTCCCGGCGCGTCCGCGAACGGGAGGACAACCCCACCTGGCAGGGCGTACTGATCATCGGCTGGGCGGGCATGCGCGGCGTCGTCTCCCTCGCCATCGCCTTCTCCGTACCCGTGGCCGCCACGCACGGGCCCTTCCCCGCCCGCAACCTCATCCTCTTCCTCACCTTCACCACCGTCATCGGCACGCTCGTGGTGCAGGGCCTCACCCTGCCCCCGCTGATCCGCCGGCTCCGGCTGCCGCAGCGCGACCCCGGCATGGACACGCTGGTCGAGGCCCAGGCCCAGAGCGAGGCCTCCGAAGCCGCGGAACGGCGCCTGGCCGAACTCCTCGCCGACGAGCACAACACCCTGCCCTCCCCCCTGGCCGACCGCCTGCGCGCCGTCCTCGAACGCCGCCGCAACGCCGTCTGGGAACGCCTCGGAGCGGTCGACGAACGCACGGGGGAGTCGGTCGACGACACCTACCGGCGCCTGTCGCGCGAGGTCATCGGGGCGGAGCGGGCCGTGTTCGTGGCCCTGCGGGACGCGCGGCGCATCGACGACGAGATGCTGCGCACGCTGCTGCGCCGCCTGGACCTGGAGGAGGCGGCGGCGTACCGGGAGGAGACGGCCTGAGCGCCCCGTCAGGGGCGCGGGGAACTGCGCGACAAGCCACGACGCGCCTGCACAACGGGGTCCGGGCGTTGGTGCGTCGGCTGCGGGCCGCCGGTGGCTGATCGCGCAGTTCCCCGCGCCCCTGCGGGGCGCCCCTCACGGGGCGCTGCCCGTCACCACGGCCGCCACCGTCGTACCCGGCGTGAACGCGCCCTCCTGCGCCAGCGTCGTCAGTCCGAGGAGCATCTTCGCCACGTACACCCGCTCCAGCGGAACACCGTGCCGGGCCTCGAAGTCCGCCGCGAACGCCTCCAGCTCCGGCGTCCGCCGCGCGTAGCCGCCCGCGTGGAAGCGCTCGTCCAGCACCCACTCACCGCGCCGCCCGCCGAACGCCTCCCGCTGCAGGCGCAGCACCTCCTCGCCCAGGAAGCCGCCCCTCAGCACCGGGAAGCCGATCGCCCGCTGCCCCGGCCCGAGGCCGGCCGCCAGGCCCGCCAGCGTGCCGCCCGTGCCGCAGGCGACGCCCACCACGTCCGCCACGCCGCGCAGCTCGCGGCCGAGCACCTCGCAGCCGTGGACGGCGGCGGCGTTGCTGCCGCCCTCCGGGACGACGTAGCAGCCCTCCGGCACGAGCGCGGCCAGCACCTCCGGCTCGGCCTTGCGGCGGTACGTGGCCCGGTCGACGAAGCGCAGCCGCATGCCGTCCGCGGCGCACTGTGCCAGGGACGGGTTCAGCGGGCGGTCCGCCAGCTCGTCACCGCGCACGATGCCGATCGTCGCGAACCCCAGCAGCCGGCCGGCGGCGGCCGTGGCCCGCAGGTGGTTGGAGTACGCCCCGCCGAACGTGAGCAGCGTGCGCCGGCCCGCGGCGGCCGCGGCGCGCAGATTCGGCTCCAGCTTGCGCCACTTGTTGCCGGGCAGGTCCGGATGTATGAGGTCGTCCCGCTTGAGCAGCAGTCGCAGGCCGCGCCGGGCGAACGCATCGTCGGCCAGCTCCTGCACCGGGGAGGGCAGCAGCGGGCGCAACGCGGCCGGATCGGGGGGATTGTCGCTGGTCACGCCCCCCATTTTGTACGCTGGCCCGGCCAGCGAGCAGAAGAGAAAGCACACCACCGTGGACTACCAGGCCGTACTCGAAGAGGTCGCCGCCTTCGCGAGGCCGCTGGTCGGCCGCGGACAGGTGGCCGACTACATCCCCGCCCTCGCGGAGGTCGACGTCGCCCAGTTCGGCATGGCCGTCGCCGACGTCGACGGCGGCGTGTACGGCGTGGGGGACTGGCAGCGGCCCTTCTCCGTGCAGTCGATCTCCAAGGCCTTCGCCCTCGCGCTCGTGCTCGCGCACGGCGGCGACCGCATCTGGGAACGGGTCGGCACCGAGCCGTCCGGCAACCCCTTCAACTCGCTGGTGCAGCTGGAGTACGAGCACGGCATTCCGCGCAACCCCTTCATCAACGCCGGCGCCCTGGTCGTCACCGACCGGCTCCAGACCCTGACGGGTGACGCCAGCACCACCATGCTGGAGTTCCTGCGCGCCGAGAGCGGCAACCCCGACGTCGCCTTCGATGCGGCCGTGGCCAAGTCCGAATCCGAGCACGGCGACCGCAACGCGGCCCTCGCCCACTTCATGGCCAGCTACGGCAACCTCGACAACCCCGTGCCGACCGTGCTGGAGCACTACTTCTGGCAGTGCTCCGTCGAAATGAGCTGCCGCGACCTCGCCCTCGCGAGCGGCTTCCTGGCCCGGCACGGCCTGCGCGCCGACGGCTCGCGGCTCCTGCCGCGGCGGGAGGCCAAGCAGATCAACGCGGTGATGCTCACCTGCGGGACGTACGACGCGGCGGGCGACTTCGCGTACCGGGTGGGGCTGCCGGGCAAGTCGGGCGTGGGCGGCGGCATCGTCGCCGTCATACCGGGACGCTGCACGCTGTGCGTCTGGAGCCCGGGGCTCGACCCGCGGGGCAACTCCGTCGCGGGCGTCGCGGCGCTGGACCACTTCACGTCGCTGACGGGCTGGTCGGTGTTCTGAGGGCGCAGCACGCCGCCTTCACCGGTGCCCCGTAAGGGGCGCGGGGAACTGCGCGACAAGCCACGACGTGCCCGCAGTCGAGGTGCCGTGCTTCGCCGGGGCCCCGGCATGGCGTGTCGACTGCGGGCCGTCGGTGGCTGATCGCGCAGTCCCCCGCGCCCCTACGGGGCGCACGCCCTACGGGCAGTGGATGACCTGGCCCGCGTACGAGAGGTTGCCGCCGAAGCCGAACAGCAGGATCGGGGCTCCCGGCTCGATGCGGCCGGAGGCCACGAGCTTCGACAGGGCCAGCGGAATGCTGGCCGCCGACGTGTTGCCGGACTCCGTCACGTCGCTCGCGACGATCGCGTTGACCGCCCCGAGCCGCCGGGCCACCGGCTCGATGATGCGCAGGTTCGCCTGGTGCAGCACCACCGCCGCCAGGTCCTCCGGCGCGAGCCCCGCCCGCTCGCACACCCGCCGGGCGATCGGCGGCAGCTGCGTCGTGGCCCAGCGGTAGACCGACTGGCCTTCCTGGGCGAAGCGCGAGGGCGTGCCCTCGATGCGTACGGCGTGGCCCATCTCGGGCACCGAGCCCCAGACGACGGGGCCGATGCCGGGCCGCTCGGCGGCGGTGACGACGGCGGCGCCGGCGCCGTCGCCGACCAGGACGCAGGTGGTGCGGTCGGTCCAGTCCGTGACGTCGGTGAACTTCTCCACCCCGACGACCAGGGCGTTGGTCGCGGCCCCGGCGCGGATGGCGTGGTCGGCGGAGGCGAGGGCGTGGGTGAAGCCGGCGCAGACGACGTTGACGTCCATGACCGCGGGCGAGGCGAGGCCGAGCTCGGCGGCCACGCGGGCGGCGGTGTTGGGGCTGCGGTCGACGGCGGTGCAGGTGGCGACGAGGACGAGGTCGATGTCGGCGGGGTCGAGGCCGCTGGCGGCCAGGGCCTTGGCCGCGGCCCGGGCGGCCATGCTGGCGACGGTCTCGTCGGGGGCGGCGACGCGACGGGTGCGGATGCCGACGCGGGTGCGGATCCACTCGTCGCTGGTGTCGACCATGGTGGCCAGCTCGTCGTTGGTGAGCACCCTGGCGGGCTGGTAGTGGCCGAGGGCCAGGACGCGAGACCCGGACATCGGGGTTCCTCCTGCGCGCGGTGGGGACGGATCTCTCAGTGTTGATGCTGAGGGGTCCTGCACCGGGTGCGTGATCCACCAATGTTCCGGCCGGATAACTGGCGCGACCGCACACGGGCCCGGCCGCCCCCACAGCGGCCGGGCCCGTGCGGGCGGGGTGGGTCAGCGCAGGGAGAGCGCGGTGCGGATGGTGGTGAACAGCTCGGTCTGGTCGGTCACGCCGAGGACGCGCTGGGAGCTCGGGCCCTGGGCGGCGATGCGGACCTCGGTGCCGGTGTGCTCCTGGGACTGGCCGGGGGTGTTGGTCGAGTAGTTGACCTTCAGCTGCTGTCCCTCGTTGGTGATCAGGGTGGAGGACAGGCCGGGCGGGTTGGCCTCCAGCGGCACGATCTGGCTGCTGTGGCCGTGGTCGGCGGTGGTGATGACCAGGGTGTCGGGGTGCTTGGCGGCGTAGTCGCGGGCGACCTTCACGGCGCGGTCGAAGGCGGCGGTCTCGCCGATCTGGCCGCAGGGGTCGGCGGCGTGGTCGCGCTTGTCGATGGAGGCGCCCTCGACCTGCAGGAAGAAACCGTTCTTCTTGGCCTTGGGGGTGGCGAGCAGCTCCAGCGCGCGGCGGGTCTGCTCCTCCAGGGCGGGGGTGCCGGCCTTGCGCTCGGGGTTGTTCGTCACGCAGCGCTGGGCGGCGGTGCCGCCGACGGCGGCGGCCTTGCCGGTCCACTCGACGGGCACGTTGCCGTCGGCGAACAGGCCGAGGACGGGCTTGCCGGAGCGGGCGCCGGCCAGGCCCTTGCTGTCGGTCACCACCTGGTAGCCGAGCCGGCGGGCCTGCTCGGTGACGGTCAGGCCCTTGTAGGGGCCCTCGGTGATCTTCTGGTCGAAGCGGGCCTTGCCGCCGCCGAGGAGCACGTCCACCTTGTGGTTCACGCTCTGCTCGGCGATGGAGCCGGGGCCGCCCTTGGCGATGGTGTCGTTCGGGCACGCCTTCATGTCGGCCGGGCCCTGGCAGCTGCGGTCGGTGGCGTGGGAGGCGAGGACGGCCGGGGTGGCGTCGGTCATCTCGGCGGTGGTGACGCTGCCGGTGGCCAGTCCGCCGCGCTGGGCGAGCTCCAGGATGGTGGTCATGGGCTTGTCGGTGCCGGGCGTCTTGGATATGCGGCCGTTGACCGTCTTGTGGCCGGTGGCCCAGCCGGTGCCGGACGCGGCGGAGTCGGTGACGTAGTCCGGCTTGCCGTTCTTGTCCACCGAGTACGTGGTGTACGCGCCGGTCATGGGGAACCGGTCCATGTTCAGCCGCCCGGCCGCGCCCACGGTGTAGTCGCGGGCGAGGGTGATCTCGGAGTCGCCCATGCCGTCACCGATGAGCAGGATGACGTTCTTGGCCTTCTTCGGGGCGTGGGCGAAGGCGTCCGACTGCCCGCCGTGGTCCGAGGCCGCCTGCGCGGCGGGCACGGCTACACCGGCGACGAGCAGCGCTGCGGCGCTCCAGGCGAGACGGCGTCGGTACGGACGAGAACCCATGGTTGCTTCCTCCTAGCTGGGCCGCGGCGGGGTGCCGGGCGGCCGCGAGGAAGCTCACCAGGGGCGGATGTACCGCAGGTGATCGCCGGATGACGTCCGGGTCACCGGGCGCTGTCTACAGGTGCGGCCTTCGTGTCGTCTTCGTTCTTCATCGCCTTGGCCTCGCTCTTGAGGATCCGCATCGACTTGCCGAGCGCCCGCGCGGTGTCGGGCAGTTTGCGCGATCCGAAGAGCAGGACCATGACGAGTACGACCACGAGGATGTGCCAGGGCTCCAGGGCGTTGCGCAGCACGGCGGCCCACCACCTCTCATCTGACTGGTTTGGATGCGTCCCGGCCGGACAGCCGAGCCCACAATACTTGCTAGATTGCGCAACTGGACAACCAAAGTCCGTGGCCGCCCGTCTCACCGTGCGGAAACGCACGGACACCGGGGGAGCGATGAGGGCACGGACATGAGCGGCAGGCGAGGCAGGGCCAGGAACGGGGGCGCGCGGCCGCGGCCCTTCACCGTGATCGTGGTGTCGTTCCTGGTGCTGGTGGCCGCCGCCGCCGGCTGGCTGTACCTCAGGCTCAACGGCAACATCAACACCTTCGACGCGGACGGGCTCTCCAAGGACCGGCCCGGCGCCGGCGTCGGCGGGCAGAACGTCCTGGTCATCGGCTCGGACTCGCGCGCCGGCGGCAACAGCGAGCTCGGTGGCGGCGAGGGCGACGTGGGCCGCTCGGACACGGCCTTCCTGCTGCACGTCCACGGCGACGGCAAGCACGCGGTCGCCGTCTCCATCCCGCGCGACACGCTGGTGGACATCCCCCCGTGCCGCAAACCCGACGGCACCTGGACCGCCGAGCAGTCGCGCGCGATGTTCAACTCCGCCTTCTCCGTGGGCGAATCGCCGCAGGGCAACCCCGCCTGTACGCAGAACACCGTCGAGCGCCTGACCGGACTGCGCGTCGACCACACCGTCGTCGTCGACTTCGCCGGGTTCTCCGCGATGACCTCGGCCGTGGGCGGCGTCGATGTCTGCGTCCCCAAGGACGTCTACCAGGGGGACCTCAACCCGAACCTGGGCTCGCGCGGCAAACTGCTCTTCCCCAAGGGCCCGCAGACCGTCTCCGGGCAGCGCGCCCTGGACTACGTCCGCGTACGGCACGGCATCGGCGACGGCTCCGACATCGGACGCATACAGCGCCAACAGGCCTTCATGTCCTCCCTCGTGAAGAAGGTGCGCGCACAGGGCTTCGACCCCACCACGCTCCTGCCGCTCGCCGACGCGGCCACCAAGTCCCTGACCGTCGACCCGGGCCTGGGCTCGGCGCAGAAGATGGTGTCGTTCGCGATGTCGCTGAAGGGCATAGACCTGCACGACATGAAGTTCGTGACCCTGCCCTGGCGGTACGAGGGCAACCGCGTCGCCGTCGTCCAACCCGACGCGGACGCCCTGTGGGCCGCCCTGCGCGCCGACCGCACCGTCGACGGCAAGAACGCGGGCCGCGGCGGCGGGCCGGCCCCGCAGGCCACGCCGACCTCCCCGGCGCCCGTCTCGGGCGGCGGCGCGAAGGTCGCCGTACGCAACGGCACCGAGGTCGACGGGCTCGCCGCCCGGGCCGCCACCGCCATCGGGCAGCGCGGCTTCGAGGTGACCGGCACCGCCACCGCGAGCTCCCAGGACCAGGCCACCACCGTCATCGAGTTCGGCTCCGGGCAGGCGGAACACGCCCGGGCCCTGGCCCGGCTCTTCCCCGGGGCCTACGTCCGCGGGGCGGACATCAGCGGCATCACCCTGACCCTGGGCCGCGACTACGCGACGGCCGCCACCGCCTCGCCGAGCACGCCGGCCGCGGAACCCCCGCCCGCCACGCTCTCCCCGGACGTCGCCCACGGCGCCCGGTCGGCGGACGACGATCCGTGTGCCAACCTCTCCTACGGATGATGCCCGGATGATGCCCGGATGACGTGCGGCGATATGCCTGATTGATCCGCACTTGTGGTAGGTGCAGAGTAGACCGTGACCCCTCCAAGGAGCTCCCCATGCCCGCCACCGCCGTCCCCCGCGCCGCCCCCCGCGCCGTCCACCGGCTCGTGACCCTCCTCGCGGTCCTCCTCCTCGCGGCCGGCACGGCACTGTGCGGCCCCGGCGCCCACGCCGCCGGCGGGCTCGACACCGTGGCCGGCGCCCTGCGCAAGAACCCCGTCTACGTCGACCCCCGCGCCGCCGGCCAACTGCCCGCTGCCGACGCCGACGCCCTCGCCCGGAAGATCAAGGACGCCGACAAGCCCGTCTTCGTCGCCGTCCTGCCCGACGCACCCGAGTACCCCCGGGCCACCGTCCTGCGCGACCTGCGCACCAAGGTCGGCCTCGCCGGCGTCTACGCCGTCCACCTCGGCGACGCCTTCAACGCCGCCGCCGACCGCAGCGTCATGTCCCGCAACGCCGTCACCAACCTCGTCGGCTCCGTCCGGCGCACCGGCGGCGACACCAACGCCCAGCTGAACGCCTTCGTCGACGAGGCCGACCGCACCGCCCGCGGCCACGCCCCCGGCTCCTGGGGCGGCACCGGCAAGGGCGTCGGCACCACCGGCCTGATCACCGGCGGCGCCCTCGTGGTGGCCGGCGGCGCCGGCGCCTACGCCCTCTACCGGCGCGCCAGGCGCAAGCGCGAGGAACGCGAGCGCGCCGAGCTCGACGCCCTGCGCGTCGTCGTCGACGAGGACATCACCGCCTTCGGCGAGGAACTCGACCGGCTCGACTTCTCCCCCACCGAGACCGGCGCCACCGACGAGATGCGCGCCGACTACAGCCGGGCGCTCGACGCCTACGACGAGGCCAAGTCGAAAATGGCGGCCGCGGGCAAACCGGACGACGTGCAGGGTGTGACGGCGACGCTGGAGGAGGGCCGGTTCGCGCTCGCCACGCTCGCCGCCCGGCGCACCGGGGCGCCCCTGCCGCAGCGGCGGCCCCCGTGCTTCTTCGACCCGCGGCACGGGCCGTCCGTACAGGACGTCCAGTGGGCGCCCCCCGGCGGCGCCCTGCGCACCGTGCCGGCCTGCGCGGCCGACGCGACCCGGCTGGCCAGCGGGCAGGAGCCGATGGCGCGCGAGGTGCAGACCGCGTACGGGCCGCGGCCCTACTGGGACGCGGGACCGGCGTACGCGCCCTGGGCCGGCGGATACTTCGGCGGCGGCCTGCTGCCGGGGCTGCTCGTCGGCACGATGCTGGGCGGCATGCTCGGCGGCCCCCCTGCGTATGCGGCGGGGCCGGAGGGACCGGACGGCGGCGACTACACGGGCTCGGACTTCAACCCCGACGACTTCGGAGGCGGCGGCGACTGGGGCGGTGGGGACGGAGGCGGCGGCGGCGACTTCGGCGGCGGCAACTGGTAGCGCCTGCGGCGGGCTGATCCCCAGCCCCGCCCTCTCCCCGTCTCCCGGGGGCTCCGCCCCCGGACCCCCGGTCCTCAAACGCCGGACGGGCTGGTGGGTGGCGCACCACCCCTAACGGCGCCGCGCCACCGCCAGCGCGCAGCCGTACACCACGAGCACCGCACCCAGCGCGCCGTAGTACGGCAATGGCAGGGGCGCCATGCCCAGTGCGGCACCCACAGGGGACGCCGGCAGCAGCAACCCCGCCACCGCCAAGCCCGCAACAGCGGCCCGCAGGGCGCCCGGGGCCGGCAGCCGGCCCGCGCGCAGCAGCATCATCACCATCGCCTGCGTCAGCAAGTTCTCCGTGAACCAGCCCGCATGGAACACCCCCTCGTCCCCCGCCGCCAGCACCGCGAACGTCGCCACGTCCGCCGCCGCGTTGAGCAGGCCGAAGCCCGTCACGAACCGCAGGAGTGCCCGGGGGCGCAGGACGGCGGGGGCGGCGGCTGCCGCCGGGCCGGGACGGTCGAAGGCCAGGGCGAGCTGGGCCGCGTCGAAGAAGAGGTTCTGGACGAGGACCTGCGCCGGCAGCATCGGCAGGAACGGCAGCATGAGCCCGGCCGCCAGCATGGCGATGACGTTGCCGACGTTGGAGGAGAGGGTGATCCGCAGGTAGGAGCCGATGTTGGCGGTGCTGCGCCGGCCGGTGACGATGGCCCGGTCCAGGGCGGTGAGGTCCTTGGCGGCGAGGACGACGTCGGCGGCCTCGCGGGCCACGTCGACCCCGTCGCGCGGGCAGACGCCCACGTCGGCGGCGTGCAGGGCGGCGAGGTCGTTGACGCCGTCGCCGAGGAATCCGGTGGTGTGCCCGGCGCCGCGCAGGGCGGTGACGACGCGGGCCTTGTGGGCGGGGGTGCAGCGGGCGAAGACGGTGGTGGTGGCGGCCAGCCGTACGAGGGCGGCGTCGTCGAGGGCGTCGATGCGGTCGCCGGTGACCGCGTCGCCGGGTGCGAGGCCGAGTTCGCGGCAGACGCGCACGGCCGTGCCGGGGTGGTCGCCGGTGAGCACCTTGACGGTGACGCCGTGCCGGGCGAGTCCGGCGAGGGCCTCGGCGGCGCCGGGGGCGGGCGCGTCGCGCAGGGCGAGGAAGCCGGTGAAGGTGAGGTCGTGCTCGTCGGCCTCGGTGTACGGCCGTTCGCGGGCGGGTCGTTCGGCGCGGGCGACGGCGAGGACGCGCAGTCCTTCGGCGGCCAGGCCGGCGGCGCGCTGCCGGTGCCGTTCGCGGTCGGCGGGATCGAGGGCGCACCGGTCGAGGACGTCCTCGGGGGCGCCCTTGACGACGAGGGTGTGGGTGCCGGCGAGGGCGAAGCGCGGGTCGCCGGGGCGGCGTACGACGGCGGTGGCCAGGCGCCGCCCGGGTCCGCAGGGCAGCGCGTCGACGCCTTCGTACGGCAGGTCGTCGAGGTCGCCGGGGCAGGCGTCGAGCACGGCGTCGTCGAGGGCGTCGGGGACGGGCAGTTCGGCGAGGTGCAGCGTCCACAGGGCGCCCAGGGCCGCCCAGCGCAGGACGTCGTCGTCGGGCCGGCCGGCGGCGTCCTCGGCGAGGGCGAGGACCGGCCGGTCCTCGGTGAGGGTGCCGGTCTTGTCGACGCACAGCACGTCGGCCGCGCCGAGGTCGTGCAGGGCGGGCAGCCGGCGGACGACGACCTCGCCGCCGCGGGCGAGCAGGGCGGCGCCGCGGGCGAGGGAGGCCGTCACGATCACGGGGAGCATTTCGGGCGTGAGCCCGACGGCGACGGCGACGGCGAAGGGGAGGGTCTCCAGGCCGCGGCCGCGCACGAGGGCGCCGGCGACCAGGGCCAGGGGTGCGACGAGCAGCATGAACCGGATGAGGGTCCAGGCGATGCCGTTGACCGAGCGGTCGAAGGGGCCGGGCGGGCGGCGGCGGGGGGCGCGGGCGAGGGCGCCGGAGAGCAGGGTGCGGCGGCCGGTGGCGACGACGACGCCGGTGCCGGTGCCGGAGACGACGCTGCTGCCCTGGAAGCACTGGTGGGGCAGGTCCAGGCCGGCCGCGGCGGGGTCCTGCGAGGCGGCCCGGGCGGTCTTGGCCACGGGGGCCGATTCGCCGGTGAGCGCGGCCTCGTGGACGGTCAGTCCGCGGGCGCGCAGCAGGTGCAGGTCCGCCGGGACGAGGTCACCGGGGGCGAGCAGCACGACGTCGCCGGGCACGAGCTGGTCGACGGGCAGTTCGCGCACGGCCGGCGGCGAGGTGTCGGTGGCGCGGCGGCGTACGGTCGCGGTGCTGGCGACCAGCTCGCGCAGGGCGGCCGCCGAGCGGTCGGCGCGGTGTTCGCCGGTGGCCCGCAGAACGCAGCTGACCGTGACCAGGACGCAGATGACGAGGGCCGTGCCCCAGGAGGCCAGCAGCGCCGAGACGACGCCGAGGCCGAGCAGGACGGCGGTGAAGGGGTCGCGCAGGCTGCGGGCGAAGCGGTGCGGCCAGGAGGCGGGCCGGCGGCCGGGCAGGGCGTTCTCGCCGTACCGGCCGATGCGCTCCTCGGCTTCCGCTTCCGTCAGGCCGCGGGGCCCGCTGGCCAGGGCGCGCAGCACCTGCAGGGTGGTGCCGGTGCCCGGGCCGGGCGCCGCGGAGGGCTCAGGCGCCCAGACCACGGAGGCGTCCGGCGGGGGCGCCGGCGTCCGCGCCGGCCCTGCGGTCGGCGAGCTGGCCGACCATGAGGCGGACGATGGTCACGACGTCGGGGTCGGCGACCAGGTAGACCACCCGCCGCCCCTCGCGCCGGGACCGCACGAGGCCCGCGAGCTTGAGCTTCGCCAGGTGCTGGCTGATGGCCGGCAGTGCGCCGCCGACCCGCTCGGCGAGGGCGCTGACGTCGCTCTCGCCCTGGGCCAGCGCCCACATCAGGTGCAGCCGGGCGGAGGAGGCGAGCAGCCCGAAGGCCGCGGCCGCCTCGGCCAGCAGTTCGGCCGACGGGTCGCAGAGGTCGTCGAGGGAACCTCCGGCGCCCTTGGCGTTGCCGAAGCTCCCGACGCCTGCCGTCACTGTCGCACTCCCCTCCCCGGGATTCCGCTCGCCCGGGCGCGCCCCAGTCTAGGCACCCGCCGGGGCGGGGCGGTCCGACATGCTCCGCCGACGGGAGGGGAAGGGTGTACCGACAGGAAACGGCCCCAAGGGGGAGGGCATGGAAATTGCGGGACTTGTCAGTGCGATCGTGATCGGTGCCTTCATCGGCGTCCTGGGCCGGCTGGTGGTGCCGGGGCGGCAGCAGGTCGGGCCGGCCGCCACGGTCCTCATCGGCATCGCGGCGGCCTTCCTCGGTGCCCTGCTCTGCCATCCGCTCGGCCTGTACGACACCAAGGGCATCACGTGGGCGGTGTGGCTGGTGCAGATCCTGCTGGCGGCGGTGGGCATCGCCTGGTACGACCGGCGCCGGGCGCGGCAGCGGTGGTGAGCGGGCCGGCGCGGGCCGGTCACCTGGTCAGGGGGGTCAGGAGAGCTTGCCGTCGTAGTCCGGCAGCTTGAAGGTGCGCTCGGCGTGGCCGCCGGAGAGGTCGGTGTCGTGGTTGCCGATGTTGGCGACGACCGTGTAGCCCTGCGCCTCGATCGCGGCCCGCTTGGCGGCCTTGTAGGTGCTCACGTCGTGGAAGAGGTCGGGGAGGTGCCGGACGTACAGGCCGTCGACGGGGTAGCCGACCGTGCGCAGGTTCCACTCGGTGTACGCGTCGAGGATGCCGGGGCGCGCCGTGACGAAGAAGACGGCGACGCCGCGCTCGTGGGCGTAGCGGGTGAGCTCCAGGACGGGGCGGATCGCCGGCGTGGGGACGGCCGCCCAGTGGAAGTCGGTCTCCAGCGAGCTGTTGTCGATGTCCAGGACGATGGCCGGCCGGGTCCCGTCGGGATGGGCGGTGCGCTCCGCTATGTACGGCTTCGCCCGGTCGACGACGGCCTGGACGTCCCGCTGCCAGACCGCGTAGTCGACGCCCCTGAGGCCGGCGGGGCCAAAGGTGCGGGCGGTGGCGGTCTGCGGCGCGGCGGCCTGGGCGGGGGCGGCCTGGGCGGGGGTGGCGGCGGCCCCGGCGAGGGCCAGCGCGACGGCGGCCACGGCGGCCGCGGCCGCACGGCGGGTCCTGATCGTTGCGGTCATGCGTGGCATGCTCACGATCAGGAATGGCGGCGTGGGAACGCCCGCCTGAACCGCAGATGTACGGTGCGGGGCACGGCAAGGGCCCGGCCGCCGTGCAGCGACCGGGCCCCTGGTACTACCGCGCTCAGGCCTTCTTGGTCTCCCAGAAGATCCTGTCGATCTCCGCGATGAGCTCCAGCGCCTTCTCGCCCGTCTTCGGGTCCGTCGAGGCCTTTGCCGCGCTCAGAGCCTTGAGCGTGTCATTGACCAGCTGGTGCAGCTGCGGGTACTTCTCGAAGTGCGGAGGCTTGAAGTAGTCGCTCCACAGCACCGAGACGTGGTGCTTGGCCAGCTCGGCGCGCTGCTCCTTGATGAGGATCGCGCGGGCGCGGAACGCCGCGTCCTCGTTGGCCTGGTACTTCTCTTGGACTGCCTTGACCGATTCGGCCTCGATCCGGGCCTGTGCCGGGTCGTAAACGCCGCAGGGCAGGTCACAGTGTGCACTGACCCGCACCTTGGGGGCGAAAAGGCGGGAGAGCATGAGCTGTCCTTCCTCGTGATCGTCTTCTCAGGTGCGAGATTACTCGGTGCGGGAAGGCTTTTCTCGGGTGCCCCGGGGGGCTTGGGACGAAAGTCCGGTGTCAGTCTGGGACCGGAGGCGGAACGGACGCGGAGGTGCCGTCGTGCAGGAGCAGCTGGACGAGCGCGGGCAGGAGCTGGAGCGCGAGCACCGGGGGCTGCTGCGCATCGGCCTGGCCGAGGTCTACAACCCGTCGATGGTGCCCACCCTCAACCCCGGCGACCAGCTGCTCGTGCAGTACGGCGGGGTGGTGCGTCCGGGTGACGTCGTGGTCCTGCGGCACCCCTTCCGGCAGGACCTGCTCATCGTCAAACGCGCGGTGGAGCGGCGCGAGGGCGGCTGGTGGGTGCTGGGGGACAACCCCCTCGTCGAGAACGACAGCCGGGAGTTCGGCGCCGTCCCGGACGAGTTCGTGGTCGCCCGCGCCCTGCTGCGGCTGCGCCGCCCGCCCGCGCGCGGTCAGCGCTCGGCGCCGGCCGTGCTCTCCTGGCTCGCCTCGGCCGTGCGGCCGCTGCGCTCCGCCGCCTCGCCCGCCGGGGCGCTCTCCAGGCGCTTGCGGGCCCGGTAGGCGGCGACGTTGGCCCGCGTGGCACACCGGTCGGAGCAGTAGCGGCGGGACCGGTTGGTCGAGGTGTCCAGATAGGCGTTGCGGCACGGCGGGGCCTGACAGATGCCCAGCCGCTCCACGCCGTGCTCCGTCAGGTGCACCGCCAGCCCCATGCAGGCGGTGGCCGTGTACGACGCGCCGGCGTTGGCGGCGTGGTCGGCGATGTGCAGGTGCCACTTGGGGCGCCCGTCCTCGTCCCGGTACTCGTGCCCCGAGATCTGGGGGCTGACAGGGAAGTCCATCAGCAGCGCGTTCAGCAGGTCCACCGCCCGTACCTCTTCGCCCCCGGCGGCCGCCTCGAAGACGGCGCGTAGCCGCCCGCGTACGGCACGCAGTCGCGTCAGGTCCCCGTCGGTCAGCCGCCGCGCGGTCTGCGAGCCCGTCCCGAACAGCGCCCGCACCGCGTCCAGCGAGGTCAGCGTGTCCACTCCGCGCGCGGGCTGCTCGGTATTGACCAGCCGCACGGCGTAGTCCGAGTACAAGGCCAGTTCCACGTTCACTTCCCCAGTCGCGCCGTAATAGCTGCCGCTATATCGAGGTTATTACACGTGGTTGGCAGCTTGCTGCAACGACCGTGGAGGGCCTTCCGGGAGCGCCCCCACCATGAACGCGTTTTCGCATCCGCTGACAAAGGAGAATGCGATGCGCCTCATGAAAACCGTCCGCCTCGGTGCGGTCGCCGTGGCCGCCGCCGCGGGCCTGGGGCTGGCCGTGGCCCCGGCCCACGCGTCGACCACCACGCTCCACAAGGTCGAGTGCAACCAGAGCGACAAGTCCCAGCTCCAGTTCTGGCAGATCGTCACGCCCTGGCCGCAGATCTGCTACGCGGGCCACGGCGACCTCAATGTCGACCTCTCCGAGTTCGCCCTGACCCCGGGCAACAACACCGGCTACCTCGTGTACCGGGACGGCACGAAGAAGACCTTCACCGCCGGTGAGGCGAAGTTCGGCCTCAAGGGCGAAGTCATCCACATCCACGTCAACTGAAACAGCCGACCGAACAGGAGAACGCGATGCGTTTCATGAAGACGGTCCGGCTCGGCGCCGTCGGCCTGGCCGCTGCCGCGGGCCTGGCCCTCGCCGCGGCCCCGGCCAATGCCGCGACCACGCTGCACAGTGCCTCCTGCAGCGCCCAGACCGACCCCAACCAGATCACCACCTGGGGCTTCTCGATCATCCCGCACTGCTTCGCCGGCCACGGCGACCTCGACACCAACGTGTACGTGACGGCCTTCGTCCCGGGCAACTACTCCGGTTATCTGGTCTACGAGGACGGTACGAAGCAGAACTTCAGCGCGGGCAACGCGCGTGTGGACGGCCAGTTCAAGAACGTCGTCCACATTCACACCAATTGAACAAAAGCGCGGGGGTGCGGGCCGCCCGGCCCGTACCCCCGCGCTCTTTTCCGTCAGCTGTGTTCCCGTCAGAGGACCTTCGACAGGAACGCCTTCGTGCGCTCGTGCTGCGGCTTGGTCAGCACGTCCCGCGGATTGCCGGACTCGACCACCACGCCCTGGTCCATGAAGACCACCGAGTCGCCGACCTCACGGGCGAAGCCCATCTCGTGCGTGACCACGATCATCGTCATGCCGTCCTCGGCGAGGTCGCGCATCACGTCCAGCACGTCGCCCACCAGCTCCGGGTCCAGCGCCGACGTCGGCTCGTCGAAGAGCATCAGCTTGGGCTCCATCGCCAGTGCCCTGGCGATCGCGACCCGCTGCTGCTGGCCGCCGGAGAGCTGGGAGGGGTAGTTCTCCGCCTTGTCGGCCAGGCCCACGCGGTCCAGCAGCTTCTTCGCCCGCTCCCGGGCCACCGCCTTGCTCTCGCCCTTGACCTGCACCGGCGCCTCCATGACGTTCGCGAGCGCCGTCATGTGCGGGAAGAGGTTGAAGCGCTGGAACACCATGCCGATGTCCCGGCGGTTGCGGGCCACCTCGCTGTCCTTGAGCTCGTAGAGCTTGTTGCCCTGCTCGCGGTAGCCGACCAGCTGACCGTCCACGTACAGCCGGCCCGCGTTGATCTGCTCCAGGTGGTTGATGCACCGCAGGAACGTGGACTTGCCCGAACCCGAGGGGCCGATGAGGCAGAACACCTCACGCGGGGCGACCTCCAGGTCGATGCCCTTGAGGACCTGCACGGCGCCGTAGGACTTGTGGACGCCCTCGGCCTTCACCATCGCGTTCATGCGCTGACACCTCCGGTGGTGCGGTTGCTGAAGGAGGCCAGGTTCTTCTTGACCTTCTGCCACGGGGTGAGCGGCAGAGTACGCAGCGAGCCCCGGGCGTAACGCCGCTCCAGGTAGAACTGGCCGACGCTGAACACGCTGGTGAGGATCAGGTACCAGGTGGCGGCGAGGAAGAGCATCTCCACCGTGGCGCCGGTGGTCTGACCGATGTCCGACGTGGAGCGCAGCAGCTCCAGATACTGGGCGGCACTCGCCGCCAGCGACGACGTCTTGAGCATGTTGATGAACTCGTTGCCCGTCGGCGGCACGATCACCCGCATCGCCTGCGGCAGCACGATGCGGCGCAGCGTCCTGCCCTGGCTCATGCCGAGCGCGTGCGCGGCCTCCGTCTGGCCCTCGTCCACCGACTGGATGCCGGCCCGCACGATCTCCGACATGTACGCGGCCTCGTTCAGACCCAGGCCGAGCAGCGCGGCCATGAACGGGGTCATGAAGTCGCTCATCTCGTCCCGGTAGATCGGACCGAGATTGATGTACGGGAAGATCAGCGCGAGGTTGAACCACAGGAGCAGCTGGACGTAGACCGGGGTGCCCCGGAAGAACCAGATGTAGAGCCAGGAGACGGACGACGTCACCGGGTTCTTCGACAGCCGCATCACCGCCAGCACGATGCCGAGCACGAGGCCCAGCAGCATGGCGAGCAGCGAGATCAGCACGGTCTTGCCGAGGCCGGACAGGACCGAGGAGTCGAACAGGTAGTCCGGGATCGCGCTGTAGTTGACGTTGGCCGTGGCGAAGGCGTTCACCAGCAGCCCGAGGAGACCGAGCACGACGACGGCCGAAACCCAGCGGCCGTAGTGCCGCACGGGAATCGCCTTGATCGCCTGCGGCTCGCCTCCGCCGCCGGAGGCGGCCGAGGGCGCCTTGGCGGCCCCGGGCCCGTCACCCTTGCCGCCACCGCCGCCACCGCCGCCTGCGGCGGCTTTGGCGGTGCCGGCCTTGGCCTTGGCGGCCTTGCCGGCGTCTGCGCTCTTGGCCTTGGTGTCGTCGGCGGAGTCCGCGGCCTTGTCGGCCGCCTTGCCGTCGGCGGCGGAAGCCGCCGCCTGCTCGTCCGCCGCATCGGCGGATTCCTTGGCGGCGCCGGACGCGTCCGCTTCCGCCGCCTCGGCGGCCTTGGCGGCCTCGGCCGAGCCGTCGGCCTTCGCGGCCTCGGCGCCTTCGGCTGCGGCAGTCGTGCCGGTCGAGTCGCCGGCGTCCGCCGCCTCGGCGGCGTCCTTGCCGGCTTCGCCGGCGTCGGCCGTGCCGGTGGCTTCGCCGGCCTCGCCAGTGGCGGCGTCCGCCGCCTCGGCGGCCTTGCCGGCCTCCGCTGCCTCGGCGCCTTCGGCTGCGGCAGCCGTGTCGGCCGAGTCGCCGGCGGGCTCGTCGGCCTTCGCCGTGTCGGCGGCCGAGCCGTCGGCGTCCTTGCCGGCTTCGCCGGCAGGCGCCTTGCCCGCCGGCTCCGCCGGCTTCGTGTCGGCGGCATCCGCCGCCTCGGCGGCGTCCTTGCCGGCTTCGCCGGCTGCGGCTTCGCCGGCCACGGCCTCGGCCGGCTGTGGCTCCTCGGGGGAGGGGGAAGAAGTCACGGGTGGTGCCTTTCAGCAGTTCCGTACGAGGGCGAGGGGGCGGGCTCAGGAACCGCCGTTGATCTTCACTTCCTTGATGGCGCCGGCGTCGACGCCCCAGGTCTTGACGACCTTCTCGTACGTACCGTTCTTGACGATCGCCTCCAGCGCCTCCTTGAGGGCGTCCCGGAGCTGTGCGTTGTCCTTCGCGACAGCGATCCCGTACGGGGCGGCCTCGACCTGGTCGCCGACGATCTCGAAGTCCTTGCCGCCGCCGGAGGTCTTGACCGCGTACGCGGCGACGGGGAAGTCGCTGGAGACGGCGTCGACGCCGCCCGCCTTCAGGCGGGTCTGTGCTTCGAGGTCGGTGTCGAAGGCCTCGATGCTGATGCTTCCCTTGTCGTCCTTCTCGCACTTGTCGGACTGGGCCTTGGCCAGGTCGTGGGAGACGGTGCCGCGCTGGACGGCGACCTTCTTGTCGCACAGGTCGGCCCAGCCGCCGATCCCCTTGGTGTCGCCCTTCTTGGTGTAGAGGGAGACGCCGGCGTTGAAGTAGTCGACGAAGTCGACGCCCTCGCCGACCTTCTTCTTGGTCTTGGAGTCGACGCCTTCCTGCCGGTCCTTGGTGTCGGTCATCGCGGACATCGCGATGTCGTAACGCTTGGATCGCAGTCCGGTCAGCAGGGCGTCGAAGGTGCCGTTGTTGAACTCGACCTTGACCCCGAGTTCCTTGCCGAGGGCGGCGGCGATGTCGGGGTCGATGCCGACGACCTTGCCGTCCTGCTTGAACTCCACGGGCGGGTAGGCGATGTCGGAGCCCACCTTGATGACCTTGGAGTCCTGGATCTTCTTGGGGAGCTTGGCGAAGAGCGGGGCCTGGGAGCCGGCGGCGGTCTGGCCGGCGCCGTTGCCGGTCGTGGTCTTGTCCCGCTGGTCGCCGCAGCCGGTCAGCAGCAGGGTGCCGGCGACCGCGATCGCGCCGACGGCGGCCAAACGACTCCTGGCGGCTGCCGGGCGGGGGGTGGTGCTTGCGGTCATTGCTCGTTCCTCCTGCGGTCGAGGGGGTATCCGACGGGTAACTCGGCAATCACGCGAAACACGGCTCGAGGGGGCGAGCACACTTCCTCGTGCGCCGCGACCTCGTGCGGTCTGCGCATCTTGCCATCCGGACTGCCCCATTCGGGGGGCCAGCCATGTCAAAATCGGATAACGGGTGATCGGCTTTCGTTACCAGCCGGTTCACACCCTTTATGGGGCTGTATCGCTTCTGTTCGGCTTCTGCCGGGGAGACCCACCTCACGCCCGTGCCGTCTCACTCCGTGGACGCCTGGCCGTTTCCCGTCACCAGTTCACACGTTTCCGGCCCGATCCGGTGCGGGAGCCGCGTCACACACAGCCGGAACTCACTCGTCGGCCGTAGCGCTCTTCCGGTAGAAAGACCAGTTACACCCCTCACCCGGGGCCCAGGGCGCGCGTGTGCGGCGCGCCCGGTGTCCGTACGCGCCCGGTCATTCGCTGGTCATCCGCCGGCCGGGGCCCGGACACGTGCCCGACCCGCTCCCTCATCCCCGGAGCGGTTACCCTCGACGGCAATCGACAAAGGGGTCAAGAACAGTGTCAGCGGAGATCGTGAATCCTCGCAGCGACAGCGGTCCGGACGAAGAGCGCCAGGAGCTCTTCGACCCGGCGTTCGCGCTGCACCGGGGCGGCAAGATGGCGGTCCAGGCGACCGTTCCCGTGCGTGACAGGGACGACCTGTCCCTCGCGTACACGCCGGGCGTCGCGAAGGTGTGCAGCGCGATCGCCGAGGAGCCGGAGCTCGTGCACGACTACACCTGGAAGTCCCAGGTCGTCGCGGTGGTCACGGACGGCAGTGCGGTCCTCGGGCTGGGGGACATCGGTCCGGAGGCGTCGCTGCCCGTGATGGAGGGCAAGGCCATCCTCTTCAAGCAGTTCGGCGGGGTGGACGCGGTCCCGATCGCCCTGGACTGCCGGGACGTGGACGACCTCGTCGACACCGTCGCCCGCCTCGCCCCCTCCTTCGGCGGCATCAACCTGGAGGACATCTCGGCGCCGCGCTGCTTCGAGGTCGAGCGCCGCCTGCAGGAGCGCGTCGACATTCCCGTCTTCCACGACGACCAGCACGGCACCGCCGTCGTCACGCTCGCCGCACTGCGCAACGCCGCGCGTCTGACGGGCCGCACGCTGGGCCAGCTGCGGGCGGTGATCTCGGGCGCCGGCGCGGCCGGCGTCGCCATCGCCCGGATCCTGGTGGAGGCGGGCATCGGCGACGTCGCCGTCTGCGACCGCAAGGGCATCGTCTCGGGGGACCGCGAGGACCTCACCGACGTCAAGCGCGAGCTCGCCGGCTTCACCAACAAGGCCGGTCTGTCGGGCCCGTTGGAGACGGCGCTGGACGGCGCGGACGTCTTCATCGGCGTCTCCGGCGGCACCATCGCGGAGGCTGCCGTCGCCAAGATGGCGAAGAACGCGCTGATCTTCGCGATGGCCAACCCCACGCCGGAGATCCACCCGGACGTCGCGCACAAGTACGCGGCCGTCGTCGCGACCGGCCGCAGCGACTACCCGAACCAGATCAACAACGTGCTCGCCTTCCCCGGCATCTTCGCCGGTGCCCTGCAGGTGCGGGCCTCCCGCATCACCGAGGGCATGAAGCTCGCGGCCGCCGAGGCGCTGGCCGCCGTGGTCGCCGACGAGCTCAGCGCGGACTGCGTGATCCCCTCGCCGTTCGACGAGCGGGTGGCCCCGGCCGTCACCGCCGCCGTGGCCGCCGCGGCCCGCGCCGACGGCGTCGCCCGGCGCTGACGTACTGATGTGCTGACGTGCTGACGTGGGGCCGGACCGCCGAGCGGTCCGGCCCCACGCCCGTTCACGGCGGATTCACCGCAGACGCCGTACGAACGCGTCGTACGCCTTGTTGGTGTCACCGGGCACCAGGTTGTCCGCGTCGCAGGTGAACAGCGCGACGCGGCCCGCCCGGTCGACGCCCTCGAGGAAGGCGCTCCCGTTCGGCGGGCCGCCGTCCCGCGTAACGCTGACGCGCTCGGTCTTCCCCCGGACCACGTCCCGCACGAAGACGTCCTGCGACGTGCCGCTGTCGCCCGGCACCAGGTTGGAGGCGATGGAGACGAAGAAGACCCGGTGGCTGTCGGCGCTGAGGGCCAGCCCCGGCACCGACATGCCGTTGGCCGGGCCCCCGTCGTGGGCCCGGCTGATCATCTGTACGTCGCCCGTCCGCAGGTCGCGCAGGAACGTGTCGGTCTTGCCGTTGGTGTCGCCGGGCACCACCGGCTCCGAGAGGGAGTTGAACAGCACGTGCCGGCCGTCCGGACCGAGGACGGGCGTGCCGTACACGCCCACCTGCATGCCCTTGTAGTCCTTGGACGCCACCTCGGTGCGCCGGGCGCGCAGGTCGCGTACGTAGAAGATGCGCGGCTGCGGCCTGCGCAGCTCCGCCGCGCCCGCCGGGGCGTCGCCGCCGGGCGCCAGGCCGGGGAAGCCGAGGAAGCCGACGCGGCTGCCGTCCGCGCTGATCGACGGCGCCATGCTGAAGGTGTCGGCCTGCCCGCCGCCACCGGCGACGCTGACCCGCTCGGTCGTGCGCCGCACCCGGTCCCGTACGAAGACGTCCTGGTGGCCGTTGGTGTCCCCGGGGACCAGGTCGCCGCGGGTGGAGGCGAACGCGACGAACCGCCCGTCGTGGCTGACCGCCGGGGACGTGGTGTTGGCCGCCGTGCCCGCCGGGTTCGCGACCAGGACCTCCGTGCGGCCCGTCACCAGGTCGTGCACGAAGACGTCCTCGCTGCGCTCACCGGTGTTGCGGCCCGGTGCCAGGTTGGTGGCCATCGACTCGAAGACCACGTACCGCCCGTTCCCGCTGATGACCGCCGACCACGAGGCGTCGTTGCCGGCCGAGCCGTCGGGAGCGGTGCTGATGCGCTTCAGCTTGCCGGTCGCCAGGTTCCGGACGTACACCTGCTGGAAGCCCCGGGGGTTGCCGGGCAGCAGGGTGCGCGCGAAGGAGGTGAAGACCACCAGCCGGCCGGACGCGTCCACGCTCTGCCCCGCGCTCTCGCCGTCGGCCTGCTCACCGGCGGGCCCCACGCTCACCCGCTCCACCAGGGCCGGCGGCGCCGGCCGCGCGGCGGCCGCCGGCGCGAGAGGCAGCCCCGCCGCGCAGGCCGCCAGTGCAGCGACCGTCACCACGATGCGTCTGCGTCGCCACCCCCGGCCCGTCCCGTCACTCATGTCCGCCCCCTCACCCGGGCCCCGGTGGCCCGACGAGGACGCAGCCAACTCCGTGCGGGGGACACCGGTCAATGCGGCGGTGACGCTTCCGCGCGGGGTTACGTCCGTTGCGGCAGCCGGACGTGGACAGGGCGGCCACACACGCGGCGCGCGTCACACATCCGACCGGTTCCGCCGCGCACCGGCACCCCGCTAGGTTCGGATCATGTTCGCCGCCTACGCCGCACGCATCGACCGCGACCAGCCGCTCAACGGCCTCGAACTGGGCGAGCGCCCCGAGCCCGAGGCGCGTCCCGGCTGGACGATCGTCAACGTCAGGGCCGGCTCGCTCAACCACCACGACCTGTGGTCGCTGCGCGGCGTCGGCCTGGGGGAGAAGGCCCTGCCGATGATCCTCGGCTGCGACGCCGCCGGCGTCGACGAGCACGGCAACGAGGTCGTCCTCCATTCGGTCATCGGCCAGAGCGGGCACGGCGTCGGGCCCGACGAGCCGCGCTCGATCCTCACCGAGCGCTACCAGGGCACGTTCGCCGAACAGGTGGCCGTGCCCACCTGGAACCTGCTGCCCAAGCCGGCCGAGCTCTCCTTCGAGGAGGCCGCCTGCCTGCCCACCGCCTGGCTGACCGCCTACCGCATGCTGTTCACCAACGCGGGCGTGCGCCCCGGCCAGAGCGTCCTCGTCCAGGGTGCGGGCGGCGGCGTGGCCACGGCCGCCATCGTGCTGGGCGCCGCGGCCGGCCTGCGCGTCTTCGCCACCAGCCGCGACGAGGCCAAGCGCCGGCGCGCCGTCGAACTCGGCGCCGAGGCCGCCGTGGAGCCCGGCGCCCGGCTGCCGCACCGCGTGGACGCGGTGATCGAGACGGTCGGCGCCGCCACCTGGTCGCACTCGGTGAAGTCCCTCAAGCCGGGCGGCACCCTGGTGATCTCCGGCGCCACCAGCGGCCCCAACCCGCCGGCCGCCGAGCTCAACCGCATCTTCTTCCTCGAACTCAAGGTGGTCGGCTCCACCATGGGCACCAAGGACGAGCTGAAGGACCTGATCGACTTCTGCGTCGCCAAGGGCGTACGTCCCCTGATCGACACGGTCCTGCCGCTCGACCGGGCCCGTGAAGGCTTCGAAAAGATGTCCGCGGGCGACCTGTTCGGAAAGGTCGTCCTGACGGTATGACCGGGGGATGCCGACCCCGACGAGACGCACGACGGCGGTCCTCGCGGCACTGACCGCCGTCCTCGCACTGCTGACCCCCACGGTGGCCCGGGCGCACACGGGACCCGGCATCCCCCGCCTCACCGACGAGCACGGACGCGTGCTCGAACTCCACGGCTGGAACCTCGCCGACAAGGACCACCGGGGCGAGCAGGCGCTCGCCGACATCACCGAGGACTCCGTGCGCGACCTCGCCGCGCACGGCTTCGACCTCGCCCGCCTCGCCGTCTTCTGGGACGACCTCGAACCCGCCCCGGGGCAGTACAGCGAACGCTATCTGCGGAAGATCGAACGCGTCCTCGACTGGGCCCACCGCCACCGCCTCCGCGTCGTCGTCGACGCCCACCAGGACGTCTACGGCCCCGCCTTCGGCGGCCACCGCGGCATCCCCGCCTGGGCCACGCGCACGGACGGGCTGCCGTACACCCCGCATCCGGACGACTGGTTCTCGGAGTACTTCGAACCGGGCGTCCAGGCCGCCTTCGAGCACCTCTACGAGGACCCCGACCTGCAGCGCGCCCAGGCCCGCATGTGGCGGATCCTCGCCGGGCGCCTCGCCGGCCACCCCGCCCTCCTCGGCTACGACCTGATCAACGAGCCGATGGGGCGCATGCGCCCCGGCGAGGACATGTTCGCCGCGGCCCGCCGCATCGAAGCCACCCAGATCACCCCCATGTACAACCGCATCGCGGCCGCCGTACGCAGCGTCGACCGCACCCACTGGCTCTTCGTCGAACCCACCCCGGCGGCGGGCGAAGGCAGGCCCACGGGACTCGGACGCATCCGGGACACCAAGGTCGTCTACGCCCCGCACTTCTACAACGCCGCCATGGAGGCGGGCCGCGACTACGACCCGTCCTCCGGCTGGCTGGAGGCCTACGAGGCGGCCGTCGTGCGCTACCCCCGCGAACACCGGATGCCGGTGGTGGTCGGGGAATGGGGACCGCTCGACAGCTCCCTGCCCCACATGGGGCGGTTCTACGAGGACGCCCTCGCCTCCATCCGGCGCTACGCGTCGGGGTGGGCGAGCTGGCAATGGTGCTACGGGGAGACGTACTGCGCGCTCGACCGCGACGGGCGGTGGCGGCCGAACAAGGAGCGCACGGCTCAGGTTTACGCGACTGCGGTCGCGGGGGTGGTGCGGGGGGCGTCTTACGACGCCGAGGTCTATCGGTTGTCGTACGTTTCCGCCGGCCGCGGTGGGGTGACGGAGGTGTCGGTGCCGCCGTCCTGGCAGGGGCGGCGCGTCGACGTTTCCGGGCCCGCCCGGGCCGAGGCGTCCGCAGGACGGACGGTACGGGTACGGGCGTACGGTGCCGGCCTGGTGACCGTCACCGTGGGCGCCCCGTAGAGGCCGTGCTTCGGCTGCGGGCCGTCGGTGGCCGATCGCGCAGTTCCCCGCGCCCCTACGGGGCGCCGCACTAGCGGCGCAGCGTTTCGGCGACGTGGGTTGCCGTCTCCTTCAGGAGGCGCCGCACCTCCTCCAGTTGGGGTTCCGTCAGGCCGTGGTCCCGGGCCGCGTCGCGGACCTCGTCGCGGAAGCGGTCGAGGAGGCGTTCGAGGTCGCGGACGCCGCCGGTGGTGCGGGAGCGGGCACGGCGGGCCTGGTCCTTCCACTCCTGCTTGGCCCGGCGCAGCTCCTCCTTGGCCTCGGTGAAGAAGTCCTCGCTGACACCGCTGCTGCGGGTGCGGGCGCGCAGGGCGGCCTCGCGCATCTCGTGGCGCAGGGCGCCGGCGGCGCCCCGGACGTCCTCGCGGATGTCCGCGGCCAGGGCGGTCAGGGAGTCGCGGATCTCGGCTTCGAGGTCGGCCAGCTCCCCGCGCCGGGCGGCGAGTTCGGCCCGTCCGGCGTCGGTGATGGAGTAGACCTTGCGGCCGCCCTCGGTGGCGTGCGTGACCAGGCCCTCGGCCTCCAGCTTGGCCAGGCGGGGGTAGACGGTGCCGGCGGAGGGGGCGTACAGGCCCTGGAAGCGCTCCTCCAGCAGGCGGATCACCTCGTAGCCGTGGCGCGGGGCCTCGTCGAGGAGCCCGAGCAGGTACAGCCGCAGCCGGCCGTGGGCGAAGACGGGGGGCATCAGAGGACCTTCCCTTCCGGTGCGGTGGCCGGGCTGCTGAGCAGGGCGACGGCTCCCGAGACGGTGGTGGCCCTGAGCCTGCCGCCGCCGTCGCCGAGCGTGCCGCTGATCCGCTTGGCGCCCCACTGCCCCGTGACCCGCAGGTCGTCGAAGGAGCAGGAGACGGGGCCGCTGGTGGTGCCCGCCTCGACGCGGGCACCGGCGGCCTGCGGCAGCCGGACGGCGATCTCGCCGGAGACGGTGACCAGGCTCAGGGAGGGGTTGCGGGCGGCGCCGGCCAGGTCGACGGTCATGTTGCCGCTGACGGAGTCGGCGCGGACCTCGGAGCCGGCGGACTCGACGAGGGTGAGGTCGCCGGAGACGGACTTGAAGCTCAGCGGACCGCGCAGGGCGTGGGCCTCCAGGCCGCCGGAGACCGTCTCGGCGCGCACGGCGCCGCTCACGCCGACCAGCGTGGTGTCGCCGGTGATGCCCTTGACGTCGGTGTCACCGGTGACGCCGGAGACGACGGCGCTCGCGCCGACGACGCCGACCTCGACGCGGGTGGCGGTCGGGACGGTGAGGGTGACGGTGACGGTGCGCTGCCAGGACTTGCGGTCGAACCACTTCAGCAGGTTCTTCCAGAGCAGGTCGTCGTAGGCGACGGTGAGCACGCCGGCCTCGTGGGTGACCTGCAGGGGCGGGCCCTCGATGTGGGTGAGCTCCAGGGCCGGCGCCCCGCTGTCGGTGCCCACGATGTTGACGGTGCCGCCCACGACCCGGACGTTCAGGGCGGTGAACGGCTCCTCGAAGACGAGCTTCTGCGGCGCGTCGAGGGACCACTGCGTTGGTGACCGGTCCGGCATGGCGGGCCTCCTCCTCGGAGAACGAGACTGTGACGCAACATATCGCGTCTACGGACAACACGATATATCGCGGTTGCGGGAAGTCAAGGCCGAGAAGTCAAGGCCGACCGAGTGACATAGCGTTGAGGCATGTCCGCAACCGATCACGGCCGGACGGCGGGGCTGCTGCTGCTCTGCCGGGCCGAGCCCGACCGCGTCCGCCCGTGCGCACAGTTCCTGCGCGAGCCGCTGTTCCTCGCCCCCGCGGGCGAGGACTGGAGCGTGCTGGTGCCCGCGGGGGAGGAGTCCTGGCGGGAGACCGGCGCCCGGCCGGCCGTGGTCGCGGCCGAGTGGGCGCACGCCCTGGCCGCCGCCGAGCCGTGGCCCGCGGTGGGGCTGTGGTGGGACGAGGAGGGCGCCGGATTCGTGGTGGCGGCCGGCTTCCGCCGTACGGTCGGCCACACGTGGCTGGCCGACGGGTCGCCGCTGGGGGAGGAGAGCGCCTTCACGGCGCTGCGGGCCCGGCTGGGCCTGGACCCGGTGCTGGACGCCGCGGCCTTCGACCGGCTCGTCGAGCCCGACCCCGACGCGGACGGCACCGACCGGCTGCTCGGACTGGTCGCGGTCCTGTCCCGGGCCGGCCTGCACCTGCCGGCGGGCCTGGCCCCGGGCGCCGGCCCCGGCGCGCTGCACGCGGCCGCAGGCGCCGCGGCGGCCGAGCAGGTGCAGTGGCCCGGCTGGCGGGCGGCACTGGGCGAAGGACTGACGGAGGCCGAGCGCGGACCGCTGGGCCGCTGGATACGAGGGCCCCGGGCACGGGTGCTCGGGGCCGTGGAGATCGCGGCGGGGACGTCGCTGCTGGCGTCCGCCCGCCGCGGGCCCGCGCGGCCTGCCCGGCCCGGCCGGGCGGTGCTCGGCGCGCTGCTGCTGGCGGACGGCGTGCTGACGCTGGCCTACGACGCGTACCGCTCGCGCGGGGCGCGGTAGCGCCCCGTAAGGGGCGCGGGGCAGTGTCGATCTGCGGCTCCGCCGCGCGGGCGCGACAAGCCACGACGCGCCCGCAGACGCAATGCCGTGCTGCGCCCGGGCCCCGGGTGGCGTGCCGACTGCGGGCCGTCGGTGGCTGATCGCGCAGTTCCCCGCGCCCCTTACGGGGCGGTTACTCGTCGTCCTCGTCGTCCAGGCGCGCCAGCCACGTGGCCAGGCGTTCCACCGGCACCTCGAAGTCGGGGTTGAGGTCGACGAACTCGCGCAGGCGCTCCGCCACCCAGCCGAGGGAGACCTCCTCCTCGCCGCGCCGGTTCTCCAGCTCCTCGATGCCGCGGTCGGTGAAGTACAAGGTGATCTCCGTGAGTACAGGGGCACGACAGGGACGGTGGGGCCCGGTGGGCCGCCGGTGCCAGGATAGGCAGACCGCGGCCGGCCTTGGCCACGACCTCTCGCGTCCGTAGGCGGCCGGGCACTAGCCTGCTGCCTCATCCGTGTGACGGGGGGTGGCACGTGACGGAGGGGAACGGCATCACCCAGGTGCGCCTGGACGACGGCACGGTCGTCTGGGCCCGGGTGTCCGAGGCGCAGCAGCTGCGCACGGGCGGTGCCTACGAGGATTCGGGTGTGGCGGGCGCGGGGCGCCGCGTGGCCGAGCTGGCGGGCGGGCTGTCCGACGTCGTGCGCGGCGTCGTCGGCTCGCTGCGCCTGGGCCTGGCGGCGGCCAGACCGCACGAGGTCACGGTGGAGTTCGGCATCGAGCTGTCCGCCGAGGCCGGGAAGGTGGTCAGCCTGCTGGCCGACGGCAGCGGCAAGGCGTCGGTCAAGGTCTCGCTCACCTGGAGCGAGCGCGCCGCGGACACCGAGGGCGGCGCGGACACCGGCGACGGCGGCGACGGCGAACGGCGCGGGGAAGCTTGAGCGCCCACGAAGGGACCGTACGCCGGTCGGTCGTGCGCATTTCCGCGGCCGGAGGCGGGTATGACCGCACCGGCACGCGTTTTTGGGGCAGCGGGTTCTTCATCGCCCCGGGGTGGGTCCTGACGTGTGCCCATGTCGTGGGGAACGGGGGTGGCGAGGTGCTCGCCGGAGCCGAGGCCCTCGACGTCACCGACTGGCGGGGCCGTACGGGCGCGGGCCGGGTCGCGCTCGTCCTGCCGCCCCCGCCGCCTGGCGGCCCGCCGCGGCCCTGGCCGCTGCCCGACCTGGCGCTGGTGGAGGTGGCCGGCGCCGACGACGCCGAGTGCCTGTGGCTGAGCGACCGCTCCACGATGGTGCCCGCCGCCGTCAGCCTGCACGGCTGGTCGCTGGAGACCGGTGAGTTGGGCCTGCGCTTCGGCGTGGGCACCGCCAGCGGCGGCGACGGCGGCGAGGGCGAGGCCATGCTGCTGCGCGGCGAGATACCGGTGGCCGGCTGTTCCGGCGGCCCCGTCGTGGACACCGCGCGCGGCGCGGTCATCGGCGTCAGCAAGGGCCGCGGCACGGACACCGCCGGGCTGGCCGTGCCCGTCACCGCCCTGCGCCGCATCGCGGACGACGCGCCCGGCCGCGAGCGGCTGCACGCGATCGTGCGCGCCCACGACCGTCACCACTTCGCCCGCTACCGCATCGCCGGCACCGGCAACAGCTGGACCGGCGTGCAGCAGGCGCTGCGCGCCGGCGCGCCGGCGGACGGCTTCACGCCCGTCCAGCGCACCCACCTGTTCGCGCGCCTGGCCGAGCTCACCCCGCCCACCACGCCCGGCGAGGTGATGGTGCTGGTGGAGGCGGTCAAGCGGCGGGTGATCCAGGGCCCGTACCACCCGGGCGTCGAGCACGACCCGCGCAGTTGGCGGGAGGGCGTGGGCCTGTTGTACGACCTGCCGCACGACGGGCCCGGCGCGGCCCGGCCCGCCGGGGCGCACGGCGACCTGGAGCCGGAGGCCGTGCTGCTGTACGCGGCCCGGGTGGCCGCGGCCGTCAGCCTGCTCGGCCTGGAGCGCGACCGCGAGCCGCTGCGGGAGCTCAGCACGTGGGTGAGCGTCCAGGCCGAGCCGCTGACCGGCTACATACGGGAGGAGATCCACCAGATCCTGCACGGCGGCGCGGACGTGCCCGGCGAGCCGCCCGGCCCCGCGCCGGCCGGCTGCCCGGTCGAGCTGCGCAAGCCCGAGCCCAGGGACGTCGAGCCCGGCGTGGTCCAGCAGGGCGCCCGGGCCGACGTCCTGGTGGAGGTCGACCCGCTGCTCTACGGCGACCGGTATCCCTGGCGGGTGAAGCTCCTGCTGGAGAACGGCGTGGTCACCCCGCTGCGGGCCGACGAGGAGGGGGCGCCGCGCGCCCGCCTGCGCGAGGCACTGCGCGAGCCGATCGCCGCCGCACTGCGGCAGGGGGACGTCGGGGAGCACCTCGCCCAGCTGCACGTGGTCGTCCCCCGCGAGCTGTTCGACGAGCCGCTGGACGCCTGGCGGCTGACCCCGCCCGGCGCGGCCGGCCCCGGCCTCGACCCGCACACCATGCCGCTCGGCCAGCGGCGCGTGGTCGTCGTGCGCGACCGGCTCCGCCGCGACCGGCCGGGCTTCCCCGAGTGGCACCGCCGCTGGGCCGGCGTCAGCCAGGGTCCCCTGCGGGCCGTGCCGCTGCGCCGCGAGGTGCCGCTCAAGGGCCACGACGGGCCCGGCCGGGAGAGCGGGTACGCCGCCTACGACCGGCTCTCCGACGCCGACCCGGCCGCCGTGCCCGTCTACTGCGGCGAGGTGGCCGCCGGCGCGGGGGCCACCGCCATGGAGGCCGCCCTGGCCGCCGGGCACGCGGTGGTGATCTGGCGCAGCTGCGCCAAGGGGCACACGGATTGCGCCGAATTCCACCGCCACGTCTCCCGCCTCGTGGCCGAGGCCGGCACCCCCGAAGGGCTGCACCGGCGCATCCGCCGGCTGCGCATCCGCTGCGGCGACCCCGAGTCGCCGGATCCGGAGGTGGAATGGGCCAGGTCGATAGCGCTGCTGTGGGACTCGCCGCTCCATCCGCCCCTGACCGATACGCCGTTGTACGCCCCCGGCGTCCGGCCGGAAACCGCGCCGTGACCCCGCGTCAATTGTTCGCCGGTGCCGCCCGATCGGTCTCGGCAGCACCCGCCGGCCGCTGTACGGTCGGGCAGGGGTCAGCGGCGGCTGGGGCGGGCGCACGCGAACTCACCGGACGACCACGGTGCTCACCGTCACCCACCACCAACGAGGAGCGCAGGTGAACGATTGGCGCATCTACCGGGGGGCCGGCCTGCCGCACGACGGAGTGCGCCGGCTGCCGCCGCCCCCGCCCTGGCGGGACTTCTCCTCCCGGGGCCCCGACACCGGGGCCGGCACCGACCCGAGCGCGGCCCGCAGGCTCGGCGTGCTGCGCCGGCTGGTGGAGAACCACCACCCGCGCCCCGAGGAGGTCGAGGCGGTCAACGCCGCCCTCTACCTGCGCCGCCCCCTGCTGGTGACCGGCAACCCCGGAACCGGCAAGTCCACCCTCGCCCACGCCGTCGCCCACGAGCTCGGCCTGGGGCGGGTGCTGCGCTGGCCCATCGTCAGCCGCACCACGCTGCACGACGGGCTCTACCACTACGACGCCATCGCCCGGCTGCAGGACGTCCAGCTCGAACGTGCCGGAGGGCGGCAGGACGTCCCCCGGCGCCCCATCGGCTCGTACGTGCGCCTCGGCCCGCTCGGCACCGCGCTGCTGCCGGGCGACCGGCCGCGCGTGCTGCTCGTCGACGAGCTCGACAAGGGCGACCTCGACCTGCCCAACGACCTGCTCAACGTCCTGGAGGAGGGCGAGTACGCACTGCCGGAACTGGAGCGCATCGCCGACCTCGAACCGCAGGTGGAGGTGCTCACCGACGACGGCGAGCGGGCCGTCGTCCACGGCGGCCGGGTGCGCTGCACCACCTTCCCGTTCATCGTGCTCACCTCCAACGGGGAGCGCGACTTCCCCGCCGCCCTGCTGCGCCGCTGCATCCAGCTGGAGCTGGAGGCGCCCGGCGAGGAACAGCTGACGGCCATGGTCCGCGCGCACCTCGGCGACGACGCGGTCGGCGACGGCGACGAGCTCCTGCGGCGCTTCCTGGACCGCGAGCCGGGCGAGGTCATCGCCGCCGACCAGCTGCTCAACGCCCTCTACCTCACCCAGCACGCCCCCCGCGCCGAACGCGTCACCCGCGACCGCCTCGCGGACATGCTCATGCAGCCCCTGGACCGCCCCCGGTGACGAGAGACGGAGATGCTGACGGATGACGGCGCCCCCTGACGGGCGGCTCGGGCAGCTGATCGCCCGGCTGCGGGCCGCGCCCGCACCCCTGGACCTCTCGGCGGAGGAGCTCGCCGACGCCCTCTGGCTCGCCCGGTGGATCGACCACCCCGGCGGGCCGGACGGGCCCGCGCACGGCGGCGGGCAGGACGCGGCGGCGCGAACGGCGGGCCGGGCCGCCCCCGCAGGGCACGACCGGCCCCCCGGACCGCCGCCCCGGCCCGCCGCCGGCGAGCGGGCCCCCGCGGCCGTACGGCACGCGGAGAGCACCGCGCCGGTGGCCATGTACGCCGCAGGCGGCCCCGGCACGGCCGGCACCTTCCCCGTCCGCGTCCCCATGGCCGCCTCCCTGCCCGGCCTGCTCGGCCTGCAGCGCGCCCTGCGCCCGCTGCGCGGCTACCGCACACCCGCCGCGCCCGGGCCCGGGCCGCTCGACGAGGACGCCACCGCGGACGCCGCGGCCCGCACCGGCATCGTCCAGCCCGTCCACCGGCCCGGCGAACGACCGGCGCTGGCCATGCAGTTGCTGATGGACACCTCCGCCTCCATGGCCGTATGGGACAGGATGCTGGAGGAACTGCGCCAGACCTGCGCCCAGTTGGGCGTCTTCCGGGACGTCCGCGTGCGCTACCTGCACCGGGCCGCCGACGGCACGCCCCTGGTGGCCACCCGGGCCGACGCCGCACGCCACGACGGCGCCGGGCAGGCGCCGCCACGCCCCGCCGGCCAGTTCCGCGACCCCACCGGGCACCTGCTCACCCTCGTCATCAGCGACTGCGTCGGCCCTCTGTGGCAGGAGGGGCGCGCCCAGCAACTGCTGCACCGATGGGCGCTGACCGCCCCGCTCGCCCTCGTCCAGCCCCTGCCGCCCCGGCTGTGGCCGCGCACCGCGCTGCCCGCCGGCGCCGGACTGCTCACCCGCGACCCCGCCGCCGGCGGCCGGCTGCACTTCCGGCCCGACGGCTACGCCCCGCCGCCCGCCCCCGGCGCCCTGCCGCTGCCCGTCCTGCTGCCCACCCGCGACGCCCTCGGCGCCTGGGCGCACCTGCTGTCCGGGCCCGGCCGCCGGGCCGTGCGGGGCGCCGCCGGCTGGCTGCTGCCCGGCCACCCCCCGCGCCCGGCCCCCGCCCCCAACGCGCCCGGCCGGGCGGACCCCGGCGACCTGCTGCGGGCCTTTCGCGTCAGCGCCTCGCCCGGCGCCCTGCGCCTGGCGGTGCACCTGGCGGCCGTACCCCTGACGCTGCCGGTGATGCAGCTGGTGCAGCGGGCGATGCTGCCCGACACCGGCCCCATGGAGCTCGCCGAGGTGCTGCTGAGCGGCCTGCTCTGGCGACTGCCCGACGACGGCCCCGGCACCGGCGACGGCCCCGGCACCGGCGACGGCCCCGGCACCGGCGAGGGACAGCGGTACGAAGGGGGGCAGTGGTACGAATTCGCCGACGGGGTGCGCGAGATGCTGCTGCAGTCCCTCGACCGGGGAGCGGCCGCCCTCGTGCTCAAGCACTGCTCCGACTACGTCGAGCGGCACTTCGGCAAGGCCGCCCGCAACTTCCCCGCCCGCGCCGCCGCCCTGCTCTCCGGGGAGCCCGCCGTCACGGGCCCGGCCCCCGCCCAGGACGCGCCCGACGCGCCGGAGGCGGCCGAGCCCGAGCTGTTCGCCGAGGTCCCCGCCCGGGTCGTGCGCTGGTACCAGCCCGTGGCCGCCGACCCCGGCCCCCTCGCCCGCGCCGAACGCCTCCTCGGCCAGTGGCACCTCCAGGGCGACCCCACCCTCCTGCAGGAGGCCCGCACCGCCGCCGAGAGCGCCGCCGGCGCCCCGCTCGCCGCCCCCGACGGGGCCCGGGCCCGGCGCGTCCTCGGCAGCGTGCTGCGCGCCCTCGCCGGCACCGAGGCCGTCCGCCGCGAGAGCGCCGCCCGCCGCGACCTGCTGCAGCGGGCCGAAGGACTCCTCGACGAGGCGTGCCGCCACACGCCTCCCGACGACCCCGGCCACCTCGCCGCCGCACGCGAACTGGCCGCCACCCGCCACTCCCTGTGGCGCCTCGACGGCGACCGCGCCCACCTGCTGGCCGCCGCCCGCACCCTGCGCACCCTGCCCGCCGGCGACCCCGCCGGCCACCTGCGCCTGGGCCGCGTCCTGCTCGACCTCGCCCGCACCGGCCCCGGCCCCGCCGGACCCCACGCCGAGGAGGCCGCCACGGAACTGCGCACCGCCTGCACCCTGATGGGCGACGCACCGGCCCCCGACGGCCGGCGCTGCGCCGCCCTCCTGGACCTCGCCGCGGCCCTCCGCCTCGCCGACGCCCCCACCGCCGAGGTCCTCGCCGCCCTCCAGCGCGCGGGCGAGGCCGCCGTCGGGGACGGGCAACTGCTGCGCTGCCGCACCGAACAGGCCCGCACCCACGCCGCCGCCGAACAGTGGGCGGCCGCCGACGAGGCGTACGCCGCGGCCGTGCCCATCGGTCCCCGCGACAGCCCCACCCGCGCCGAACTGCTCACCGAATGGGGCGAGTCGCTGCTCACCCGCGCGAGCGGCACCGACGACGCCGCGACCACCGGCCGGGCCGAGGCGGTGCTGCGCGAGGCGTACGCCGTCACCCCCGGCCGCTCCCCGCTGCTGGCCCGCACCCAGCTGCTCCTCGGCCGCGCCCTCGTCCTGCGCTTCGGCCGGCAGGGCTTCCTGCCCGACCTCTACGAGAGCTGCCACCTGCTCGAACAGGTGGCGCGCCGGGCCGCCGACGGCGCCCTGCGCGCCGAGGCCTGGCTGGAACTGGGCACCGCCCGGCTCCTGCAGGCCGAGCGCACCGGCACCGTCCCCGTGGCCGACGCGGCCGCCGCCTTCGACGCGGCCGTCAAGGAGGCCCGGCGGCTGCCCGCCCCCGACGGCCCCGGCTCCCTCACCGTCGCCCGCGCCCTGCACCGCTACGGCGAGGCCGTGGAGCGCATGGGGCTGCGCAGGCCGGCGCTGGCCGCCTACCGCGGGGCGCAGCGCGAATGGCGCGACCTGACCGGCCGCCTGGCCCCGGTGCCGTGGGCGGAGGTGCAGGCGACCAGAGAGGCCGTCGCCCGGCTCGCGGACGACGTGGCGCCGTGACCGGACCCCTTCCGAACGTGTTTCCGGAAAGCGGACCCTGGGAAGAACCGTGCAGCCGCGGGGGCAGGCGTCCCGGCGGACGCCGGCAGGGAGGAGAAGACGGTGACCCAGCTCGAGAACGCCCCGGCGGCCGACCGGACGGACGGCGCGCCGCGCACGTCGCCACTGCCCGATCTGAGCCGTACCGGCCTGCGCGGCCTGCGCGGCAGCCGGGACCCGGCCCTGGCGGAGGCCGTGCGCCACGTACTGGCGCACCCCGCCGAGCTGGCGGAGGGCTGGGACGACGGCAGCGTGGGCGGGCTCGCCGGTGCCCCGTGCGACGGCCGGTGAGCCCCCGCCGGCCGGCCGGACGCCCGGCACCCCCGGCCGCGCGCCCCGAGCCCGCGCCCCTGCCGGCGCCCGTCCTGGCCCGGCTGGCCCGCACCCGCTCCGTGCCCGGCGACCTCGCCCTGCTGCTGAGCGCTCTGCACGGCCGCCGACTGGTGCTGCTGAAGTCGCTGCTCACCAGGCTGGAGGAGCCCGCCGCCGCGCCCGGCGGCGCCCGCGCACGCTTCGAGGAGCACTGGCTGCTGCTCGAACGGGCCGAGGTCCGCCGGCCCCACCTGGCCGGCTGGGCCCTGGACTACCCGCCCGTGGGCATCTGGCTCGCCCACGCGCTCACCGCCCCCGACGGCGCCGAACTCGCCCGGGCCCTGGAGCACTTCGGAGCCGTCAGCGCCGCCGTCGCCCTGACCTCCGGCACCGACTTCACCCTCGACCTGCCCGCGCCCGACGGCACCCTCGCCCTGCCCGGCATCGGCACCCTCACGACCCGCAGCCCGCGCCTGCGGCTGACCGCCCGCGGCCCGCTCGCCCGGCTGCGCGAGCCCGGCGGGCCCACCCGGGCCGTCCTGCTGCGCTCCGGCGGCCGGGTCACCGGCGCCGGGCCCGGCTGGCACGGCCTGATGCGGCTGCCGGGCAGCACCGCCCGCCTCGACGACCTCGACCCCTACCGCACCCCGCCCGCAGGCGTCGGCCGGGCCGCGCTGCCCCCCGCGGACCACGGCGCGCACCGCGACTGGCCCCGGCTATGGCGTTCGGCCCTGGCCCTGCTGCGCGACGCCGACCCCGTGCGGGCCGCCGAGGTGACGGCCCTGCTGCGCTGCCTGGTGCCGCTCGTGCCGCGCGACGGCGGGGCCGGCGCCAGCGCCACCTTCCGGGCGGCACCCGGCGCGGTGCTGGCCACCCCGCCGGGCACGGCCGCGGCCCTGGCCGAGGTCCTCGTCCACGAGACCCAGCACAGCAAGCTCGCCGTCCTGCACGACCTCGCGCCCCTGCACCGCGCGAGCGCCGCCCCGCGCCACCGCGTGCCCTGGCGGCCCGACCCCAGACCGCTCGGCGGCGTCCTGCAGGGCACGTACGCCCACCTCGCGCTCGCCGACTTCTGGTCCCGGGCGGCGCGCCGCCCGCACCTCGCGCCCCGTGCGCGGCACGGTGCCCGCGCACGCCGCGATTCCTACCTCCGGCAGGTCGCGCAAGCCCTGCCCGTCCTGCTTGAATCGGCTGAACTGACCGCCGTCGGGCGGCAGTTCGCGGCCGCCATGGAGCGACACCGGGCCTGCCTCGAACAGCCGGACGAGCGCGTCACGAGAATCGACACACTGTCACGCGATGGTGACGTAGGGTAATCTTTGTCGGGCCGGCTCCCTGGCCGGTGCGGCGCGAAGGACAAGGGAGGCGTGCGGATGGCCACGCAGCGGCAGGCCGCCGGCACCGGCGCGCAAGGGCAGGGCGGCGAGCACTTCCTCGTCGTCTTCGCCGGGTTCCACCGGCCCTGGGCCACCTGGATCGCCCACCGCCTGGAGACCCACGGCCACCGGGTCAGCCTGCACCGCTGGGACCCACCGCGCGAGATCCCCCTGGAATCCGCGCTCGGCGACCTGCTGCTGGCCTCCGGCCGCATACTGCTCGTCCTCAGCGACTGGTTCTTCCAGCTCGGCCCCCGGCCCGAGGGGGAGTGGAGCGAGGCCCTGCGCGGCGTCGTCGCCGCCAACGCCCACCGCTTCGCCGCCGTCAACCTCACCAACCGTGCCCTGCTGCCCGCCACCGCCGTCCTCGAGCCCGTCGACCTGTGGGGCATCGGCGCCCAGGAGGCCGAGCGCAGACTGCTCGGCAGGCTCGGGCTGCCCACCGGCGGCCCCCGGCGGTCGGTGCCGGCCGGCCCCGGCTCCCGCTACCCGGGCGACCCGCCGGCCGTCTGGGGCGAGGTCCCCCGCCGCAACGTCCGCTTCACCGGCCGCGACGACCTGCTCAACCGCCTCCAGCAACACCTCATGGACGCCGAGCACAGCACCGCCGTCGTCGCCCTGCTGGGCATGTCCGGCATCGGCAAGACCCAGATGGCCACCGAATACGCCCACCGCTTCAGCTCCGACTACGACGTCGTCTGGTGGGTCAACTGCGACACCCGCGGCACCCTGCGCGAACGCCTGGGCGAACTCGCCCCCGAGCTCGACCTGAACGCCGGCTCCGAGCCCGGCGAGCGCATCCGCGCCCTCAAGGAGGCCCTGCGCCGCCGCGAGCCCCACGGCCGCTGGCTGCTGATCTTCGACGGCTGGGACGACATCGAAGGCGCCGACGACGTCCTGCCCGAGGGCTCCGGCCACGTCCTGATCACCTCCCGCAACCGCAGCTGGGGCGAGGGCCGCGCCGTGGTCCTCGACGTGCCCGGCTTCGAGCGCGGCGAGAGCACCGGCTACCTCATGCGCCGCGCCCCCCGGCTGACCGCCGCCGAGGCCGACGAGGTGGCCGCCGAGCTCGCCGACCTCCCCCTCGCCCTCGTCCAGGCCGCCGCCTGGCTCGGCGAGTCCGACATGGCCGTCGGCGACTACCTGCGCATGGTCCGCGACGGCGAGCTCTCCGAACTCGCCGACCAGACCGGCCTCGACGACGTCCCCCGCTCCTCCCTCACCTCCTGGTCGATACTGATCAACCGCCTGCGCGAGGCCCAGCCCCACGCCGTGGAGCTGCTCTCCCTGTGCGCCGCCTTCGCCCCCGGCCGCATCCCGATCGGCCTGGTGCGCCACCTGCCCGCCTCCGACCTGCCCGAGGGCCTGGCCTGGCTCGCCACCGACCTCGCCGGCTGGACCCGGGCCCTGGACACCCTCGTCAACTACTCCGTCTTCACCCGCGACACCCGCACCGCCCTCGCCGGCGAGGAGCCCGGCCCCGAGCAGGAGTCCGTGCACATGCACCGGCTCGTCCACGACATCGTCGGCCGGCTCACCTCCCCCGAGGAGCGGGCCCTGCACCGCAAGGTCGTCCGCCGCACCCTCGCCGCCGCCGACCCCGGCAACCCCCAGGACAGCCGCCTGTGGCCGCGCTACGCCGAGCTGCTGCCCCACCTCGAACCCTCCGGCGCCCTCGCCAGCCGCAACGAGCGCGTCCAGGACACCGTGCTCAACCTGCTGCGCTACTGCCACCGCAGCGGCGAGTTCCGCACCGGCGTCCAGCTGGCCGAGCAGGTGCGCGAGGCGTGGTCGGAGTTCCAGCCGCCGGAGCACCCGCGCATGGGCGAGCTCACCACCCAGCAGGGCAACATCCTGCGCGCGTACGGCTCCTTCCGCGCCGCCTACGAGCTCGACCGCGAGCTGCTGGACCGGCTGCGCGCCGCCCCCGGCACCGAGGGCACCGCCCTGATGACCGCCACCAGCTGCCTGGCCGCCGACCAGCGCTACCTCGGCCAGTACACCGAGGCCCTGCAGGCCCAGCGCGAGGTGCTGGAGACCGCCCTCGACCTGCTCGGCCCCGACGACTACCTGACCCTCCTCGCCCAGCACAACCTCGGCACCGGCCTGCGGCTGCTCGGCCGCTACGCCGAGGCCTACGAGGTCGACCTCGAAACCCTGCGCAAACGCGAGTCCCTGCTGCGCGCCCGGCACCCCGCCACCCTCGTCTCCGGCAACGCCTGCGCCCGCGACCTGCGGCTCATGGGCCGCTACCGCGACGCCCTGGCCCGCCAGGAGCTCGGCATGCGGCTGCACCTGCAGGTCCTGGGGGCCCAGCACCCGCAGACCCTGCGCGCCCGCCACAACCTCCTGCTGTGCGAGCGGCGCGCCGGCGTGCTGCAGGACGCCGGGGCCGCCATGGCCAGCCTGCTGGAACACACCGAGCAGGTGCACGGCCGCCGCCACTACGCCACCATCGGCCTCGTCGTCGACCACGGCAACCACGCCCGCGAGCACGGCGACCTCGGCCAGGCCAGGGAGCTCATCGCCGAGGGCGAGGCCGGCTTCCGCGAGCTCCTCGGGCCCGCGCACCCCATCAGCACCGGCATGCTCACCAACACCGGCCTGATCCTGCAGGCCTCGGGCGACCGGGCCGAGGCCCTCACCCTCTTCGAGGCCGCCCTGGCGGGCCTGACCGCCACCCTGGGGCCCGACCACCCGTGGGTGCTGGGCTGCGCCCTCAACGCCGCCGGCGGGCGCAACTTCACCGGGCGGCTGGACGCCGCCCACGAGCTCAGCCGCGACACCCTGCGCCGGGCCCGGCAGGCCCTGGGCGACGACCACCCCTTCACCCTGTCGTGCGAGGTGGCGCTCGCCATGGACCTGCGGGGCCTGCGCGAGCACGAGGAGGCCGGCAAGGTCGAGGAGGACGCCCTGCAACGCCTCACCCGCACCCTCGGCGCCCAGCACCCCCACACCCTCGCCGCCCGCCAGCGCATCCGCCCGTACTGGGACTTCGAGCCCTACCTGGGCTGACGGCTCCGGAAACGGGCAGGGCCCGTACCACCGAAGTGGTACGGGCCCTGCTGCACGGCCGACGGCTTCAGGGGCCTTCAGGCCTCGAAGACCTCGGCCACGAGCTGTGCCTGCTCGGCCTGGTGGCGCTTGGCCGAACCCACCGCCGGGGAGGACGAGTGCGGGCGGGAGACCCGCCGCAGCCGCTCCCGGGCCGGGATGTCGGCGCCGACCGCCAGGTCCAGGTGGTCGATCAGGTTGAGCGCGACGAACGGCCAGGCACCCTGGTTCGCCGGCTCCTCCTGCGCCCAGATGTACTTCTCGGCACCGGCGTACTTCTTGAGCTCCTCCTGCAGCTCCGCACCCGGCAGCGGGTACAGGCGCTCCAGACGGATGATGGCGGTGTCCATGGCCCCGCGCTTGACCCGCTCGGCCTCCAGGTCGTAGTAGACCTTGCCGGAGCAGAAGACGACCTTGCGCACGTCCGCCGGGTTGACCGTGGAGTCGCCGATGACCGGCCGGAAGCGGCCGCTCGTGAACTCCTCCGCCTTCGACGCCGCGGCCTTCAGACGCAGCATCGACTTCGGGGTGAAGACGATCAGCGGCTTGTGGTGCGGGTTGTGGACCTGCCAGCGCAGCAGGTGGAAGTAGTTCGACGGCAGCGTCGGCATGGCGACCGTCATGTTGTTCTGCGCGCACAGCTGGAGGAACCGCTCGATGCGGGCCGAGGAGTGGTCCGGGCCCTGGCCCTCGTAGCCGTGCGGCAGCAGCAGGACGACGCCGGAGGTCTGGCCCCACTTCTGCTCGGAGGAGGAGATGAACTCGTCCGTCACCGACTGGGCGCCGTTGACGAAGTCACCGAACTGCGCCTCCCACATCACCAGCGCGTCCGGGCGGGCCAGCGAGTAGCCGTACTCGAAGCCCATCGCCGCGTACTCGCTGAGCAGCGAGTCGTAGACGTTGAAGCGCGCCTGGTCCTCGGAGAGGTAGAGCAGCGGGGTGTAGTCCTCGCCGGTCTCCCGGTCCACCAGCACCGCGTGGCGCTGGCCGAAGGTGCCGCGGCGGGAGTCCTGGCCGGCCAGGCGGACGGGGACGCCCTCCATCAGCAGCGAACCGAAGGCGAGGGTCTCGCCCATGGCCCAGTCGATGGTGCCGTCCTCGACGCTGGAGGCGCGCCGCTGCAGCTGCGGCAGCAGACGCGGGTGCACCGTGACGTGCTCCGGCAGGTTGACCTGGGACTCGGCGATCCGCTTGACGACCTCCTGGGAGATCGCGGTGTCCACGGCGACCGGGAACTCCGGCTCCGCGGCGGGCACCGGGGCCTGGGCCGGCTCCGACGTGGCGTCGCGGACCTCGGTGAAGACCTTCTCCAGCTGGCCCTGGTAGTCCTGCAGGGCCTGCTCGGCCTCCTCCAGGGTGATGTCGCCCCGGCCGATCAGCGACTCGGTGTACAGCTTGCGCACCGAGCGCTTCTTGTCGATCAGGTCGTACATCAGCGGCTGGGTGAACGAGGGGTTGTCGGCCTCGTTGTGGCCCCGGCGGCGGTAGCAGATCAGGTCGATGACGACGTCCTTGTTGAACGCCTGGCGGAACTCGAAGGCCAGCCGCGCCACGCGGACCACGGCCTCCGGGTCGTCACCGTTCACGTGGAAGATCGGCGCCTCGATCATGCGCGCGACGTCGGTGCAGTACAGCGACGAGCGCGAGGACTCCGGCGGCGCGGTGAAGCCGACCTGGTTGTTGATGACGATGTGCACGGTGCCGCCGGTGCGGTAGCCGCGCAGCTGCGACATGTTCAGCGTCTCCGCGACCACGCCCTGGCCCGCGAAGGCCGCGTCACCGTGCAGCTGGATCGGCAGGACGGTGAAGTCCGTGCCGGCCTTGCCGATGATGTCCTGCTTGGCGCGGGCGATGCCCTCGACGACCGGGTCGACCGTCTCCAGGTGGGAGGGGTTGGCGGCCAGCGAGACCTTGATCTGCTCGCCGTCCAGGCCGGTGAAGGTGCCCTCGGCGCCCAGGTGGTACTTCACGTCGCCGGAGCCGTGCATCGACTTCGGGTCGAGGTTGCCCTCGAACTCGCGGAAGATCTGCGCGTAGGACTTGCCGACGATGTTCGCCAGCACGTTCAGCCGGCCGCGGTGGGCCATGCCGATGACGGCCTCGTCCAGGCGGGACTCGGCGGCCGCGTCCAGCACCGCGTCCAGCAGCGGGATGACGGACTCGCCGCCCTCCAGCGAGAAGCGCTTCTGGCCGACGTACTTCGTCTGCAGGAACGTCTCGAACGCCTCGGCCGCGTTCAGCCGGCGCAGGATGCGCAGCTGCTCCTCGCGCTCCGGCTTGTGGTGCGGGCGCTCGACGCGCTCCTGGATCCAGCGGCGCTGCTTGGGGTCCTGGATGTGCATGTACTCGATGCCGGTGGTGCGGCAGTACGAGTCGCGCAGCACGCCCAGGATGTCGCGCAGCTTCATCATCGACTTGCCGGCGAAGCCGCCGACCGCGAACTCGCGCTCCAGGTCCCACAGGGTGAGCCCGTGCTCGGTGATGTCGAGGTCGGGGTGCTTGCGCTGGCGGTACTCCAGCGGGTCGGTGTCGGCCATGACGTGGCCGCGGACCCGGTAGGAGTGGATCAGCTCGAAGACGCGGGCGGCCTTGGTGACGTCGTCGTCGTGGGAGGCGTCGATGTCCTTCAGCCAGCGGATCGGCTCGTAGGGGATCCGCAGCGCCTCGAAGATGTCGTCGTAGAAGTTGTTCTCGCCCAGCAGCAGCTGGTGCATGACCCGCAGGAACTCGCCCGACGCGGCGCCCTGGATGACGCGGTGGTCGTAGGTCGAGGTCAGGGTCATGACCTTCGAGATGCCCAGCTTGTTCAGGGCGTCCTGCGAGGTGCCCTGGAACTCGGCCGGGTACTCCATGGCGCCGACGCCCATGATGACGCTCTGGCCGGGCATCAGGCGCGGCACGGAGTGGACGGTGCCGATGCCGCCGGGGTTGGTGAGCGAGCACGTCACCCCGGTGAAGTCGTCCATCGTCAGCTTGTTGTTCCGGGCGCGGCGGACGATGTCCTCGTAGGCCTGCCAGAACTCGAAGAAGTTGAGGGTCTCGGCCTTCTTGATGGCCGCGACGACCAGCTGGCGCTCACCGTTCGGCTTGACCAGGTCGATGGCCAGGCCGAGGTTGACGTGCGCGGGCTTGACGAGGGTCGGCTTGCCGTCCTTCTCCGTGAAGGAGTAGTTCATCGACGGCATCAGCTTCATCGCCTGCACCATGGCGAAGCCGATGAGGTGGGTGAAGGAGACCTTCCCGCCCCGGGCGCGCTGCAGGTGGTTGTTGATGACGATGCGGTTGTCGAACAGCAGCTTGACCGGCACCGCGCGCACGCTGGTCGCGGTCGGCACCTCCAGGCTGGCGTTCATGTTCTTGGCGACGGCGGCGGAGGGGCCGCGCAGCGTCACGAACTCCGTCTCGGCGGCCGGGGCCGCCTCCTCGGCCTTGACGGCCTTCTTCACGACCGGCTTGGGCGCGACGGCCTTGGCCGGCGCGGCGGCCGGGGCAGCGGCGGCGGGCTTCGCGGCCGGAGCCGCCGGGGCGGCCTGCGCGGGCTTCGCCGGGGCGGCCGGAACCGTCGCGGCCTGGGCCGCGGCCGGGGCGGCCGGGGTCGCAGCACCCGCACCAGCGGCCGGCGCGGCACCGGGCGCCGCGGGGGCGGCCGGGGCGGCCCCGGTCACCTCCTGCGTCGGCGGGGCCGACGCCGTGCCCGGCTTGTAGTCGGCGAAGAAGTCCCACCAGGCTCGGTCGACCGAGTTCGGGTCCTGGAGGTACTGCTGGTAGATCTCGTCGACGAGCCACTCATTGGGACCGAACACATCGGCAGGACTCTTGCCCTGCCCCGCTTGGTCGGTCGAGACGCTCGAGGTGTTGGGGGACTGTGGCGACACGGCGGCAACCGCCCTCTTCCGCTTCCTAAGGTGGTGGACAGCGGGAATAAAGGCTACGCCTGTCGGGACCCTTAATGCAGGCCACCCCGGCCAGTCGTCGCCTAAGTCACACTCTGCCCCGGGTTTCGGGGCATGGCGACGCGGGAAAACCCGGAGGTTCTCCTCCCTCCCGGGTTCCCCGATCACCGGACCGTGCCCCGGTCCGGTCGCGGATGTGTGCTCCCACCAACGACCCTACGCCAACCCGGCCCGCGGGGCCTGTCCCGGAAGCGTGACCTTGATGCGGCAGCCACGGGGCGACTCCGCCACCCCGATGCTCCCGCCGTGCAGGTCCACCGCCCAGCGCGCGATGGCCAGCCCCAGGCCGGTGCCCCCGTCACCCGGCTGGCCGGCCGGCTGGGCGCCGGAGCCCCGGTTGAAGCGCTCGAAGACGCGGTCCCGTTCGGAGGCGGGGATGCCCGGGCCCTCGTCCAGCACCTCCAGGGCCAGCGACTGCGGCCCCTCCCCCCGGCGCGCCCGGACCGTCACTCGGCCGTGTGGGGGACTGTGCTTGACGGCGTTGTCCACCAGATTGGCGACCACCTGGTGCAGCCGCTCGACGTCCGCGTGGGCCGTCAGCTCCGGCGGCGCGACGTCCAGGTGCAGGTGGACGTCCTTGCGGGCGCGCGGCGAGGAGCCGCTGCCGCAGGCCATGCCGGCCTCCTTGAGCACCCCGGCCAGATACGGCCACACCTCGAAGCGCCGGGCGCGCAGCGGCACCACCCCGTTGTCCAGCCGGGACAGGTCCAGCAGCTGCTCCACCAGGCGGCCCAGCCGCTCGGTCTGGCGCAGCGCCGTGCGCATCGTCTCCGGATCCGGCTCCGAGACCCCGTCCACCACGTTCTCCAGCACCGCCCGCAGGCCGGCGATGGGGGTGCGCAGCTCGTGCGAGACGTTGGCCACCAGCTCCTTGCGGTGGGTGTCCACCGCCTCCAGGTCGGCCGCCATCCGGTTGAAGGCGTCCGCCAGGTCGCCGAACTCGTCCCGCCGCCGCGCCTGCACCCGGCGGGTGTAGTCCCCCTGCGCCATCGCCCGGGTGACCTCGGTCATCTCGTCCAGCGGCGCGGTCAGGCCGTGCGCGACGAACTGGGTGATCAGCAGCGAGGCGATGATCGAGAAGACGGTGATCACCCGCAGCTCGGTCGCCGAACGGATGGCCATGAACACCAGCAGGGTGGTGATCGCCACCGAGCCGATCACCAGGGCGCCGAGCGCGGCCTTGACCGAGCGGTACGGATCCAGGGGCCGCAGGGCCAGCCAGATCCGGCTCCCGAGCCCCGGCGGCGGGGTGCTTCCGTCAGTCATGCCGCCTCACCAGTCATGCCGTACAGTCCTGCCGCCTCACGCCGCCGGCGTCTCCAGGGCGTACCCCACCCCGTGCACCGTACGGATCCGCTCGGCGCCGATCTTGCGGCGCAGCGCCTTGATGTGGCTGTCCACCGTGCGGGTGCCGGAGGCGTCCGCCCAGTCCCACACCTCCGCCAGCAGCTGCTCGCGCGAGAGCACCGCGCGCGGGGTGTTGGCCAGGCACACCAGCAGGTCGAACTCGGTCGGCGTCAGGTGCACGTCCCCGCCGCGCACCCGCACCCGGCGCTGGGCGTGGTCGATCTCCAGCTCGCCCAGGCGCAGGATGCCGCTGCGCGGGGTGTGCGCGGCCAGCGTGGCCCGCTCCACCCGGCGCAGCAGCACGTGCACCCGCGCCGCCAGCTCCCGCATCGAGAACGGCTTGGTCATGTAGTCGTCCGCGCCGACCCCCAGCCCGACCAGCATGTCGGTCTCGTCGTCGCGCGCGGTCAGCATCAGGACGGGCACCGGCCGCTGCGCCTGCACCCGGCGGCACACCTCCAGCCCGTCGAAGCCCGGCAGCATCACGTCCAGCACCAGCAGGTCCGGCTGCCAGGCCTCGGCGGTGTCGACGGCGGCGGGCCCGTCGCCCGCCGTGCGCACCTGGAACCCCTCCGCCCGCAGCCGGGCCGCGATGGCGTCGGTGATCGTCCGGTCGTCCTCGACGACCAGCACCCGGCGCTGTGCCCCGACGCTGGCCGCGGCGCCGCTCGGGCCGATGTGTGTCTGTTCCATACGCCCCGCCCCTAGCGTCCTCCCTGCGGAAATCCCGGCACCGGTGCCGGGATCCCCGCCAGTCCTGCAGCTGTGGAAGGCAGGGTACGGGCACCCGGCGCGGCTCGGCTACGCGGCGCTGATCGCGAGGTGGACGACGTCCGGGACGCCTCGGGCAACCGCGATCTCTTCCGTCGTTACCCCGGCGAATCCGGCATTGCGAAGGGCTTGTTCGAACGCCGGCGAGGGCTGCGCCGACCACACGGCGAGCACCCCGCCGGGCGCCAGCCGCGCCCGGCAGGAGGCCAGTCCGGCGGGGGAGTAGAGGCTGTCGTTGTCCTCCGCGACGGTCCAGTCGGGGCCGTTGTCGATGTCCAGGCACAGCGCGTCGAAGACCGGGCCCGACCGGTCCGCCAGGTACGCCACCAGGTCCGCGTGCACCACCTCCGTACGGGGGTCGGCCAGGGCCGCGCCCGAGATCGCCGACAGCGGGCCGGTGCGGTGCCAGTCGATCACCGCCGCCTCGCGCTCGACCACGGTGATCCGCCCCCAGCGCCGCCCGGCCGCCGCCCGGGCCAGCGAGAACCCCACCCCCAGCCCCCCGATCAGCACCGACGGCGCCTGCCGGCCGGCCGGCAGCGCGGCCAGCGCCGCGTCCACCAGCAGCCGCTCGGACCGCCCGTCCGAGGTGTCCATCAGGAAGCACCCGTTGGCGATGATCTCGTGGTGCCCGCCCCGCCGGCGCAGCACGACCTCTCCGTACGGCCCCTCACGGCGCTCGATCACGACGGGCGCATCAACGGGCGCATCAAACGAATCGACAGGCATTGCGTACCTCCTCGCGTCGTTGGCGAACCGGCCGACGCCGAAAAGCGTCAAGAGGTTGACAAAGGTGACCCGAGTCACGCCCCGGAGTTGATCCGGCGGCCGGTCCTGCACCTTAATGTTCAAATCCGGGGGGACGTGCGCGGAAAGGGGCCTGACCGAGTGACTGCGGTTGACGCCGAGGAGCGCCCCGCCGCGACCGCCCCTCGCCGGGGCCGGATACCCACCGCCTGGTTGCGGCTGCTGCCCACCCCCACGAGCACGCCCTTCACCTTCTCCTACGGCCTCGTCCTGCTCGCCACCGCCCTGTACGCCGACCTCGGCGACCAGGCCACGGTCACGCAGCTGCTGAAGGAATCCAGCACCGACGCGGCCCACCTCGCCGACCGCCCCGTCCTCGTCCTCCTTGCGAGCGCCCTGTGGGTGGCCGGCGGCCTCTACTCCGCCTACGGCCCCGCCTTCCTCCTCGTCCTCACCGCCCTCGAACGCCGCGTCGGCGGCGCCCGCACCGCCGGCGTCTTCCTCGCCGGCCACGTCCTGGCCACCCTCGCCACGGAACTCCCCGTAGCGGGCGCGGTGGCGGCCGGCCGCCTCCCCGAGGCGTCCCTGCACCGCCTCGACTACGGCATCAGCTTCGGCCTCATGGCGTGCGTGGGAGCCCTGTCGGGCTTGTTGCCGCGGGTGGGGCAGTGGGTGCTGCTGGGGATCGCGGGGGCGATGTGTGCGCAGGACTTGATCGAACTCATCGACCCCATGTCGAGCTGGGGCCACCCGATAGCCCTCCTGATCGGCCTCTTCTGCCGCCCGCTGCTCCGCGAGGGCCCTGCGGGCGGCTGATCCCCAGCCCCGCCCTCTCCCCGTCTCCCGGGGGCAAGCCCCCGGACCCCCGGACCGGGCTGCGCCCGGTGTCCTCAAACGCCGGACGGGCTGAAATCAGCCCGTCCGGCGTTTGAGGACGCCCGCCGCAGGCGCCCCACCGCCCACACTGATCGCTCACAGCGAACACCCGCCCGGGAACATCCGGGACCGGTCATGCATTGAGTCGGTACAACTCAACTTGCATGCCGAAGGGGAGATCATGGCTTCGACGTCCACACCGCTCACCCTGCCCGTGCTGCCGCTCGACGACGAGGTCGTCCTGCCGGGGATGGTCGTCCCCCTGGACCTCTCGGACGCCGAGGTGCGCGCCGCGGTCGAGGCCGCGCAGGCCGCCGCGGCGAGCGGCACCAAGCCGCGCGTCCTGCTCGTGCCGCGCGTCGACGGCACGTACGCCGGCGTCGGCACGCTCGGCACCGTCGAGCAGGTGGGCCGTCTCTCCGGCGGCGACCCCGGCGCGCTGATCCGCGGTGTGCGCCGGGTCCGGATCGGTGCCGGTACGACCGGTCCGGGTGCGGCCCTGTGGGTGGAGGGCACCGCCGTGGAGGAGGTCACCCCGGATCCGCTGCCGGGCGCGGTGTCCGAGTTGATGAAGGAGTACAAGGCCCTCGCCACCAGCTGGCTGCGCAAGCGCGGCGCCTGGCAGGTCGTGGACCGCGTCCAGCAGATCGACGATCCGGGTCAGCTCGCCGACAACTCGGGCTATTCCCCGTTCCTGACCGTCGCCCAGCGCGTGGAGCTGCTGGAGACCGCGGATCCGGTCGCCCGTCTGAAGCTGGCCGTGAAGCGCCTCGGCGAGCACCTCGCCGAGCAGGACGTCGCGGAGTCCATCGCGAAGGACGTCCAGGAGGGTGTGGACAAGCAGCAGCGCGAGTTCCTGCTGCGCCGCCAGCTGGAGGCCGTCCGCAAGGAGCTCGCCGAGCTCAACGGCGATCCGGAGAACGAGTCGGAGGACTACCGGGCCCGCGTCGAGGCCGCCGATCTGCCGGACAAGGTGCGCCGGGCGGCGCTGAAGGAGGTCGACAAGCTCGAACGCGCCTCCGACCAGAGCCCGGAGAGCGGCTGGATCCGCACCTGGCTGGACACGGTCCTGGAGATGCCCTGGAACGAGCGCAGCGAGGACGCCTACGACCTTCCCGGTGCCAAGGCCGTCCTCGACGCGGACCACGCGGGCCTGGAGGACGTCAAGGAGCGGATCACCGAGTACCTGGCGGTGCGCAAGCGGCGCGCCGACCGGGGGCTGGGCGTGGTCGGCGGGCGGCGCGGGGGCGCGGTGCTCGCGCTCGTCGGCCCGCCCGGCGTGGGCAAGACCAGTCTCGGCGAGAGCGTGGCCCGCGCGATGGGCCGGAAGTTCGTCCGGGTCGCCCTCGGCGGCGTGCGCGACGAGGCGGAGATCCGCGGCCACCGCCGTACCTACGTCGGCGCCCTGCCCGGCCGCATCGTGCGGGCGATCAAGGAGGCCGGCTCCATGAACCCGGTCGTCCTGCTCGACGAGATCGACAAGGTCGGCTCCGACTTCCGCGGCGACCCGGCCGCGGCCCTGCTCGAAGTGCTGGACCCGGCCCAGAACCACACCTTCCGCGACCACTACCTGGAGGTCGAGCTGGACCTCTCCGACGTGGTCTTCCTCGCCACCGCCAACGTCCTGGAGGCCATTCCCGAGGCGCTCCTGGACCGCATGGAGCTGGTGCGCCTCGACGGCTACACGGAGGACGAGAAGGTCGTCATCGCCCGCGACCACCTGCTGCGCCGGCAGCTGGAGCGGGCGGGCCTGTCGCCGGAGGAGGTCGTCATCGAGGACGCCGCGCTGCGCAAGCTCGCCGGGGAGTACACCCGCGAGGCGGGCGTGCGGAACCTGGAGCGCGCCGTCGCCCGGCTCCTGCGCAAGGTCGCGGCCAAGCACGAGCTGGGCGAGCAGGAGCTGCCCTTCACCATCGGCGTGGAGCAGCTGCGCCCGCTCATCGGCCGGCCCCACCACACGCCCGAGTCCGCGCAGGACCCGGCCGAGCGCCGTACGTCCGTGCCGGGCGTGGCCACCGGCCTCGCCGTCACCGGCGCGGGCGGCGACGTCCTCTTCGTCGAGGCGTCGCTGGCCGACCCGGAGACGGGCGGCGCGGGCCTGACGCTCACGGGCCAGCTGGGCGACGTCATGAAGGAGTCGGCGCAGATCGCCCTGTCCTTCCTGCGCTCCCACGGCGCCGAGCTGGAGCTGCCCGTCGGCGACTTCAAGGAGCGCGGCGTCCACCTGCACGTCCCGGCCGGGGCCGTGCCGAAGGACGGTCCGAGCGCCGGCATCACCATGACCACCGCCCTGGCCTCCCTCCTCTCCGGCCGCCAGGTGCGCCCGGACGTGGCGATGACGGGCGAGGTCTCGCTGACGGGCCGGGTCCTGCCGATCGGCGGCGTGAAGCAGAAGCTGCTGGCCGCGCACCGCGCGGGCATCACCACGGTGATCATCCCCAAGCGCAACGAGCCGGACCTCGACGACGTCCCGGCCGAGGTCCTGGCCGCGCTCGACGTGCACGCGGTCTCGGACGTGCGCCGGGTGCTGGAGCTGGCCCTGACCCCGGCGACGGCGACCGTGCCGCTGGCGGCGTAGCCGGCCGGCCGTCTCGTCGGTGCGCGTGTTAGCAGGGGTGACCGCGTGAACGTCCTGTGCCAGGGTGAGCCCCATGGTCTCGATGCCGGACGGGCGGGCCGTGCCGCCCCTGCACGCAGATGAACGGGCCATGCTCGAAGCATGGTTGGACTTCCACCGCGAGACCCTCGCGCTGAAGTGCGCGGGCCTCGACGACAAGCAGCTGCGCACCGCCTCCGCCGAGCCGTCGTCGATGACGCTTCTCGGCCTGGTGCGGCACATGGCCGAGGTCGAACGGAACTGGTTCCGGCGGATCTTCGCCGGCCGGCCGGACACGCCCTGGTTGTACGGGGAGGCCAAGGACCAGGGCTTCGTTCTCGACGCCGACGAGGGCATCGACGAAGCCCTGGCCGCATGGCGGGCGGAGATCGCCGACGCCCGGGAGCTCATCGCCGGTGCCTCGCTCGACGACTGCGGCACGCTCACGGAGGAGGGCGTGCGCTTCATGGGCGAGGAGCGGGTGTCGCTGCGCTGGATCCTCGTCCACCTCGTCGAGGAGTACGCCCGCCACAACGGCCACGCCGATCTGCTGCGCGAGCGCATCGACGGTGCTACCGGCTCGTAGGCCCGGCTGAAATCAACCCCCCGCTACGTACGCCCCATTGATCGGCTCACGCCTCACGGGTTGCATATGCGCCGACCACAGAAATTCCGGCGTTCCGTACGTACGGAGGGGGAACCTTGCGCAGTTCCAGGAGTTCCAGAGCTGGTTCGGGAAGACCGGTAGTCAAGAGCGGAATAGCAGGGGCGGCAGCGCTGGTGAGCGCTGCCGCCCTTGTCGTCGGTGCGCTGCCGGCCCAGGCCCTCGCGGCCGGGAGCGGCAGCGGCGGCGACCCGGCGGACGTCGTTCCGGGGAAGGGAACCTCCACCCCTTCCCTGGTCGACGGCATCCGGGACGCCGCCAAGGCCTCGGGCAGCGCGGCCGATGCGGCCCGGGGGCACCTCGCGGACAAGAAGAACCGTTACCGCATAGCGAATCCGGGCCGTGACCTCACGCCCGTGCAGACGCTCGCCGCGGGGACGGCGGAGACCGTCCGGCTGCAGCAGAAGCACCGCGGCGTCGAGGTCCTCGGCGGGCAGTACGTCGTCCGGATGGAGAAGAAGGACGGCAAGCGCGTCGTCACCGGTACCTCCGGCAAGTACTTCACGGCGCTGACCACCGGCACCACGCCGGACGTCGGCGAGGAGCTCGCCGTCCGGCGGGCCGTCGGCGCCGTCACGGCGCAGCTCGGCGCCAAGAAGCTCCGGGCCGAGGCCGGCAAGCCGGCCCTGACCGGCACCGCCCGCGGCCTCGTCGTCATCCCCAAGGGCCCCGGCGTCCTCACCCAGCACGTCACCGTCCGCGGCGTGGACCCCGCCACCGGCGAGCCGGTGCTGTGCGAGGTCTACATCGACGCCAAGGCCGGCTTCCCGGTCCTGCAGTACAGCGGGATCAAGACCTTCGGCGCGCCGAAGGCGCAGGCGGCCGCCGGCGCGGCGACCGGTGACGCCAAGGAGGGCAAGGCCCCCGACGGCGGGCGCAACCCCGGTGTCCAGGGCTCGGGCGTGAAGTACGACGGCACGACCGTCGAGCTGGGGCTGTTCTTCGACACCGCGCGCGGCGAGTACGTGATGAACGACCACGCGCGGATGTGGGACACCAGCAAGAACGTCATCTCGACCTGGGACGTCCGCGGCAAGGACGTCACCGAGGTCAGCGGCACCTGGCCCGAGGGCATCAAGGAGTTCGGCTCAAAGACGCCGCAGTTCGGCAAGGACGCCACCGAGTCCGGCGCGGTCGACGCGCACTGGGCGGCCGGCAAGGTGTACGACTACTACAAGAAGGTGCACGGCCGCGACAGCCTGGACGGCCGCGGCATGGCCATCAACTCCCTCGTCGGCGTCCAGTACTTCGGCATGCCGTACGTCAACGCCTTCTGGGACGGCACCAAGATGGTGTACGGCGGCGGCGACAAGGAGTTCCGCACCCTCTCCGCCGACCTCGACGTGGTCGGCCACGAGATGACGCACGGCGTCGTCGAGAACTCCGCCAACCTCGTCTACGCCGGCCAGTCCGGCGCCCTCAACGAGGCCATCGCGGACTACTTCGGCAACGCCATCGCCGTCGACGCGGCCGGCATGTCGATGGACGACCCGGACGCGGGCCTGATGGGCGGCAACCTGTGCCGCACCAAGGCGCCGCGCGACTGCGCCTTCCGCGACCTCAACGACGGGGCGACGACGGCCAAGAACTTCACGGGCACCTCCTTCGCCTACGACAACGGCGGCGTGCACCTGAACTCCACGATCTTCTCGGGCGCCCTGTGGGACATCCGCGAGGACCTCGGCCGCACCCTCGCCGACAAGATCGCCTACAAGGCGCTGACGGAGTACATGACCCCGCTCGACGGCTTCACCGAGGGCCGCAACGCGGTCATCGCGGCCGCGCGGGCCCTGCAGGTCTCCGGGCAGCAGCTGAACGTCGTCAAGCGCTCCTTCAACGCCCACGGCATCGTCCCGAACTGGGAGCAGGCCCTGGGCGTCGACTCCGACCAGCTGCTGGGCCGGCTGAACACCGCCGACACCGGCGTGGGCGCGGGCGGCGGCTGGTGGGCCGCGGCCAAGTCGAACGACGACGGCACCGAGGCGTACTCGGTGTGGGCCGGCCGCACGGACGGCTCCGGCACGCCCAAGCTGATCAGCCCGAACGACGGGCGCTTCCACGTCAACCCGGCGACCGACGGCAGGACGGTGGTCTGGTCGGCCTACAGCCCGGCCGGCATCGACGTGCTCTCGCGGCCGCTGGCCGGCGGCCCGGTCAAGAAGCTCTACAGCACCCCCGACACCGTTTCCGGCGTGCGCGTCGAGGGCCAGGTCGTGGTGCTGGAGAAGATGGACCTCTTCGGATCCCGCCACGTGGGCTACCTGCGTCCGGGTGACAAGGAGCCCGCCTGGGTGGACGGCGGCACCTCCGACGTCGGCTCCGCCGCGCCCTCGATCAGCCACGGCCGCATCGCGTACGCCAAGTCCTACCGTGACGGCGACGACTACCGCAGCGGCGTGGAGGTCCTCGACCTCGCCAGTGGCACGCGCACGCTGATGAAGCAGCTCGGGCAGCCGCAGGCCGTCGGCCGGACGGCCATCACCGGCAAGCACGTCTACTGGCTGGCCGACGAGAACGTGGACGACGGCCAGGTGGCCGTGCGCCGGGCGAACCTCGACGGCAGCGGCACGGTGGACGTGAGCCCGGAGAAGGGCGAGCGGGCGCTGTACGCCTTCGACGTCACCGCCTCCGACGACGCGGTGACCGTCTCGGCCCAGGTGCCGGACAGCCGCGCCCGCAACGAGTCGCTGGCCAAGCTGTGGCAGTTCGGCGCGGACGCCACCGGCGCCACCGCCCCCGCCCGGGTCTCCTGCAACCGCGGCGAGCAGATCGGCGCGGCCGCGGCCGGCGGCAAGCAGGTGGTGTGGATCGACGGCACCACCGGCTACACCGATCTGGTGACCCGCACCCGTCCGGCGGGCCACTGCGGCTGACCGGCCGACCGGCCGACCGCTTCACCGGCTGACGCCGGACGGGCCGACCGCCCGTCCGGCCGACGCCCGTCCGGGCCCCCCCCGGCGCACCGATGTGCGCCGGGGGCCCGGTGGCGTGCGCGCGCCGTCACCCGTAGGCGAGCGCCTTGAGCCGGGAGTAGGAGCCGTTGAAGCGGTTGTGGTCGCCGACCGTGCTTCCGCTGTCCGTGTACTGCCAGAGGGTGTGGAAGCCCCATCCGTTGGGCAGCTCGCCGGCGGAGGAGCCGTAGCGCGGGATCCACAGGGGGTTGTACGAGCCGAAGCCCCCGTAGTTGCCGGTGCACCGCTTCCACCACGTGGTGGTGGTGTAGACGACGGCGTCGCGCCCGGTGCGCGCCCGGAAGGTGGCGAAGAAGTCGGCCATCCAGCCGATCAGGTCGCCGGCGCTCATGCCGTAGCAGGTGTCGCCGTAGGGGTTGTACTCCATGTCGAGCACGCCCGGCAGCGTCCGGCCGTCGCCCGACCAGCCGCCGCCGTGGTCGACGAAGAAGTCGGCCTGCTCGGCGCCGCTGGAGTTGGCGGGCAGGGCGAAGTGGTACGAGCCCCGGATCATGCCGCGGTCGTAGGAGCCGTTGTACTGCTGTGCGAAGTAGGGGTTGGTGTAGCTGGTGCCCTCGGTGGCCTTGACGTAGGCGAAGCGGGCGCCCTTGTTCCACAGGGTGGACCAGGCCACATTGCCGTTGTGGCTGCTGACGTCCACGCCCTCGACCGTGGGGACGCCGGCCGAGCCCTCGTCGGTCTGCGGGCCGCCCTCGTGGGCCCGGACGGTCGAGCCCATCCAGTCCCGCTCGGGGTGGGTGGGCCGGATGCCCGCGCCGGCCGCGGGCGCCGCGGCGTCGGGGAGGGTCAGCGGGACGAGCAGGGCGAGGAGCAGGGTGAGTGCGCAGAGCAGGGGGACGGACCGGATGCGGCGGGCGTGGGGGGGACGGGGGGCGCGTGGGGTCGCCGATCTCGGAGGAATCGGGCGACCCGGGCCGGAACGATGCTCGGGCATATGGTGCCTCCGAAGCCAAGGGTGGGGGAGGGTGGGGGAGAGTTCAATGGCCAACCGATTGGTATGACCATGCCATTAATCAAGCTACGGACGGAGACGCGCAGCGCGATAGGGACCCGGGGTGCTGCCGTTGGTCTAATCCTGCGAAATACTGACCGAGCTGCGGCGACACGACGCGGCCAAACCGGATTTTTCAGCGGCTGAAAGCAGGAGAGGGCGTCCACGTGCACCAGACCGGTAACCCGCTTCCCGAGGACGGCGGCCCCCGCGGCTGCGCCGGTGCCGGCGAGGACGAGGCCTTCCTCGCCCTGGAGCGCGAGCTCGCGGTCTTCCTGCGCCGTGCCCGGGCCACCTCGGGCGAGCTGGCCCGGCAGGTCCACCCCGACCTCGAGCCCGCCGCCTACGGCCTGCTGGTCCGTCTGGAGGAGTCCGGCCGGCAGCGCGCCACCGACCTGGCCGCCTACTTCGGGGTGGGCAAGGCCACGATGAGCCGTCAGCTGCGGGCCCTGGAGGAGCTCGGCCTGGTCAGCCGCGACCCCGACCCGGCCGACGGCCGGGCCTCCCTCATCAGGATCACCGAGGAGGGCCGCGCCCGGTTCACCCGGGTGCGCGACGCCCGGCGGGCGCAGTACGTGAGCCGGTTCGCCGACTGGGACCGCGCCGAGGTCGCCGAGCTCGCCCGCCTGATGCACCAGATGAACGAGCGCGCCGAGCTCTAGGACCTGCCCGGCGCCCCGTGTGCGGGTGCGTCGTGGCTTGTCGCGCAGTTCCCCGCGCCCCTTACGGGGCACTGCACCAGCCCACGGCGCCCTGTAGGGGCGCGGGGCTGTGCCGATCTGCGGCTGCCGCCGCGTGGGCGCGATCGGCCACCGACGGCCCGCAGTCGACGCGCCACCCCCAGGCCCGGGCGAAGCCCCGCGCCCCTGACGGGGCGCTGGGGCGCCGGCCCTACAGCTGCACGTACACCGCCGTCGCGTCGTCGTGCGGCTTGCCCCGGCGGAAGGCGCGGCACTGTGCGTCCGCCGCCTCCGCCTGCCGTACGCGCTCGACGAGCGCCCGGGGGCCCTCCTTCGCCAGGAGCGCGAAGCACTCCGCCCACGCGCCCTCGCGGAAGACCTCCACCCAGCGCGACGCGCCGTCCGTCAGCGCCGCCAGCGCACGGACGGCCTCGCGCGCCGTCGTCCCCGTGACCGCGCGGGCGGCCACGCCCGGGTCGGCCGCCGCCGTGAAGAAGCCGCCCTCCACATTGCGCTGGTCGTCCGTCACCGGTCCGAGCGCCACCAGCCGGTCGAGACGGTCGTCGAGCACCGCGCGCACCTCGCCGTCGGCCCCCTCCAGCAGCAGCACCGAGTCCGAGAGCACCAGGTGCTCGACCACCTCCGCGTCCCAGCGCACGGCCACCACCGTGGCCTGCGGGGTCAGCCGGGCGGACAGGTCGCAGGTGTCCCGGTGCGCCTGCGCCGTCCGCGCCACCGCCTCCGACAGGCACGCCCCGAGCTCCATCCGCCGCTCGCCCGCCGCCAGTTCCAGCAGGGTCGTGCCCAACCGCGTGGTGAACCACGGCACTCCGTGCACGCACCCCGTCCCGCGCGCCGGCGGCGTCACCCCGTCGAGGACGACGAGCGCCCCGCCGGCGCCCGAGGCGGGCAGGGCGACGGCCGCGAAATCCTCGTTCGGACGGCCCGAATCCCCTGGCTGACCGGCAAGTTCGATGCGCATGCGACCAGTGTGCCGGATGCCCGAATTTCCGTGCCCTACGACGCGCATCCTTCCGGCACGCCGCGCTGTTGATGTAGTGGGGGCACTTGCCGGGGGGATGCGGTGGGTGACACCCGACAGGGGTCAGATCGGTCAGGGTCAGTCGGCGGTGCGCCGGACGACGAGAGCAGATTGCGAGCACCGGTGCGGAAGAAGCGACTTCGCGGCGGCCAGCGCGAACAGCAGACCACGGCAGTGCCCGAGCGCACCGCGCGCGTACGCAACCGGCTCATCGCCTCCGTGGCCGTCGTCTCCCTCGCCGCCCTCGGCGCGGGCGCCTTCGGCATCGCCGACGCCATACGCGACCTCGCCGACTCCCGCGACCTCGCCGCCGGCGCCGCCACCGGCAGCGGTGCGGTCGCCCTCGCCCACTCCCTGGCCGACGAGCGCGACGCCATGACCGAGTTCGTCGCCGGCGGCCGCTCCGGCGCGCCCGTGCCGGTGGCCGCCTCCGAGGAGCAACGCGCCCGCGTCGACCGGCAGATCCAGGAGTTCGGCCCCGGCGCGCCCGCCGCCCTGCGCCACCGCTTGGCCGGCCTGCCCGAGCTGCGCCGCCGCGCCCTGGCCGGCCCCGGCGACGCGCTCGGCGTCTTCACCGCGTACACCGCCACCGTCCAGGCGCTGGACGACGCCGAGGCCGGCGTCGTCCAGCGGCTGCCGGCACGCGCCCAGTCGGCCGAGGCCACGGCCCTGCCCGCGCTGGGCCGCGCCGCCGAGGCGGCGTCCGCCACCCGGGCCCTGTTCACCGCCGCCCTGGCCGCCCACGGCACCCAGCCCGGCTACGGCCAGGCCGCCCTGCAGCAGCGGCTGCGGGAGCAGGCCGCCCTCGCCGACTTCCGCCGGCTCGCCCCCGCCGCCCTGCGTGCCGAGTACGCCCGCACGGTCGGCGGGCCGCAGACCGCCGCCGCAGAAGCCCGGCTCGACCGGCTCGGCGACCGGCCCCAGCCCGCACCGGCCGAGCTGGAGCGGCCCGGCCCCGTGCGGGCCCAGCTCACCGCCCGCCTGGAGCAGCTGCGCGGCCTGGAATCGACCCTCGCCACCGAGGAGATGGCCCGGCTCGGGGCCCTGCGCGACCACGACGCCACCGCCCTGCAGGTGCGCTGCGCGCTCGCCGCGCTGGCCTTCCTGCTCGTCGTGGTCACCGGAGTACAGTCGGCCCGCTCCGTCACCCGGCCGCTGGCCGCGCTGCGCCTCGGGGCGCGCCGCCTGTGCGCCGAGCCGGGGGCCCGCGAGCCGGTCTCCTTCCGCGGCCGCGACGACGAGTTCGCCGAGATCGGCCGCTCCGTCAACGTCCTGCACGGCACCGTCGTGCGGCTGCGCGAGCGCATCGCCCTCCTGGAGGGCGAGCGCAACCGCCTCGACGTCGCCCGCCAGGACCTGGCGGAGGAGCGCGACGCGCTGCGCGAGCGCTGCCACGAGCTCGACGAGCGCATGACCGGGCTCTCCGGCCGGGTGCACACCACCTTCGTCGGCCTGTCCCGGCGCACCCTCGGCCTCGTCGAGCGCCAGCTGACCGTCATCGAGTCCATGGAGGCCCACGAAGCGGACCCCGACCGGCTGGAGGTGCTCTTCACCCTCGACCACCTCGCCACCCGCATGCGCCGCTACAACGAGAACCTGCTCACCCTCGCCGGAGCCGAGCACCCCGCCGGCCACGCCGCCCCCGTCCCGCTGCTGGACGTGCTGCGCGCCGCCGTCAGCGAGATCGACCGGTACGAAAGGGTGCGCATCCACTCCCTGCCCGCCCGCGCCCAGGTCGCCGGCTTCGCCGCCGACGACATCAGCCACCTGGTCGCCGAGCTCCTGGAGAACGCCACCGCCTTCTCCCCGCCCGACGTCCAGGTCCAGGTCTCCGGCTGGCTGCTGGAGAACGGCGAGGTGATGCTCTCCGTCCAGGACGAGGGCATCGGCATGGCGCCCGAGCGCCTCGACGAGCTCAACGCCCGTCTGGCCCAGGCCGGTTCCGGGCCGCGCGCCGACGTCCCGGGCGGTCACGACGAGCCCGTCATGGGCCTCGGGCTGTACGTCGCGGCCCGGCTCGCCGCCCGGCACGGCGTGCGCGTCCAGCTGCGCGAGCAGCGGCCCGGCGGCATCACCGCCGTCGTGGTGCTGCCCGGCCGGCTGCTGCCGGCCGAGCCGCCCGCGATGAGCGACCCGGCCGCCGCGCCACCCGTCCCCGGTGCGGCCCGCACCGGGCCGCCCACCGACCTGCCCGGGGCCGCCGCCGAGGTGAACTCCCACGTCCTCCAGGGGCGTTCCGCCCATCGACCCTCCGTCCCCGGGCCGCGCCGCGCGGCCCCGTGGGCCCACCAGGACGAGCAGACCATCCAACTGACCACCATTCGCAAGCCCGTACCGCCGGAGGCCGCGCACCGGCACGCCGCGCAGCCGCACCCGGCGCACTCCCCCCACCCCACCGCCCACTCCCCGTACGGCACCCACGCCTCGCCCCCCGAGTACGGCCACCCGGGCCACGGGCCCGTCGTGCCGCCCCCGCCGCACCCCGACTCCCGGCTGCAGCCCGAGCCCCGGCACGCGTCGCCGGCCGGCCCCGGCGTCACCGGTACGGGTCTGCCGCGGCGCACCCCCAGGGTCGTCGCCCAGAAGCCCGTTCCGCTGAGCGTGCGGCAGGGCGTCGACCCCGAGGCCCTGCGCCGCAAGCTCGCCGGCTTCCAGCAGGGCGCCCGCGAGGGGCGCCGGGACGCCGAGGAGGAGTGGGCGACGGAAGTGGCACCGGGGTTGACGCGCCGTGATCACGGCATCGCCGATCGTGGTACTGATCGGGGACGAGCGGGGGCGCCGGACGAGGGCGGCACTGTCGAGGAGGCACGCGGTTGACTGCATTTTCCCAGGGGGCGACGCCCGTCACCCCCACCTGCACCACCAACGGCACCACGGCCCGCGCCGCCGCGGGCCGCGCCGGGATCCCGGCCCTGGCCCTGAGCGACGAGGCTCGCAGCCTGCACTGGCTGCTGACCGACCTGGTCGAGGAGGTGCCCGGCGTGCGATCGGTCGCCGTGGTCTCCTCCGACGGTCTGCTGCTGCTCTCGTCGTCCCCCGACCACCGGGCCGCCGCCCCGTACGGGCAGCAGCACGACCAGGTGCACGGCCGGCACCCCGGCCAGCACTCCGGTCCGTACGGGCCGCGCGGCTCGACCGCCGACCTGGCCACCATCGTCGCCGGCCTGGGCAGCCTGACCACCGGCGCGGCGGCCCTGATGGACGGCGGCCCGGTCAAGCAGACCATGGTCGCCATGGACGGCGGCGGGCTGTTCGTCATGACCATCAGCGACGGCTCGCTCCTCGGCGTCCACACCACGCCCGACTGCGACATGGCCGTCGTGGCCTACCAGATGGCCCTCTTCGTCGGCCGGGCCGGACACGTGCTGACGCCCGAACTGCGCAGGGAGCTGCGCCAGTCGGTGGAGGCCGGCACATGACCGCCCCCGCCCTGTGCGCCCCCGCGGGCCCCGTGCCCCCGCGCCGGACGGCCCGCGTCCGCCCGTACTCGCTGACCGGCGGGCGCACCCGCTGCGGGCACGTGCTGCTGCTGGAGACGTTCGTGGCCGCGCCGGACGGCGGAGCCTGCGCCGCCGGCACCGGCGGCGGGCTGGCTGCCCGGGTGCTGCCCGAGGTGCGGGCCGTGCTCGGGCTGTGCCGCCGGCTGCGCTCGGTCGCCGAGGTCGCCGCCCTGCTGAAGATGCCGCTGGGCGTCGTCCGTCTCCTCCTCGCCGACCTCGCCGAACAGGGAAGGATCCGTGTCTACGGCACCGGTCACGTCACCGGACGGCCCGACCGCGCACTGCTCGAAAGGGTGCTGAGTGGACTTCGCAGCCTCTGACTTCCCCGGCTCTGACTTCGCAGCCTCCGACACCGGGGAGCACACCGGCCGGGGTGCCACCGGACCCGCCACCGGCCTCGCCGCCGGGCGGACGCCGAGCTGGCAGACCGACCTCAGCCGCGCCCCCGCCGCCACCAAGATCGTGATCGCGGGCGGCTTCGGCGTCGGCAAGACCACCTTCGTCGGCTCGGTCTCCGAGATCACCCCCCCTGCGCACCGAGGCCCTCATGACGGCCGCCGCCGAGGGCCTGGACGACGTCACCGCCGTGCCGCAGAAGGCGACGACCACCGTCGCCATGGACTTCGGCCGGATCACCCTGGAATCCGACCTCGTGCTGTACCTGTTCGGCACCCCCGGCCAGCAGCGCTTCTGGTTCATGTGGGACGACCTGGTGCGCGGGGCGATCGGTGCCGTCGTGCTGGCCGACACCCGGCGCCTGGACGACTGCTTCCCCGCCCTCGACTACTTCGAGAGCTGCGCCCTGCCGTACGTCGTCGCCGTCAACCACTTCGACGACGCGCCCCGGCACGCCCCCGAGGAGCTGCGCGAGGCCCTCGCCCTCGCCCCGGACGTCCCCGTCCTCGCCATGGACGCCCGGCGGCGGATCTCCGTCGTCGACACGCTGGTCACCCTCGTGCGCCGGGCCCTCGCCCTGAGCCCCGGCCCGGCCGCACCGGCCGGCGCCCGGGCCACCACAGCGGAGCGGAGCTGAGCCGGCGGTGCGACGGATCCTCATAGTGGGCGCCGGCCAGGCGGGGCTCCAACTCGCCCTCGGCCTGCAGGCCAAGGGCTACGACGTCACCGTCATGGCGAACCGCAGCGCCGAGGAGATCCGTACCGGCCGGGTGATGTCCACCCAGATGATGTTCCGCACGGCCCTGCGCTACGAGCGGGAGCTGGGCCTGAACTTCTGGGAGGGCCTCGCCCCCCGCGTCGAGGGCCTCGGCGTGTCCGTGGCCGGCACGGCCCCCGGCGTGCCCGGGGTGCAGCGGCCCGTCGACTGGACGGGCCGGCTCGACGGCCCCGCCCAGTCGGTCGACCAGCGCGTGAAGATGGCCGGCTGGCTGGACGCCTTCGCCGAGCGCGGCGGCCGCGTCGTCGTGCACAGCGCGACCGTCTCCGACCTCGACTTCCTTGCCCCCCGCTACGACCTGGTGGTCGTCGCCGCGGGCAAGGGCGAGATCGTCTCGCTCTTCGGCCGCGACCCCGCCCGCTCCCCGTACACCGCGCCGCAGCGCTGCCTGGCCCTGGTGTACGTGCACGGCCTCGGCCCGCACGAGGGGCACCCGGCCGGCGAGGCGGCGCGCTGGAGCCTGGTGCCCGGCGTCGGCGAGCTGTGGGTCATCCCCGCGCTCACCACCTCCGGCCGTGCCGACATCCTCTTCTGGGAGGGCGTGCCGGGCGGGCCCGTCGACGCCTTCACCGGCGCCTTCGGGCCGCGCGAACACCTGGCGCTGACCCTGGAGCTGCTGGAGCGGTTCGTGCCGTGGGAGTACGGGCGGGCCACCGCCGTCGAGCCCACCGACGCCGGCGCGGCCCTGGCCGGGCGCTACACCCCCGTCGTCCGCGACCCGGTCGGCCGCCTGCCCTCCGGCGGCCTCGTGCTGGGCGCCGGGGACGCCGTCGTCGTCAACGACCCGCTCACCGGCCAGGGCGCCAACTGCGCCGCCAAGTGCGCCACCTCCTACCTCGCCTCGATCCTGGAGCGCGGCGAGGAGCCGTTCGACGCGGAGTGGATGCGCACGGCCTTCGAGCGGTACTGGGCCTCGGCCCGGCACGCCACCCGCTGGACGAACGCGATGCTCGCCCCCCAGCAGCCGCACGTGCGCGCCCTGATCGGCGCGGCGGCCGGCGTGCAGCCGGTGGCCGACCGCATCGCCAACGGCTTCGACGACCCCTCCGACTTCGACGACTACTTCTTCGACGCGGCCAGGGCCGAGTCCTACGTGGCCCGCGCGGCGGCCGCCGGCCGGGAGGCCTAGGCCTGTCCGCCCCAGGGCCTGTCCGGCGGATCTTCGTCACGCGGCACCACGGCGCCCCGTAGGGGCGCGGGGAACTGCGCGACAAGCCACGACGCGCCCGCAGACGGAGTGCCGGGCTGCGCCCGGACCCCGCCGGTGGTGCGTCGGCTGCGGGCCGTCGGTGGCCGGTCGCGCAGTTCCCCGCGCCCCTACGGGGCGTCCGGACGCACGGCGCCGAGCACCGGATTGGAGGCGAGCGGGGAGACCTTGACGACGTCACCCGTACGGGGAGCCTGTATCACCTGGCCGTCCCCGAGGTAGAGGGCCACGTGCGTGGCGCCCTCGAAGTACAGCACCAGGTCACCGGGCCGCAGCTGGTTCAGCGGTATCCGGCGCAGCGCCCGCCACTGCTCCTGGCTGGTGCGCGGTATCGGGTTGCCCGCGTGGGCCCAGGCCTGCGAGGTGAGCCCGGAGCAGTCGAAGGAGTCCGGGCCGGCCGCGCCCCACACGTACGGCCGGCCGACCTGCGCCAGCGCGTACTGCACCGCCAGGCCGCCGGCGCGCGAGGGGGCCTGGGGGCCGCCGAGCGCGCCGGACGCCAGCAGCCGGCGCTGGGCGTCGCCGACGTCGCGTGCCTCCAGCCGGCGCAGTTCGGCGAGCTGGTCCGGGGTGAGCGAGGCCAGCAGCCGCTCGACCTCGCCCAGCCGCTTGCGGACGGTGTCGCGCTGCTGGGCCTGCGTGGCGGCCAGGGTCTGCTGGACGTCGAGTGCCTTGCGGGCCTTCGAGGCGAGGGTGGCGGACTGCTGCTCGTCCTGTGTCAGCCGTTCGACGGCCAGGGCCCGGTGGCCGGCCGCCCGCCGGATGGCGTGGGAGCGGTCGGCGGCCTGCTGGGGATCGCGGCTGAGCAGGAAGTCCATGTACGGCGAGACGCCCCCCGTGGTGCCCCGGTACTGCTCCCGGGCGATCCGGCCCACGTCCTCGCGGCTGCTCGTCAGCGCGACGCGGGCGTCGGCGAGCTGTTCGTTGAGCTTGTCGACCTCGGCGCGCTGCCGCTTGAGCTTGTCGTCGGTGGCGTTGTACGCCTCGGAGGCCTCCTCGGCCTGCCGGTACAGCGTCCGCAGCCGGTTCAGCAGGGAACTGACCGGCTGCCCGGGAGGATCGGCGGGCGCCGCGCCGGCCACCGGCGCCGGCCCGGCGAGCAGCGCGCTCGCCAGCAGCACCGCCGTGCACACGATGCGCACGACGCGCGCGATGCGCACGATGCGTCCTGACACTGATTCACCTCCGGGCACGGGCGTGGGCGGGCGCTCCGCACGCCGCAGGAGGATCTTGCCATGTCCGGTATGACTAATAAGAGCGCAGTGTCGGGTCGGACGGGCCCTTCACTCCGGCGGACGCGTCCCGGGCGCCCTGCCCGGCCTGCCCCACGGCAGCCGCAGCCCCGGACCGGGCCGGCCCTCCGGGTCGTAGGCGTACTTCCACCCCTTCGGCAGGCCCAGCCGGCGCGTCGTGGCCGCCGGCACCCGCCGGTAGACGAGCACGACCGGTGCCGTGCCCGGCTCCACGGCCGGCACCGGCACCTCGTACGTCTTCGGCGGCAGCCCGTTCAGGCCGACGAGGACGTCCAGCACCCGGCCGTCCAGGGGGCCGCCCTCGAAGAGGGTCTTCTCGCTTCTCACGCCCCCAGTCTGCCCTCTGATCCCCGTCAGTGCAGGTGACCGTGCAGGTGGCCGGCCTCCCCGACCAGCGGCGCCAGCCGCCGGGCGAGGTCGCCGACCGGCCCCTCGGCCGGCTCCGCCGCCAGCGCCGCCCGGGCCACCTCGCCCGTCTGCGCGTCCCCCGCACCGGTCGTCAGCAGCAGCGCCACGAACTGCTCCACCAGCCAGTCCCGCAGCTCGTCCCGCGGCGGCAGCTTGCCCTCGTCCAGCCACGTCAGGGACGCGGCCTCGACCGTCGCGATCCACGTGCGCACCATCAGGCGCAGCCGTACGCCCGGGTCGGGCACCGACAAGTGCTTGAGGATCTGCGCCGCCGCGGCCCGGCGCACCTCGTCGACGATGGCCCCCGTACGGCCCGTACCCGACGTCTCGGCGACGCTGCCGCCCCGCAGCAGCGCGCTGAACCCCGCGTCGTGCTCGTCGACGAAGGCCAGGTAGCGCTCCAGCACCGCCCCCAGCCGCCCGGACAGCGGCCCCGCCTCCGGCTCGGCGAAGCACAGCTCCAGGTCGTCGGCGGCACTGCGCAGGGCCGCCTCGTACAACTGCTGCTTGCCGCCGGGGAAATAGCGGTAGACCAGCGGCCGGGAGACCCGCGCGGCAGCCGCGACCTCGTCGAGCGAGACGTCCTCGGGGGCCCGGTGGGCGAACAGCGACAGGGCCGTCGCGATGAGCTGGGCCCGGCGTTCGGAGACGCTGAGCCTGCGATAGGAGGCGGTGCCGCTGCCGGTCATGGACGGCAGGGTAACGGCCGCCCCCTCCTGACCTGCAGGGCGCGCGGCTGCGGGCCCGCGCTCAGGCCAGCAGCCCGGAGCTGCGCCACAGGCGGCGGCCCGCGCCGCGCAGGAGGCCGATCTCCTCCAGGAAGTCGGTCAGACGTTTCGCACCCGCCTGCATCACCTCGCGGCGGTGGGCGCTGGCCTTGACCTGGGCGACGGCCTCGTGGCGGTTCAGGCCCACCTCGGTGTACACGCGCGGGTTGATGAAGGCCACAGAGAAGACGCGGGCCGCCTCGCCCGCGCTCACCCGCGTCAGGTGCGCCTCCCAGCGCGGGCAGTGCGCCATCTGCCGCCGGAGCTCCTCGCGTGCGTAGCGCACGTGCCGGGCCTCCTCCACGACGTGGATGCGCGTGACCCCGCGTACGAGCGGCTGGACGCGCGCGTCGGGGAACGTCAGGCGCTGCATATGGTCGAGGATCTCCTCGCCGAGCAGCGTGCACGTGAACGAGCCCGGGGTGGTGGAGACGGTCTTCAGGACGCGGGCGAGGTTGTGGTGGCGCCGCGAGACCGGATACGTGGGCGTGCCCAGCGTGCGGATCATCCGGGCGAACATCTTGGAGTGCCGGCACTCGTCGGCTATCTCGGTGAGCGCGTACCCGACGTGGGCGCTGGTGACGGGCTTGTCGTAGATGTGCCGGACCAGCAGCTGCATCAGGATGATCTCGAACCAGATGCCGAGCGAGGCGAGCGAGGCGATCTCGTGCCGGGACAGCTCGATGCGCTGCTCTTCCGGCATCCGCCGCCACAGCGGGGTGCCGTAGAGGGAGACCAGCTCCGGTGGGCAGAACCACAGGCCCGGCTCCAGCGGCGCGTCCCAGTCGAGCTCGGTGTCGGGGTCGAAGGAGTGCCGGGCGGAGGACTCGAGCAACCGCTCGGCGACGCGCTCGCGGTCCTTGAGGGGTCCGAACGCGTCGTGGTGCCGGTCGGGCGCGGTCGTCATGGCGGCTGCCACCTTCATTCGAATGCGAAGTCGTCGATCCGGTCTTCGAGTTACCGGCGGTAGTCTCTTATGGGACTGCTTGTCAGCAAGCGGAGTCAAGCCCCTTGTGAGTCCCTTGCGAGCCCCTTGCGAGCCACGCGGGCCGGCTCATTGACCCCGCACTGCACGCGTGTGAGCCTGCAGAAGACCCCGCAGACGCTGACGACTCGGGAGGCATCGGCCATGACGCACGACCTGTACACCCACCCGCCCGCCGGACCCGTCTGGGAAGTGCCGGCCGCCGGCGCCGCCCGTTTCAGCTGGGACTACGACGAGGGACGCGAACGGCTCCTGGCCCTGTACCAGAAGGGCAAGGACAAACAGTGGGACTCCACCAAGCGCATCGCCTGGGACACCGAGGTCGACCCCTACGACCCGCTCGGCGTGCCGGACGAGAACCTCACCGTCTTCGGTACGCCGTACTGGGAGAAGATGAGCGAGCAGAACAAGCGCGATCTGCGCCGGCACTACGCCTCCTGGCAGTTCAGCCAGTTCCTGCACGGTGAGCAGGGGGCGCTGGTGTGCGCGACGCGCATCGTCGAGGCCGTGCCCGACCTGGACGCGAAGTTCTACTCCGCCACCCAGGCCATGGACGAGGCGCGGCACGTGGAGATCTACAGCCGCTTCCTGCACGAGAAGATCGGCATGCTCTACCCGGTCAATCCCAACCTGCAGTCGCTGCTGGAGGACACCCTGCGCGACTCCCGCTGGGACATGCCCTGCCTCGGGATGCAGGTCCTGATCGAGGGCCTGGCGCTGGCGGCGTTCGGCATGCTGCGGGACTCGACCGACAAGCCGCTGCCCAAGCAGATCCTCGCCTACGTCATGCAGGACGAGGCGCGCCACGTCGCCTTCGGCCGCATGGCCCTGCGCGACTACTACCGGCAGCTGTCGGACGCCGAGCGGCGCGAGCGCGAGGAGTTCGTGATCGAGGGCTGCTACCTCATGCGCGACCGGCTGCGCGGCGAGGAGGTGCTGGCCGATTTCGGCATCCCGGCCGCCGAGGCCGCCGAACTGAGCGAGCGCTCCGAATACCTGCAGATCTTCCGCAAGTTGCTCTTCAGCCGCATCGTGCCGTGTGTGAAGGACATCGGTCTGTGGGGCGAACGACTCCAGCGTGCCTACGCGGACATGGGCGTCTTCGAGATGGGCGACGCCAACCTCGACGGACTCATGGCGCAGGACGAGGAGATCGCCGAACAGCTCGACGCCCGCCGCTTCGCCGCCGAGGAGGAGGCCCGCGCGTCGGAGGTGGCGCAAACGATCGCGGAAGCGTAACGACGGTGGGGCAACGGGGGAAATTGCGCAAGGTTTGCGCCTTACTTGTCTGAGTTCTGTGAGCGATGGCGCGTTAGGGAACGCTTTGGGGTACATCGCCGTCTTAGGCGGGCAGAACTCAGGTACGTGCACGAGGGGGTGGGGACACCATGACCCGACTGTCCGCCCGTAGGAGGCACTTCGTGATCGCGGCGGGGGGAGTGCTGGCTCTCGCCGGAGTGATATCAGGTTCCGTCGCCGTCGCCACCGAGGGCCGCGGCGACCACCAGGGCACCGCACGGGCCTCCCGGCTCCCGCCGCGCGCCGAGGGCACACCGCCCACCTCCGCCCCGCCCACCACGAGCGGGCCGGTCTCCGCCGACATCAGCCACGAGACCGAGCCGGGCGGCCGCACCGTGGCCCTCACCATCGACGACGGCCCCGACCCCAAGTGGACGCCGATGACCCTCGACCTGCTCAAGCGCGAGGGCGTCAAGGCGACCTTCTGCATGATCGGCCCCCAGGCCAGCGCCCACCCGGACCTCGTCAAGCGCGTCGTCGCGGAGGGCCACCGCCTGTGCGACCACTCCGTCGACCACAACACCGCGATGGACAAGCGCTCCGAGGACTACCAGAAGCAGCAGATCCTCGACGCCAAGAAGATGATCGAAGCCGCGGCCGGCGGCACCGCCGCCGTCCCCTACTACCGGGCCCCGGGCGGCGCCTTCACCCCGTACAGCCGCAAACTCGCCGCCGACAACGGCATGCGCCCCCTCGGCTGGGGCGTCGACACCCGCGACTGGCAGCGCCCCGGCGTCGACCGCATCGTCGAAACCGTCAAACGCGAACTCCCCAACGGCCCCGTCATCCTCTTCCACGACGGCGGCGGGGACCGCAGTCAGAGCGTCGAGGCCCTCTCGCGCTGCATCACCTGGCTGAAGGCGGAAGGTTACGGCTTCGCCTTCCCGAAGGCCTGACGGGACGAGTGATCAGCCACGTCCCGCCGACGACGAGGAGGGCGAAGACGGCGAGGCCCGCGCCGAGGGCGGTGATCAGCCACAACCGGTCGCGCAGCGGGATCGCCCCGTTCAGCGTCACCTGCAGGGAACCCACCGCGAAGGCGATCGCGGCCGTGAACACGGCGACGAGCTCCACCGCCCGCACGGCCGACGATCGCGCCTGCCGCAACTCCGCCTCCAGCCGCTCCCAGCGCAGCCGGTGCTCGGCGTCGCGCTCCTCCAGCCGGCGCTGGAACTCCGCCTCCCGGCCGGCCCGCAGCCGGGCGTCCAGCACGGTGGTGCGAAGCCCCAGGTACTGCTCCTGCAGCAGCCGGTGACTGCCGCGGCTGCCGACGGCCGGCAGCAGGGCCAGCGCCCGCTCGACACTGGCCAGCGCCTCGTCGTGGGCGCCGCACAGGTACTGCCCGCAGGCCAGCCGGAAACGGAAGAGGTGGTCCGCCGGGTACTCCGTGACGGCCTCCTGCGCCCGCGAGCGCAGCAGCTCGCCCTGGCCGTCGAAGGGGGCGGCCGCGTGGATGCCGTTCAGGCACACGTCCACCACGTGCCGGGTACGCCGCGCGCCCGCTCCCCACGCCTCGTCCAGCAGCCCGGTGGCGTACTCCGCCGTCAGCGCCCGGCTGCCGAACGCGGCGAACGCCCGCAGCGCCGTGAACAGCGGATCACTGCGGTGCGGACCGGCCGCCAGGGCCAGCAGGGACGACTCCAGGAACGTGTGGAGCTCGTCGAAGCAGAAGTTCGCGCGCAGCTTTCCCGCGTGGTACAGCGTGGCGAAGCGGGCGATGTCGCCGGAGGCGGTGTCGCGGGTCACGATCTCCCCCGTCGCCTCGGCGAGTTCGGCCGCCGACTCCACGGTGTCCCTGGTGATGAAGGCGTAGCCCAGGCTCCACTTCTCGAGCACCTCGGTGCGCGCCCCGGCCGCCACATGGGCCCCCAGCCAGGCGGCACACGCCGCTGCGGTGCGCACATCCGGCACCTGCAGGAACCGAAGCCGCCAGTACCGGTCGGCACAGATCAGCCGGGCGTCGGCCGCGAAGTCCGCCGACACCACGTCGAACGGCGGCTCGGCCCCCGCCCCCACCAGCTCCTGCGCCACCTCCTCGCACACCCGGTCCAGCTCCCGCGAATCCCCGCCCCGCACCCCGTCCAGGCGCGCGGCCAACGACGCGGAATCCATCGCAACTCCCCCCAGTCCCCGAACGACAGTCCTTGAACGGCAGTCCCTGAACGACAAAGCCCCGGACCCAGCGATGCTGGATCCGGGGCTTCGGCACTTCCGTGGAAGTGCCCCCGGCAGGATTCGAACCTGCGCACACGGCTCCGGAGGCCGTTGCTCTATCCCCTGAGCTACGGGGGCGTGTCGTCCGCCTCGCGCTCTCGCGCCCGGCGACGGGTAGAACAGTACCAGCTCCGGGCGGGTGGGCTGCAACCGTGATCGAAAAGTGCGGGTGGTCGCCCGGGTGGGGTGGAAGTGCGCAAACGCCGGACGCGGGGCGGGGGGCGCGCCTACGCTCGGGGTGTGCCTGGCTTGTCCGGCCGGGTCCTTGTCGTCGACGACAACAAGGTCATCCGGCAGTTGATCAGGGTCAACCTCGAGCTGGAGGGGTTCGAGGTCGTGACCGCGGCCGATGGTGCCGAGTGCCTGGAGATCGTGCACCGGGTGCGTCCCGACGTCGTGACCCTGGATGTGGTGATGCCCCGGCTCGACGGGCTGCGCACGGCCGCGCTGCTGCGGGGCGACGTCCGGACGCGGGACATACCGATCCTGGTCATCAGCGCCTGCACCCGGCCCGAGATGGACAGCGGGCGTTCGGCCGGGGTGGACGCGTTCCTGGCCAAGCCGTTCGAGCCCGCCGAGATGGTGCGGGTCGTGCGCCGGCTGGCGGGGTGGCACGGGGTGGTGGCGCCGGGGGATGTGGAGCCGGTCCGTCCCGCTGGGTGAAACCGGTTCGCTCCGGGGTACCCCCTCTCGCCTAGGCTTGGCCCCGTGACCCCCGCCGATCTTTCCCGCGCCGTGCTGGACAGCGTGCGTCGCGCCGTCGAGGCCGACGAGCTGGACGCGGTCGTGCCCGAGCGGGTCGTCGTGCGCGTGCCGCCGCGGCCGGGGTGCGGGGACTACGCGACCAACGTCGCCCTCCGCCTCGCCAAGGACAGCGGGCGGCCCGCCCTGCAGATCGCCGAAGTGCTGCGCCGCCGGCTGGCCGGGCACCCGGGGATCGCCCGCGTCGACGTCGCCGAGCCGGGGTTCCTCAACATCACGCTCCACGGGGGCTCCGCGGCCGACATCGTCCGGGCCGCCTCGGCGACCGGTGCCGCCGAGCCGCTGCCGCTCGCGCCGTCCGCCGCGCTCGTCGCGCGCCTGGGCGCCGACGCCGCCCGCTGGTCCCTGGTCAGCCCGCCCGGCCTGGACCGCGAGCTGCTGCTCGTGCAGCGCGAGGCCAACCCGCTCTTCCGCGTCCGGTACGCCCACTCCCGTACGTGCGCGCTGACGCGCGGTGCCGGCCTGCTCGGGTTCGCCGGCGAGGCGGGGGAGACCGGCGACGCCGGTGCACAGCCGTTGATCGGCGAGCTCGGCGAGCACCCCCGCATCACCGCCGCCCGCGACGCCGACCGGCTCGCCCGGCACCTGGAGCGGATCGCCGACGCCTTCCTGCGGTGGCAGGCCGAGTGCGACACCCTGCCCCGCGGCGAGGAGAAACCCTCGGCCGTCCACCGTGCCCGTCTGGCCCTCGCCGAGGCCACGGGGGCGGTGCTCGCCGACGGCCTGCACCAGCTCGGCATCTCCGCACCCGCACATCTCTGAGGGGACACACCACTCATGAGCCGTTCCGCACACCCCGCCGGGCCCCGTTACGCCGACGTCCTCCCCGAGGGCCACTACAGCCCGCCGCCCACCGACCTCAACGCGCTCGACGCCCGCGTGTGGTCCCGTACCGTCGCCCGGGACGCCGACGGCGTGATCACCGTGGCCGGGCTGCGGGTGACCGACCTGGCCGAGGAGTTCGGCACCCCCGCGTTCTTCCTCGACGAGGAGGACTTCCGCGCCCGCTGCCGCGCCTGGCGGGACGCCTTCGGCGACGAGGCCGACGTCTTCTACGCCGGCAAGGCCTTCCTCTCGCGTGCCATCGTGCGGTGGCTGTACGAAGAAGGGCTGAACCTCGACGTCTGCTCCGGCGGCGAGCTCGTCACCGCCCTCGACGCCGGCATGCCCGCCGAGCGCATCGCCCTGCACGGCAACAACAAGTCCACCGAGGAGATCACCCGCGCCGTCGAGGCCGGCGTCGGGCGGATCGTCGTCGACTCCTTCCAGGAGCTTGCGCGCGTCGCGTACATCGCCGAGCGCGCGGGCAGGCGCCAGCGGGTGCAGATCCGGGTGACCGTCGGCGTGGAGGCGCACACCCACGAGTTCATCGCCACCGCCCACGAGGACCAGAAGTTCGGGCTGGCGCTGGCCGGCGGGCAGGCCGCGGAGGCCGTGCGGCGGGCGCTGAAGCTGGACGGGGTCGAGCTGGTGGGCATCCACTCCCACATCGGCTCGCAGATCTTCGACACCTCCGGCTTCGAGGTCGCGGCCCACCGCGTCGTCGGGCTGCTGAAGGAGATCCACGAGGAGCACGGCGTCCAGCTGCCCGAGATCGACCTCGGCGGCGGCCTCGGCATCGCGTACACCTCGGACGACGACCCGCGCGAGCCGCACGAGATCGCCACCGCCCTGCGCGCCATCGTCACCCGCGAGTGCGCGGCCGCGGGCCTGGCCGTGCCGCGGATCTCCGTGGAGCCGGGCCGCGCGGTCGTCGGCCCGACGGCCTTCACGCTGTACGAGGTCGGCACGGTCAAGGAGCTGCCGGGCCTGCGGACGTACGTGAGCGTCGACGGCGGCATGTCGGACAACATCCGTACGGCGCTGTACGACGCGGAGTACTCCGTCGCCCTGGCCTCCCGCACCTCCACCGCCGAACCGATGCTCACGCGCGTCGTCGGCAAGCACTGCGAGAGCGGCGACATCGTCGTCAAGGACGCCTTCCTGCCGGCCGACGTCGCGCCCGGCGACCTGCTGGCCGTGCCGGCCACCGGCGCCTACTGCCGCTCGATGGCCAGCAACTACAACCACGCACTGCGCCCGCCGGTCGTTGCCGTACGCGACGGCGGGGCGCGGGTGATCGTCCGGCGCGAGACGGAGGAGGACCTCCTCCGTCTGGACGTCGGCTGAACCACATGGACACGACCATGTGAACAAACGTCTCGGATACTGGACCGGAGCGGGAATCTCCCTTCCAGTGGGTGAGACTGGTAAACCGCCTATTTGTATGAGAAACGAGGTCGCATGATGCGTACGCGTCCGCTGAAAGTGGCGCTGCTGGGCTGTGGAGTGGTCGGCTCCGAGGTGACGCGCATCATGACGACGCACGCCGACGACCTCGCGCAGCGCGTCGGCGCCCCCGTGGAGCTCGCCGGCATCGCCGTCCGCCGCCCCGACCGGGTACGGGCGGGGGTGCCCGCCGAGCTCATCACCACCGATGCGACCGCCCTGGTCAAACGGGGCGACATCGACGTCGTGGTCGAGGTCATCGGCGGCATCGAGCCCGCCCGCACCCTGATCACCACCGCCTTCCGGCACGGCGCGAGCGTCGTCTCCGCCAACAAGGCGCTGCTCGCCCAGGACGGCGCGGCCCTGCACGCCGCCGCCGAGCAGCAGGGCGTGGACCTGTACTACGAAGCCGCCGTGGCCGGCGCCATCCCGCTGATCCGGCCGCTGCGCGAATCCATGGCCGGCGACAAGGTCAACCGCGTCCTCGGCATCGTCAACGGCACCACCAACTTCATCCTCGACCGGATGGACACCAGCGGCGCCGGGTACTCCGAGGCGCTCGACGAGGCCACCGCCCTCGGCTACGCCGAGGCCGACCCGACCGCCGACGTCGAGGGCTACGACGCGGCCGCCAAGGCGGCCATCCTGGCCGGCATCGCCTTCCACACCCGCGTCCGCCTCGACGACGTCTATCGCGAGGGCATGACCGAGGTCACCGCGGCGGACTTCGCATCCGCGAAGAAGATGGGCTGCACCATCAAGCTGCTGGCCATCTGCGAGCGCGCCGCCGACGGGCAGTCGGTCACCGCCCGGGTGCACCCGGCGATGATCCCGCTCAGCCACCCGCTGGCCTCCGTGCGCGAGGCGTACAACGCGGTGTTCGTCGAGGCCGAGGCGGCGGGACAGCTGATGTTCTACGGCCCCGGCGCGGGCGGCTCGCCCACGGCCTCCGCGGTCCTCGGCGACCTCGTCGCCGTCTGCCGCAACCGGCTCGCCGAGGCCACCGGCCCCGGCGAATCCGCCTACACCCGGCTCCCGGTGAGCCCGATGGGCGACGTCGTCACCCGCTACCACATCAGCCTCGACGTGGCCGACCGGCCCGGCGTCCTGGCACAGGTGGCCACGGTCTTCGCCGAGCACGGCGTGTCCATCGACACCGTCCGCCAGCAGGGCAAGGACGGCGAGGCCTCCCTCGTCGTGGTCACGCACCGGGCCACGGACGCGGCCCTGTCGGCCACGGTGGAGGCCCTGCGCCGGCTGGACACCGTCCGCGGGGTGGCCAGCACCATGCGGGTCGAGGGCGAGTAAGGACCTGAAGGGGATTACGAAAGCAATGTCTGCCAACAACGGCCGCTCCGGCGGCGCCCCCGCCACCCGCCAGTGGCGCGGGATCATCGAGGAATACCGCGACCGGCTCCCGGTCACCGCCGACACGCCGGTGGTCACCCTGCGCGAGGGCGGTACGCCGCTGGTCCCGGCCCAGGTCCTCTCCGAGCGCACCGGCTGCGAGGTCCACCTCAAGGTCGAGGGCGCCAACCCCACCGGGTCCTTCAAGGACCGCGGCATGACCATGGCCATCACCCGGGCGAAGGAAGAGGGAGCGCGCGCCGTCATCTGCGCCTCCACGGGCAACACCTCCGCCTCGGCCGCGGCCTACGCGGTGCGCGCCGGCATGGTCTGTGCCGTCCTGGTGCCGCAGGGCAAGATCGCCCTGGGGAAGATGGGCCAGGCCCTCGTCCACGGCGCGCGCATCCTGCAGGTCGACGGCAACTTCGACGACTGCCTGACGCTGGCCCGCGAACTCTCCGACAACTACCCCGTCGCGCTGGTCAATTCGGTCAATCCGGTCCGTATCGAGGGCCAGAAGACGGCCGCCTTCGAAATCGTCGACGCGCTCGGCGACGCGCCCGACATCCACGTGCTGCCCGTCGGCAACGCGGGCAACATCACCGCCTACTGGAAGGGCTACCGCGAGTACGCGGCGGACGGCATCGCCGCCCGCACCCCGCGGATGTGGGGCTACCAGGCCGCCGGTTCGGCGCCGATCGTACGCGGCGAGCCGGTGAAGGAACCGCACACCATCGCCACGGCCATCCGCATCGGCAACCCGGCGTCCTGGCAGTACGCGGAGGCCGCGCGGGACGAGTCGGGCGGGCTCATCGACGAGGTGACGGACCGGCAGATCCTGGCCGCGTACCGGCTGTTGGCGGCGCAGGAAGGGGTTTTTGTGGAGCCTGCTTCTGCGGCCAGTGTGGCGGGGCTGCTCAAGGCGGCGGAGGCCGGGCTCGTCGATCCGGGGCAGCGGATCGTGTGCACCGTCACCGGTAACGGGCTCAAGGATCCCGACTGGGCCGTTGCGGGGGCTCCGCAGCCGGTCACCATTCCGGTGTCCGCGGGTGCGGCTGCGGAGCGGCTCGGGCTGGTCTAGTCGCCCGGGTGCGGGTGGGTGGGCTTGCGCCCACCCACCCAGCGGAACGATTGCCCACAACCTACGGGCAACCTGGGCAGATGCACAGTTAGCAGTGCGACACGCATCGTGCGCCTCCTGTGCGCCCTATGTCGTCACTGAACCTTCCTTCGATAGGCTGTGCTCACACCGCCCCGTCGCTGACCGTGCCGTCCCCACGCGGTATTGCCGTCGCGACCACTTGCGGATGTCGCACGCACCAATTACGGCCACACCAAGGAGAGTCATCGAGCGATGGCCGGTCCCGCCTTCCGCGCCGCCGCCGTCCGAGTGCGCACCCCCGCCACCAGCGCCAACCTCGGTCCCGGCTTCGACGCCCTCGGCCTGTCCCTGGGTCTGTACGACGATGTCGTGGTCCGGGTGGCGGAATCGGGGCTGCACATCGACATCGCCGGCGAGGGTGCCGACACCCTCCCGCGCGACGAGGGGCACCTCCTCGTACGGTCCCTGCGCACCACCTTCGACCTGCTCGGCGGCCAGCCGCGCGGGCTGGAGATCGTCTGCGCCAATCGCATCCCGCACGGGCGGGGCATGGGTTCCTCCGCCGCGGCCATCTGCGCGGGCATCGTCGCCGCCCGCGCGGTGACCATAGGCGGGGCCGACAAGCTCGACGACACGGCGATGCTCGAGCTGGCCACGGAGCTGGAGGGGCACCCCGACAATGTCGCCGCATGTCTGTTCGGTGGCTTCACGGTCGCCTGGACGGAGGGCGGAGTGGCCCGTGCCGTGCGGATGGACCCGGTGGATTCCATCGTTCCGGTGGTCTTCGTCCCGTCGAGAGCCGTGCTCACCGAGACGGCCCGGGGGCTGCTGCCGCGCAGCGTCCCCCATGTGGACGCGGCCGCCAACGCGGGCCGCGCGGCGCTGCTCGTCGAGGCCCTGACCAGGCGTCCCGAGCTGCTGCTGCCGGCCACGGAGGACCGGCTGCACCAGGAGTACCGCGCCCCGGCGATGCCGGAGAGCGTGGCCCTGGTCAACCGACTGCGGGGGGACGGCGTCCCCGCGGTCATCTCCGGCGCGGGCCCCACGGTGCTCGCGCTGGTCGAGGACGCTGCGGCCGACAAGGTCGCACGGCTGGCGGGCGAGGGATGGGCGGCCAACCGGCTGACCCTCGACGCCGGGGGGACGAGCGTGCTGCCGCTCGCCTGACCAGTGGCACCCGGGGGGACCGGGTCCACGAAAAACGCGGTTGCCGGTCTTTGAGAGGGGGAATGTTTGTGGGATCCGGTAGTGTTAACCTCAAGTCTGCACCCGAAGCCGCTACGGCTTGGTGCTGTGTGTCCCGATCAGGGACCGCTTTTCTTCCGGGAGCCTCCCCAACTGCCTGAGCAGCCTGCCTGAGCAGTTTCGAGCACGCTCCGGAATCGGCGTGGGCGACATGAGTGAAGCGTTATGTCGTGCCCTTCCCTCATTCTTCACGCCGGCACCAATGAATTGATTCTTCCGCCGTAACACCGGCGGACCACCGCCCCGGCCGGTCCGCACATCAGGACCGCAGCCGGACAGCACAACCGGTCGCCGAGCCAAGACAGGCCGACGCCCGCTCCAGGGAAGGACCCCTTCGTGAGCGACACCACCGATCTGATGGGCGTGAACGCCGCAGGCACTTCTGACAGTGCTGTCGGCAATGCCTCCGCGCCCGCCACGGACGCTCCCGCCGCGCCTGCCACCGGTGCTGCCACCGCCCCCAAGCGGCGCCGCTCGGGCACGGGCCTCGACGCCATGGTTCTGGCCGAGCTCCAGCAGCTCGCCTCCAGCCTCGGCATCAGGGGCACCGCGCGGATGCGCAAAGGCCAGCTGATCGAGGTCATCAAGGAGAAGCAGGCCGGCACCTCCGCCGCGCCCGCCAAGCCGGAGGCCGCCGAGGCGGCCGCCGAGACCAAGCCCAAGCGCCGTACGACCTCCCGGGCCCGTACGGGCGAGGCCGCGGCCGAGAAGCCCGCCGAGAAGGCTGCCCAGCAGCAGATCGAGATCCCGGGCCAGCCGGCCGGGGACGAGGCCCCGGCCGGCGAGCGCCGCCGCCGGCGCGCCACCGCGCCCGCCGGCAGCCCCGAGGGCGGCACCGCCGCCGCGGAGACCACCCGCACCGAGGCCCGTACGGAGGTGCGCACCGAGGAGCGTGCCGAGGCCAGGGCCGAGGCCGCCGTCGAGACGGCCGAGGGCAAGGGCGCCAAGGGCGAGCGCCAGGACCGCGGCGAGCGCGGCCAGAAGGGCGACCGCCGGGAGCGCCAGCGCGACCGCCGCGGCCGCGACGGCGACGCCGGTCAGCAGCAGCGCGACGGCGGCGCCCGCCAGCAGCAGCGCGACGGCGGCCGCCAGGGCGGCGGCCCCGCGCAGGACGAGGACGACTTCGAGGGCGGCCGTCGTGGCCGTCGTGGCCGCTACCGCGACCGCCGTGGCCGTCGTGGCCGCGACGACTTCGCGGGCGAGCCGCAGCTGGCCGAGGACGACGTCCTGATCCCGGTCGCGGGCATCCTCGACATCCTGGACAACTACGCCTTCATCCGTACCTCCGGCTACCTGCCGGGTCCGAACGACGTCTACGTCTCCCTCGCCCAGGTCCGCAAGAACGGCCTGCGCAAGGGCGACCACGTCACCGGTGCGGTGCGCCAGCCCAAGGACGGCGAGCGGCGCGAGAAGTTCAACGCGCTGGTCCGCCTGGACTCGGTCAACGGCATGGCGCCGGAGACCGGCCGCGGCCGTCCCGAGTTCGGCAAGCTCACCCCGCTCTACCCGCAGGACCGGATGCGGCTGGAGACGGACCCGGGCGTGCTGACGACCCGGATCATCGACCTGGTCGCCCCCATCGGCAAGGGCCAGCGCGGTCTGATCGTGGCCCCGCCGAAGACCGGCAAGACCATGATCATGCAGGCGATCGCCAACGCGATCACCACCAACAACCCCGAGTGCCACCTGATGGTCGTCTTGGTCGACGAGCGTCCGGAAGAGGTCACCGACATGCAGCGGTCGGTCAAGGGCGAGGTCATCTCCTCGACCTTCGACCGCCCGGCCGAGGACCACACCACCGTCGCCGAGCTGGCCATCGAGCGCGCCAAGCGCCTGGTGGAGCTGGGCCACGACGTGGTCGTCCTGCTGGACTCGATCACCCGTCTGGGCCGCGCCTACAACCTGGCCGCCCCGGCCTCGGGCCGCATCCTGTCCGGTGGTGTCGACTCCACCGCCCTCTACCCGCCGAAGAAGTTCTTCGGTGCGGCGCGCAACATCGAGGACGGCGGCTCGCTGACCATCCTGGCCACCGCGCTGGTCGAGACCGGCTCGCGGATGGACGAGGTGATCTTCGAGGAGTTCAAGGGCACCGGCAACATGGAGCTCAAGCTCGACCGGAAGCTCTCGGACAAGCGCATCTTCCCGGCCGTGGACGTGGACGCCTCCAGCACCCGCAAGGAGGAGATCCTGCTCGGCGGCGAGGAGCTGTCGATCGTCTGGAAGCTCCGCCGGGTGCTGCACGCCCTGGACTCGCAGCAGGCCATGGAGCTGCTCCTCGACAAGATGAAGCAGACGAAGTCGAACGCCGAGTTCCTGATGCAGATCGCCAAGAACACGCCCAACCCGGGCAACGGCAACGACTGACGCCTCGCGCGGCAGAAACCGGAACCTCCCCGTCACGCGCTGACGGGGAGGTTCCGTCGTTCCGGCCCCGAAGCCGCACGTCCGCGCGACGCCGTGATCTTCCTGTGACATTTTGAGACATCCGCCACAGGCGCGAAAGCGTCACCGCACCCCGAAACACCTCGGCCATCTGGCCTAAACCGCAGGTAGGAGCCGTGGAGCAGGCAGAACGGGCCGTGGCCGGGCCGATCTTTTCTCACCTTCTCCTCAGACACCGCTGTGCAACCCTGGCGCATACTTCCCCGTCAACCAGCAGGGGGCAGCCGAAGACCAGCGGAGGACTGAGAGCGCATGGCCGACGAGACCACGGGTAGGCGGGCCGGATCGCATCGCCGGCGCGCCGGCGGGAAGCGCGGCCGTCGTCGTAAGCCGCCCGTGCGCCGCAAGGGCAGGCGAATAGCCCTCTGGAGCGCCGGCGCGCTGCTCCTGCTGGGCGGTACGGGCGCGGGGCTGCTGTACATGAAGCTCAACGGCAACCTCAGCAGCGTCGACATCAACGCCGCCCTGGGCAAGAACCGGCCGGACAACGTCGACAACGGCTCGATGGACATCCTCGTCCTCGGCTCCGACTCCCGCGCCGGCGCCAACAGCAAGTACGGCCGTGACGAGGGCAGCTCCCGCTCCGACACCGCGATGATCGTCCACGTCTACGCGGGTCACAAGCAGGCCAGCGTGGTCTCCATCCCGCGCGACACGATCGTCTCCCGCCCCGAGTGCACCACCCAGAGCGGCAAGACGGTCCCCGCGGTCAAGCGGGAGCAGTTCAACGAGGCGTACTCCATCGGCGGCGCGGTCTGCGCGGTCAAGACCGTCGAGGCCATGACCAACATCCGCATGGACCACTACCTGGAGGTCGACTTCGCCGGCTTCCAGAACCTGATCGACAAGCTGGGCGGCGTCGAGGTCACCACGACCAAGCCCATCAACGACCGGTGGAGCCACCTGAAGCTGGACGCGGGCACCCACACCCTCACCGGCGAGCAGGCCCTGGGCCTGGTGCGCACCCGGCACGGCGTGGGCGACGGCAGCGACCTGGGCCGCATCAAGCTGCAGCAGGCCTTCATCAAGGCGCTGATCAACCAGGTCAAGCACGTGGGCCTGTTCACCAACCCCACCAAGCTCTACGGGATCGCCGACACCGCCACCAAGGCCCTGACCACCGACAAGGACCTCGCCTCGGTGGACAAGCTCTACGGCTTCGCCAACAGCCTCAAGGGCATCGGCCCCGACCAGATGCGCATGGTGACGCTGCCGGTGGGCCCCGACCCCCGCGACCAGGACCGCGTCGTGCCGCTGGAGGAGCCCACCGCCCAGCTGTGGCAGGCGCTCAAGGCCGACCAGCCGGTCCCCGACGCCGTGCTGAAGACCGGCGACGGGGCGAAGACGCAGGCCGACGGCGTGGTGAAGTAGCCCGGCGAAGGCCCGGGAATACCGGGCCGCCCACCCCCGTTTTGGGGGATGCGGCCAGTACTGGCAGACTGGTACGTCGGCCCCGGTTCACGTACGGCAATCCCGCCCTGCGACCCGGTGCCCTCCCGAACCTAGGAGAACCCTTGAAGCGCGACATCCACCCGGAGTACGTGGAGACCCAGGTCAGCTGCACCTGTGGCGCCTCCTTCACCACCCGTAGCACGATCGCGGCCGGCACCATCCGTGCCGAGGTCTGCTCCGAGTGCCACCCGTTCTACACGGGCAAGCAGAAGATCCTCGACACCGGTGGCCGTGTGGCGCGGTTCGAGGCCCGCTTCGGCAAGAACGCCGGGTCCGCCAAGAAGTAGCGGCCCGCTGGCGCCGGTCCTCGTCCTGCCCCTCTGCGCGAGGGGCGGGGTGGACCGGCGCTTTGTCGTCGTCCGGCAGGCCCCCCTCCCGCACGCCCGCGGGCCCCTTACCTCCGCTTGAAGGAAACCTGATGTTCGAGGCTGTCGAGGACCTCATCGGCGAGCACGCCGACCTCGAGAAGCGGCTCGCCGACCCCGCCGTGCACGCGGACCAGGCCAATGCCCGCAAGCTCAACAAGCGCTACGCCGAGCTGACCCCGATCGTCGCCACCTACCGCACCTGGAAGCAGGTCGGTGACGACATCGACACCGCGCGCGAGCTCGCCGCTGAGGACCCCGACTTCGCGGCCGAGGTGAAGGAGCTGGAAAAGCGGCGCGAGGAGCTCACCGAGAAGATGCGCCTGCTGCTGGTCCCCCGCGACCCCAGCGACGACAAGGACGTCATCCTGGAGATCAAGGCCGGCGCCGGTGGCGACGAGTCCGCGCTCTTCGCCGGCGACCTGCTGCGCATGTACCTGCGCTACGCCGAGCGCGTCGGCTGGAAGACCGAGATCATCGACGCCACCGAGTCCGAGCTGGGCGGCTACAAGGACGTCCAGGTCGCGGTGAAGACCAAGGGCGGCAACGGCGCCACCGAGCCCGGCCAGGGCGTGTGGGCCCGCCTGAAGTACGAGGGCGGTGTGCACCGCGTCCAGCGCGTGCCGGCCACCGAGTCCCAGGGCCGCATCCACACCTCCGCCGCCGGCGTCCTCGTCACGCCCGAGGCCGAGGAGATCGAGGTCGAGGTCAACCCCAACGACCTGCGCATCGACGTCTACCGCTCGTCCGGCCCCGGCGGCCAGTCGGTCAACACCACCGACTCGGCCGTGCGCATCACCCACCTGCCCACCGGTGTGGTCGCCTCCTGCCAGAACGAGAAGAGCCAGCTGCAGAACAAGGAGCAGGCCATGCGCATCCTGCGCTCGCGCCTGCTCGCCGCGGCCCAGGAGGAGGCCGAGCGCAACGCCGCGGACGCCCGGCGCAGCCAGGTCCGCACCGTCGACCGCTCGGAGAAGATCCGGACCTACAACTTCCCGGAGAACCGCATTTCCGACCACCGCGTCGGGTTCAAGGCGTACAACTTGGACCAGGTGCTCGACGGTGAGCTGGACGCGGTCATCCAGGCGTGCGTCGACGCCGACGCGGCGGCCAAGCTCGCCTCGGCCCAGTAGCCGTACGAGAAGCGACCCGGATCAGGAGGAAGGCCCAGTGAACCTGCTGCTCGCCGAGGTGGCGCAGGCCACCCAGCGGCTGGCCGACGCCGGCGTGCCCTCCCCGCGCTTCGACGCGGAGGAGCTCGCCGCCTTCGTGCACGGCGTCAAACGGGGTGAGCTGCACAACGTCGCCGACGCCGACTTCGACGCCCGCTACTGGGAGGCCGTCGCGCGCCGCGAGGCCCGCGAGCCGCTGCAGCACATCACCGGGCGCGCCTTCTTCCGGTACCTGGAGCTGCAGGTCGGCCCCGGGGTCTTCGTGCCCCGGCCGGAGACCGAGTCGGTCGTCGGCTGGGCCATAGACGCCGTGCGCGCCATGGACGTGGTCGAGCCCCTGATCGTCGACCTGTGCACCGGCTCGGGCGCCATCGCGCTCGCCCTCGCCCAGGAGGTGCCCCGCTCCCGGGTGCACGCCGTCGAGCTGGACGAGACCGCGCTCGGCTGGGCCCGCCGCAACACCGAGGGCTCCCGGGTGCACCTGCACCACGGCAACGCGCTGACCGCCCTGCCCGAGCTGGACGGCCAGGTCGACCTGGTGATCTCCAACCCGCCGTACATCCCGCTCACCGAGTGGGAGTACGTCGCCCCCGAGGCCCGCGACCACGACCCGGAGCTCGCCCTGTTCTCCGGCGAGGACGGCCTGGACACCATCCGCGGCCTGGAGCGCACCGCCCACCGGCTGCTGCGCCCCGGCGGCGTCGTCGTCGTCGAGCACGCCGACACCCAGGGCGGCCAGGTGCCGTGGATCTTCGCCGAGGAGAAGGGCTGGGCCGACGCCGCCGACCACCCCGACCTCAACAACCGCCCGCGCTTCGCCACGGCCCGCAAGGCGACGCCGTGACGCCCTCCGGCGCACCCGGGCGACACCACCCCCACCCTTCCGTCCCTTCCGTACGAGGAGGCCAGTGACATGGCACGGCGATACGACTGCAGCGACGCGACCGACCGCAGGACCGGTCTGCGCGAGGCGGCCGCCGCGGTCCGCCGCGGCGAGCTGGTCGTGCTGCCCACCGACACCGTCTACGGCATCGGTGCGGACGCCTTCAGCCGCGAGGCCGTCGGCGACCTCCTGCAGGCCAAGGGCCGGGGCCGGGGCATGCCCTCGCCCGTCCTCGTGGGCTCGCCCAACACCCTGCACGGGCTCGTCACCGACTTCTCCGAGCAGGCCTGGGAGCTCGTCGACGCCTTCTGGCCCGGCGCGCTCACCCTCGTCGCCAAGCACCAGCCGTCGCTGACCTGGGACCTGGGCGAGACCCGCGGCACGGTGGCCGTGCGCATGCCGCTGCACCCCGTCGCCATCGAGCTGCTGACCGAGTTCGGCCCCATGGCCGTCTCCAGCGCCAACCTCACCGGCCACCCCGCCCCGCAGACCTGCGACGCCGCGCAGGAGATGCTCGGCGACTCCGTCTCCGTCTACCTCGACGGCGGCGCCACCCCCGCCGACGTGCCGTCCTCCATCGTGGACGTCACCGGCAAGGTGCCCGTCCTGCTGCGCGCCGGCGCCGTCAGCGCCGAGCAGCTGCGCGAGGTGGTACCCGACCTCGAGGTGGCCAATTGATCGCCCCGCAGGGGCGTGGCATAGCGGAGCCGGAGACATCCGCCGACATCTTCCGCATCCTCCACGTCAGCACCGGCAACGTCTGCCGCTCGCCGATCACCGAGCGGCTGACCCGGCACGCCCTCACGCACCGCCTCGGCGACCCGTACGCCGGGGGCCTGGTGGTGGAGAGCGCCGGCACCTGGGGCCACGAGGGCGCCCCCATGGAGGCCCACGCCGCGACGGTCCTCGCCGACTTCGGCGCCGACCCGCACGGCTTCACCGGCCGGGAGCTGCTGGACGAGCACGTCATCCGCGCCGACCTGGTCCTGACCGCCACCCGCGACCACCGCGCCCAGGTCATCTCCATGGGCCACTCGGCGGGGCTGCGCACCTTCACGCTCAAGGAGTTCACCCGGCTGGTGCGGGCCATAGACCCCGCGACCCTGCCCGACCCGCGGCAGGCCGGCGGGGTGGTCGAGCGCGCCCGCGCCCTGGTGCAGGCCGCCGCCGCGCTGCGCGGCTGGCTGCTGGCGCCGAGCGCGGAGGCGGACGAGGTGCACGACCCCTACGGCGCCCCGATCACCTTCTTCCGCTCCATCGGCGACGAGATCAACCAGGCACTGGACCCGGTCGTCACCGCGCTCACGGGGGTCTCCGGCCGGGCCTAGCCGCGACCTTCCGGGCATATGGCACCGTGCGGGCCTACATTGGGAGGACAGGCCCTTCCGGGACCGCCCGCCCATCGCACCGCACAGCCGGGAGCCAGCGATGCCCGTGCCCACCACCCCCGCACCCGTCGGCAGCACCGGGCCCCTGGCCGCAGCGCAGGACCTCCCGCGCCCCTCCTGGGACGGCGGCTTCACCGCACTGACCCGGCAGGACCCCGAGATCGCCGGACTGCTCCTGGCCGAGGCCGAGCGCCAGGCCACCGGGCTGCAGCTCATCGCCGCCGAGAACTTCACCTCGCCCGCCGTCCTGGCCGCCCTCGGCTCCCCGCTCACCAACAAGTACGCCGAGGGCTACCCCGGCGCCCGCCACCACGGCGGCTGCGAGCTCGTCGACCTGGCCGAGGGCCTGGCCGTCGAGCGCGCCCGGCACCTGTTCGGCGCCGCGCACGCCAACGTCCAGCCGCACTCCGGCACCGCCGCCGTCCTCGCCGCCTACGCGGCGCTGCTGACCCCCGGCGACACGGTGCTGGCCATGGGCCTGCAGCAGGGCGGACACCTCACCCACGGCTCCCCGGTGAACTTCTCCGGCCGGTGGTACGACTTCGTCGGCTACGGCGTCGACGAGGCCACCGGCCTGCTGGACTACGACCGGGTGCGCGACCTGGCCCGCACCCACCGGCCCCGGGCCATCGTGTGCGGCTCCACCTCCTACCCGCGCCACCCCGACTACGCGGCCTTCCGCCGCATCGCCGACGAGGTGGGCGCCCACCTGATCGTGGACGCCGCCCACCCCATGGGCCTGGTCGCCGGGGGAGCGGCGCCCAACCCCGTGCCGTACGCCGACGTGGTGTGCGCCACCACGCACAAGGTGCTGCGCGGCCCGCGCGGCGGGCTGCTGCTGTGCGGCCCCGAGCTCGCCCAGCGCGTGGACCGCGCGCTGTTCCCCTTCACCCAGGGCGGCGCCCAGATGCACACGGTCGCCGCCAAGGCCGTCGCCCTCGGCGAGGCGGCGACCCCCGCATTCGGCGCGTACGTCCACCAGGTCGTCGCCAACGCCCGCCGGCTCGCGGCCACCCTGGCCGCCGAGGGCGTCCCCGTGGAGACCGCGGGCACCGACACCCACCTGGTGGTCGCCGACGTCTCCACGCTCGCCCTGGACGCCGCCACGGCCCGCCGCAGGCTCTCGGCGGCCGCCATGGTGCTGGACGTCTGCGGGCTGCCCCGCGGCAGCGCACGCGGCCTGCGCATGGGCACGGCGGCCGTCACCACGCAGGGGATGGGCGAGAGCGAGATGGAGCTCGTCGGCACCCTGATCGCGAAGGTGCTGCGCGGCGAGCTGCCGGAGGCCGACGCCCGGGCCGAGGTGGCGGATCTGGCCGGAAGGTTCCCCCCGTATCGCGCCCACATGTGATCATTTGGAACCCCGCCGGGGCGGTGGGCGTCCTGGAGGGCATTCACGGTTCCGGGGCGGACGCGAATATGGTGTGAGGCTGTGATGTCCAGCGCTATCCCTGGGGCAGCCCGTGCGTGAATACCTGCTGACGTTGTGCGTCACCGCGGCGGTCACCTACCTGCTGACGGGCCCGGTGCGGAAGTTCGCGATCGTGGCGGGCGCCATGCCCGAGATCCGCGCGCGCGACGTGCACCGGGAACCGACGCCGCGGCTCGGCGGTATCGCGATGTTCGGCGGGTTGTGCGCGGGACTGCTGGTCGCCGCGCACCTGTCCAACCTCAAGTCCGTCTTCGAGCTGTCCAACGAGCCCAGAGCCCTGCTGTCGGGCGCGGGCCTGATCTGGATCCTCGGCGTGCTCGACGACAAGTGGGGCGTGGACGCCCTGGTCAAACTGGGCGGCCAGATGATCGCCGCCGGCGTGATGGTGCTGCAGGGTCTGACGATCCTGTTCATCCCCGTGCCCGGTGTCGGCACGGTCTCGCTGACCCCCATGCAGGGCACGCTGCTCACGGTCGCCCTCGTCGTGATCACCATCAACGCGGTGAACTTCGTCGACGGCCTGGACGGCCTGGCGGCCGGCATGGTGTGCATCGCCGCCGCCGCGTTCTTCATGTACGCCTACCGCATGTGGTACGGCCACGGGCTGGAGTCCGCCGCCCCCGGCACCCTGATCGCCGCCGTGCTCATGGGCATGTGCCTGGGCTTCCTGCCGCACAACATGCACCCCGCGCGCATCTTCATGGGCGACTCCGGCTCGATGCTCATCGGCCTGGTCATGGCGGCCGCCGCCATCTCCATCACCGGCCAGGTCGACCCCGACGCCCTCAAGCTGTGGGCGGGCTCCGAGCGGGCGGCCGTGCAGGCGATGGTCCCGGTCTACATTCCGCTGCTGCTGCCGCTGACCGTCATCGCGGTGCCGGTCGCCGACCTGCTGCTGGCCATCGTGCGCCGCACGTGGAAGGGCCAGTCGCCGTTCGCCGCGGACCGCGGCCACCTGCACCACCGGCTGCTGGAGATCGGTCACTCCCACAGCCGGGCCGTGTGGATCATGTACTTCTGGTCGGCGCTGATCGGCTTCGGCACGGTGGCCTACTCGGTGAACTCCGCCAGTGTCTGGATCCTGCTGCTCATCGTCGCGCTCAGCGCCGTGGGCCTGGTGCTGCTGCTGATGCCGCGCTTCACGCCGCGCGCCCCGCTGTGGGCCCAGCGCTTCGTCCCGCCGCGCTACCGCCGCCGCGTCCCCGCGGCACCGGCCCCCGCCGCCCGTACCGGCGAGGGGGAGGAGCGCGAGCCGGTGCCCGCCGGGCTGCACGGGGCCACCGCCGTCGGCGACCGCTCCCGCTTCGCACATGCGCGCGGGGGCAAGAACTGAAAACGGCCGGGCGCCGTCGTGGCGTCCTCTAGCAGACGAAAGACAGCTCCGTCAGCCCTGTGACCAGGGCATTGACCCCTGAGTGTGACATGCGGCACACGATGTAGGTAAAGACCTCATCAAATAGTTTGTGATACCGTTCACGAAACCCTTGGTAGAGCCGAAGGACCGTAGTGCGGCGGCCCTTCGCTGCGAGGTGCCACCTCATTCCCGGGGATACGCTCAGTCACGACGAATCGTTGCTTCCGACCTTCGCCGGAGAAACCCTTCATGCAGTCCAACGACGCCCGAACACTTCTGCAGTGCGCCGTTCCGACCGCCCTCACCGGTGTGGTGGCCGTCGTTGCCGGCTTCGTGCTCGCCGGCGGCAAGGGCGGGATCGGCGCGACCGTCGGAGTCGCCCTCACCGGTGCGGTCATGGCCTCGGGCCTGGTGATCCTGCAGCGCACCGCCAGGAATCTGCCGCACCTTTTCCAGGCCATGGGGCTGCTGCTCTACATGACCCAGATGCTGCTGGTGGCCGTGTTTTTGATGGTGTTCAAGGACACCACGCTGTTCGACACCAAGGTTTTCGCCTTCACCCTGCTCGCCGCGACCCTCGTGTGGATCGGGGCGCAGGCGCGCGCGTACATGAAGGCCAAGATCCTTTATGTGGAGACGTCCCGCGAGACCGAGAAGACCACGCCCGCCGGTTCTCCGTCATGAGCGGTAGGCCCGGGATAAAGGCTCGCGCGCTCACCTGCTATCGTCCGATGCCATCTGAGGTGCAGCGGACGCAGGCAGCCGAAACCCCGAGTCCCGCGGGGCAGAGCCGGCAGCCCGTGCAGCTGACGCCTGCGATGCATCTCGGCCGTTCCCGGTCGATCTGCCGCACCCCCATTCGTAAGACCAGTCCAGTGCCGTTCCGTGGCTGCACGCCGCGCCGACACAACGAGGTTGCCGTACCTATGCGCCACGCTGAAGGAGCTCGCGGTGAGTGCTGACCAGACGCTGCTCGCCTTCGAGACCGATTGCCACATCTTCAACGGGTGCGGCTTCCCGGCCCCAGGGCTCCACTCGTTCGTCTTCGAGCCGCTCTTCACGATCGGCGGTTACGAGTTCAACAAGCCGATGCTGCTGGCCATCCTCGGCTCGCTGCTCGTCGTGGGGTTCTTCTGGGCGGCGTTCGGCAGGGCCAAGGTGGTCCCCGGCAAGCTGCAGATGGTCGGTGAGGCCGGCTACGACTTCGTGCGCCGCGGGATCGTCTACGAGGCGCTCGGCAAGAAGCACGGCGAGAAGTACGTGCCGTTCATGGTCTCGCTGTTCTTCTTCGTCTGGATCATGAACCTCTGGTCGATCATCCCGGTGGCTTCGTTCCCCGTGACGTCGATCATTGCCTACCCCGCCGGCCTCGCCCTGGTCGTCTACGTCATGTGGGTCTTCCTGACCTTCAAGAAGCACGGCTTCGTCGGCGCCCTGAAGAACATCACCGGCTACAACAAGGAGCTGGGCTGGGTCCTGCCGCTGATCGTGGTGATCGAGGCCCTGTCCAACCTGATCATCCGGCCCTTCACCCACGCGGTCCGGCTCTTCGCGAACATGTTCGCCGGCCACCTGCTGATCGTGATGTTCACCATCGCCAGCTGGTACCTGCTGAACGGCATCGGCATCGCCTACGCGGGCGCGTCGTTCCTCATGACGCTCGCGATGACCGCCTTCGAGCTCTTCATCCAGGCCGTCCAGGCGTACATCTTCGTCCTCCTGGCCACCAGCTACATCCAGGGCGCGCTCTCCGAGCACCACTGAGCCAGCCCGCTCCCGCCCCCAATCCAAGAGACGTCCGGTGGCCAACCCCCACCGGTCCGTGAAAGAGAAGGAAGAACCGGCATGTCCGCTCTCCAGACCCTCGCCTCCGCCGACGCCTTCACCGGCAGCGCCAGCGCGATCGGCTACGGCCTGGCCGCCATCGGCCCGGGCGTCGGCGTCGGCATCATCTTCGGCAACGGCACCCAGGCCCTGGCCCGTCAGCCCGAGGCGGCCGGCCTGATCCGCACCAACCAGATCATGGGTTTCGCCTTCTGTGAGGCGCTCGCCCTGATCGGCATCGTCATGGGCTTCGTGTTCAAGTAAACCGACCCAGCGACAACCCTTTTCGACGAAAGGCACTGATGTGTACGCCCTGACGCACCTGGCGTCCGAGGAGATGGAGAACCCTCTCCTCCCGCCGATGCCAGAGCTCATCATCGGCCTGATCGCCTTCCTCATCGTCTTCGGGTTCCTCGGCAAGAAGCTCCTCCCGAACATCAACAAGGTTCTGGAGGAGCGCCGGGCGGCCATCGAGGGCGGCATGGAGAAGGCCGAGGCCGCGCAGGCCGAGGCTCAGCAGGTTCTCGAGGACTACCGGGCCCAGCTCGCCGACGCCCGCCACGAGGCTGCGCGTCTGCGCCAGGAGGCGCAGGAGCAGGGCGTCGCGCTGATCGCCGAGATGCGGCTCGAGGGCCAGCGGCAGCGTGAGGAGATCATCGCCGCCGGTCACGCCCAGATCGAGGCCGACCGCAAGGCCGCCGCGGCCACGCTGCGCCAGGACGTCGGCCAGCTGGCCATCGACCTGGCCGGCCGGATCGTCGGCGAGTCCCTGACGGACGCCGAGCGCCAGAGCCGGACCATCGACCGCTTCCTCGACGCGCTCGAGACCAAGGCGGGCGACGAGACGAAGGCCGAGGCCACGCGATGAGCCTTGCGAGCCGGGAGGCCCTGGCCTCCGCACGGGAGCGCCTCGACGCGCTGGCGGACAACACGGCCGTGGACGCCGCGAAGCTCGCCGAGGAACTGGCCGCCGTCACCGCGCTGCTCGACCGCGAGGTCTCGCTGCGTCGGGTCCTGACCGACCCGGCGCAGTCCGGCGAGGCCAAGGCGGAGCTGGCGCGCCGGCTGCTGGCCGGCCAGGTGGGCGAGGAGTGCGTCGAGCTGGTCGGCGGCATGGTCCGTTCCCGCTGGTCGCGCTCGCGCGACCTGGTGGACGCGATCGAGGAGCTGGCCTCCGGCGCCGACCTGATCGCCGCCGAGCGGGCCGGTGACCTGGACGACGTCGAGGACGAGGTGTTCCGCTTCGGCCGCATCGTCGCGTCGAACCCGGAGCTGCGCGCCGCGCTGGCCGACAAGGTCGCGGACCGCCGCGCCAAGGCCGAGCTGGTGCGCGAGCTGCTGGGCGGCCGGGCCAACCCGGTCACCGAGCGCCTCGTGCTCCGGCTGGTGACCGCGCCGCGTGGACGTAGCCTGGACGGTGGGCTGAACGCCCTCTCCAAGCTGGCCGCCGACCGCCGCAACCGCATGGTCGCGGAGGTCACCTCCGCGGTGCCGCTCAGCGATCAGCAGAAGCAGCGCCTCGGCGAGGCGCTCGCCACGCTGTACGGGCGACGCGTCCACCTCAACCTGGACGTCGACCCCGAGATCATCGGTGGCATCCAGGTGCGGATCGGCGACGAGGTCATCAACGGCACGATCGCGGACCGGCTCGCCGAGGCGAGCCGCCGGATGGCCGGCTGACCAGCCACCAACTCAAGAGCATGTACTGACGGCCCGGGTTGGGCCGACGGTGTCCTCTGGGGGACAGTCCCCAGACCCCCAGAATTACTTCGGGCCCAACAAGGAGAGCAGGGAACCCAGATGGCGGAGCTCACGATCCGGCCGGAGGAGATCCGGGACGCACTGGAGAACTTTGTCCAGGCGTACAAGCCGGACGCGGCCTCGCGCGAGGAGGTCGGTACGGTCAGCGTTGCCGGCGACGGCATCGCGAAGGTCGAGGGCCTTCCCTCGGCCATGGCGAACGAGCTGCTGCGGTTCGAGGACGGCACCCTCGGTCTCGCCCTCAACCTCGAGGAGCGCGAGATCGGTGCGGTCGTCCTCGGCGAGTTCAGCGGCATCGAGGAGGGCCAGCCGGTGCAGCGCACCGGTGAGGTGCTCTCCGTCGCGGTGGGCGAGGGCTACCTCGGCCGCGTCGTCGACCCGCTGGGCAACCCGATCGACGGCCTCGGCGAGATCGCGACCGAGGGCCGCCGCGCCCTCGAACTGCAGGCCCCCGGCGTCATGGTCCGCAAGTCGGTCCACGAGCCGATGGAGACCGGCTACAAGGCCGTCGACGCCATGACCCCGGTCGGCCGTGGCCAGCGTCAGCTGATCATCGGTGACCGTCAGACCGGCAAGACCGCGCTCGCGATCGACACGATCATCAACCAGCGCGACAACTGGCGCACCGGCGACCCCAAGAAGCAGGTCCGCTGCATCTACGTCGCCATCGGCCAGAAGGGCTCCACCATCGCCGGCGTGCGCCGCGCGCTGGAGGAGAACGGCGCCCTGGAGTACACGACGATCGTCGCCGCTCCCGCGTCCGACCCGGCCGGCTTCAAGTACCTCGCCCCCTACACCGGCTCGGCCATCGGCCAGCACTGGATGTACCAGGGCAAGCACGTCCTGATCGTCTTCGACGACCTGTCGAAGCAGGCCGACGCCTACCGTGCCGTCTCCCTGCTGCTGCGCCGCCCGCCGGGCCGCGAGGCCTACCCGGGTGACGTCTTCTACCTGCACTCGCGTCTGCTGGAGCGCTGCGCCAAGCTCTCCGACGACATGGGCGCCGGTTCGATGACGGGTCTGCCGATCGTCGAGACCAAGGCCAACGACGTCTCGGCGTTCATCCCGACCAACGTCATCTCCATCACCGACGGCCAGTGCTTCCTGGAGTCCGACCTGTTCAACGCCGGCCAGCGCCCGGCCCTGAACGTCGGTATCTCGGTCTCCCGTGTCGGTGGCTCGGCCCAGCACAAGGCCATGAAGCAGGTCTCCGGCCGCCTTCGTGTGGACCTGGCCCAGTACCGCGAGCTGGAGGCGTTCGCCGCCTTCGGTTCCGACCTGGACGCCGCGTCGAAGGCCGCCCTGGAGCGCGGCAAGCGCATGGTGGAGCTGCTCAAGCAGTCCCAGTACGCCCCGTACTCCACCGAGGACCAGGTCGTCTCCATCTGGGCCGGCACCACCGGCAAGATGGACGACGTCCCGGTCGAGGACATCCGCCGCTTCGAGCGCGAGCTGCTGGACTACCTGCACCGCGAGCACGGCGGTCTGATGACCTCCATCCGCGAGGGCGGCAAGATGTCCGACGACACGCTGCAGGCCGTGGGCGACGCGATCGCGGCGTTCAAGCAGCAGTTCGAGACCTCGGACGGCAAGCTGCTGGGCGAGGGCTGAGCATATGGGTGCCCAGCTCCGGGTCTACAAGAGGCGGATCAAGTCCGTCTCCGCGACCAAGAAGATCACCAAGGCGATGGAGATGATCGCCGCCTCGCGCATCGTCAAGGCGCAGCGCCAGGTGGCGGCCTCCACTCCGTACGCCAGTGAGCTCACCCGGGCAGTGACCGCGGTTGCCACCGGGTCCAACACCAAGCACGCCCTGACGACCGAGGTCGAGAACCCGGTCCGGGCCGCGGTCCTGCTCGTCACGAGCGACCGCGGTCTGGCCGGCGGCTACTCCTCCAACGCGATCAAGTCCGCCGAGCGGCTCACCGAGCGCCTCAAGGCGGAGGGCAAGGACGTCGTCACGTACATCGTCGGCCGCAAGGGCGTCGCGTACTACGGCTTCCGCGAGCGCCCGGTCGCCGGTTCGTGGACGGGCTTCACCGACAGCCCGACCTACGCCGACGCCAAGCGGGTCGCCGGTCCCCTCATCGAGGCGGTCCAGCAGGACACCGCCGAGGGCGGCGTGGACGAGCTGCACATCGTCTTCACGGAGTTCGTGTCGATGATGACGCAGACGCCGGTCGACAACCGGCTGCTGCCGCTGAGCCTCGAAGCCACGGCCGAGGAGTCCGAGGCGGTCAAGGACAAGATCCTGCCGCTGTACGACTTCGAGCCGTCCGACGAGGGCGTGCTCGACGCGCTGCTGCCGCGGTACGTCGAGTCCCGGATCTACAACGCCCTGCTGCAGGCCGCCGCCTCCGAGCACGCGGCCCGCCGCCGGGCGATGAAGTCGGCGACCGACAACGCCGAAGAGCTCATCAAGTCGCTCACGCGGCTTGCCAATGCGGCCCGACAGGCCGACATCACCCAGGAAATCAGCGAGATCGTCGGTGGCGCGAGCGCCCTGGCCGACGCGACCGCGGGGAGTGACTGAAACAATGACCACCACTGTTGAGACGGCCGCCGCGACGGGCCGCGTCGCCCGGGTCATCGGCCCGGTCGTCGACGTGGAGTTCCCCGTCGACGCGATGCCGGAGATCTACAACGCGCTGACCGTCGAGGTCTCCGACCCGGCCGAGGCCGGCAAGAAGAAGACCCTGACCCTCGAGGTCGCGCAGCACCTGGGCGAGGGCCTGGTGCGCGCCATCTCCATGGAGCCCACCGACGGTCTGGTCCGCCAGGCCCCGGTGACCGACACCGGCGACGGCATCACCGTCCCCGTCGGTGACGTCACCAAGGGCCGGGTGTTCAACACCCTGGGCCGCATCCTGAACGAGCCCGAGGCCGAGTCCGAGGTCACCGAGCGCTGGTCCATCCACCGCAAGGCCCCGGCGTTCGACCAGCTCGAGTCGAAGACCGAGATGTTCGAGACGGGTCTGAAGGTCGTCGACCTGCTGACCCCGTACGTCAAGGGCGGCAAGATCGGTCTGTTCGGTGGTGCCGGTGTCGGCAAGACCGTTCTGATCCAGGAAATGATCATGCGTGTGGCCAAGCTGCACGATGGTGTTTCCGTCTTCGCCGGCGTCGGCGAGCGCACCCGTGAGGGCAACGACCTCATCCAGGAGATGGAGGAGTCGGGCGTTCTGGACAAGACCGCCCTGGTCTTCGGTCAGATGGACGAGCCCCCGGGCACCCGTCTGCGCGTCGCCCTGGCCGGTCTGACCATGGCGGAGTACTTCCGCGATGTGCAGAAGCAGGACGTGCTGTTCTTCATCGACAACATCTTCCGCTTCACCCAGGCCGGTTCCGAGGTCTCCACGCTGCTGGGCCGCATGCCCTCCGCCGTGGGTTACCAGCCGAACCTCGCCGACGAGATGGGCCTCCTGCAGGAGCGCATCACCTCGACCCGTGGTCACTCGATCACCTCCATGCAGGCGATCTACGTCCCCGCGGACGACCTGACCGACCCGGCCCCGGCGACGACCTTCGCCCACCTGGACGCCACGACCGTTCTGTCGCGTCCGATCTCGGAGAAGGGCATCTACCCGGCGGTCGACCCGCTGGACTCGACGTCCCGCATCCTGGACCCGCGCTACATCGCGCAGGACCACTACGAGTGCGCCTCCCGCGTCAAGGGGATCCTGCAGAAGTACAAGGACCTCCAGGACATCATCGCGATCCTCGGTATCGACGAGCTGGGCGAAGAGGACAAGCTGGTCGTCCACCGCGCCCGTCGCGTCGAGCGCTTCCTGTCGCAGAACACCCACGCGGCGAAGCAGTTCACCGGTGTCGACGGTTCGGACGTTCCGCTGGACGAGTCCATCGCCGCGTTCAACGCGATCTGCGACGGTGAGTTCGACCACTTCCCGGAGCAGGCCTTCTTCATGTGCGGTGGCCTCGAGGACCTGAAGAAGAACGCCAAGGAGCTGGGCGTCTCCTAAGGGCCCTCGCGCCCTGACGTCCGGGGGCGGGGCACTCCCGCCCCCGGACGTCACGTCCCCTATTCTTTGACCCAACACCCGTCGCACCCGGCGGGTGTAAGACCCGAGGAGCCACGTTGGCTGCTGAGCTGCACGTCGAGCTGGTCGCGGCGGACCGAAGCGTCTGGTCCGGCGAGGCCACCCTGGTCATCGCGCGTACCACATCGGGTGACATCGGCGTCATGCCCGGCCACCAGCCGCTGCTCGGTGTGCTGGAGTCCGGCCCGGTGACCATCAGGACCACCGACGGCGGCACCGTCGTCGCCGCGGTGCACGGCGGTTTCATCTCGTTCGCGGACGACAAGCTCTCGCTGCTCGCCGAGATCGCGGAGCTCGCCGACGAGATCGACGTCGAGCGTGCCGAGCGGGCGCTCGAGCGCGCCAAGGCGGAGGCCGACGCCGCCGCCGAGCGGCGCGCGGACGTCCGGCTGAAGGCGGTCACGGGCGTTCGCTAGCCCGTATCCGCTTCGAGTACGACCCTCAGCCGCGGGCCGGCCTGGAACCTTCCAGGGCGGTCCGCGGCTGAGGCAATAACGCAGGTGCGGTTGCTCTAGATGATGCGAGGAGGTCGGTGGAGATGGTCCTCGCTCTGCTCGTGAGCGGCATCGTCGTACTACTGGTGTTGCTGGGGCTCTTCGTCTTCGGGCTGCGCAGGCGGCTCATCCAGCGTTCCGGCGGCACGTTCGACTGCAGCCTGCGCTGGAACGTTCCGGAGGACGACCCCGAACCCGCCGGCAAGGGCTGGGTGTACGGGGTCGCCCGCTACAGCGGCGACCGCATCGAGTGGTTCCGCGTCTTCTCCTATGCCCCGCGCCCGCGCCGTGTGCTGGAGCGGGACTCGATCGAGGTACTGGAGCGCCGCACTCCCCAGGGCGAGGAGGAGCTGGCGCTCCTTTCGGATGCGATCGTGCTGGGGTGCGCGCACCGGGGCACGCGCCTGGAGCTCGCCATGAGCGAGGACGCGCTGACGGGCTTCCTCGCCTGGCTGGAGGCGGCGCCTCCCGGCCAGCGCGTCAACGTGGCCTAGCCCCGTCAGGGGCGCGGGGAACTGCGCGATCGGCCACCGGCGGCCCGCAGGCGAAGCACGGCCCCATGTGCGGGCGCGTCGTGGCTTGTCGCGCAGTTCCCCGCGCCCCTACGGGGCGCCGTCCTTCTTCGGCTGCTTGGGCCAGAGCGTGTAGCTGAGGGCGATGGCCAGGTTGATGCCTGCCACCCACAGCATCCTCGTCTGCCACTCCCGCAGGGAGCTGATGTCACCGGAGCCCCCCACGTACCAGGCGGCGCACTGCAGGAGCCCGATCGCGATCGCCGACGCCAGGATCCACTTGCCCGCCGTCCGCCACTCGTGCACGGTGCGCGCCATGCCGTACTTCGGCGGCTTCACCGGCGGCGGCCCGCCCGCGAAGCGGTGGGCGAAGCGCTGGTCGACCCACTTGATCGTGGAATGTCCCAGCGCCACCGAGAAGCCGATGTAGACCGCCGCCAGGCCGTGCTTCCAGTCGGCCGTGGCGCCGTTCCTCAGGTCGATCGCCGTGGCGATCAGCAGGACCAGCTCCAGCACCGGCTCCAGCAGCAGTGCCGCGACCCCCGTACGCGGCATGCGGGCCAGGTAGCGCAGGCTCAGCCCGGCGGCCAGCAGGACCCAGAAGCCGATCTCGCAGGCGACGACCAGCGTGACGATCACGTTCCTCTCCCTTCCTCCCCACCAGCGTCCGCTCCGCGCGGCCCGGATTCGTCGTCGTACGCGATGATCCGGCACTGCATCCTTCGATGGAGGAGGCGGGTCCCGGCCCGGTCCTGGAGGGGACGATTCCGCCCCGGGCGACGTGCTGAGATGGAGCCATGCCCGGCCTCTTCACGCTGCCCGACCGCCCGCACCGCGACGACGTGCTCATCGCCGTCGCCGGGCTGGTGGGTGGGCTGGTGTTGTGGTTCCTGGGGCTGCGGGGACACAGGAGCTGGGTGCCGGGGCTCTCGCCCCGGTGGGCGCTGCTCGCCCTGGTGGCCATGGCGGGCCTGGAACTGCTGCGGCGCACGATGCCGGAGCCGGCCCTGGTGCTCGGCACCCTCGTCTTCGCGGTGGACCTGGCGACCGGTGCGAACCTGCTCGCCACGCTGCTGATGTTCACCGACCTGATCTACGCGGCCGTGCTGTACGGCCCTGCGGGCGCCGCCCGCCGGGTACCGCGTACGTGCGAGGCCCTGACCGTCGTGGCGACGGTGGTCGCTTTCGCGGTGGCCCGCAAGCCCGAGGCCCTGCTCGTCGGCGTGGGCGTCGCCGTGGTCGCGGTGGCGCCGGCCTGGACCGGTGTCGCCGTGCGCACCCACCGCGACGCCGCCCGCGTGGCCCGGCTCAACGCCGAGCGCACGGCGCTGCTGGCGGAGATGGACCGTCGCGAGGCGGTTGTCGCCGAGCGGGCCCGGATGGCGCGGGAGCTGCACGACATGGTGGCCGGGCACCTGTCCGCCATCGCCATCCACTCCTCGGCCGCGCTGTCCATCGACGAGCCGGCCGCCTCGCGCGAGGCGCTCGGGGTCATCCGGGAGAACAGCGTCCAGGGCCTGGCCGAGATGCGGCGCCTGATCGGGCTGCTGCGGGACACGACCGGAGCCGAGGAGCCGGCGCCCACGCCCACGCTGGCGGGCCTGGACGCGCTGGTCGAGCGGGCCAGGGCGGTCGTGCCGGACGAGCGCTTCGCCTTCCGGCTCGACGACGTCCGCGGCCCGGGCGCGCTGCCCGCGCCGGTCGAGCTCGCGGCGTACCGCATCGTGCAGGAGTCGCTGACCAACGCGGTCAAGCACGCGGCCCCCGGCGAGGTGCGGGTGGAGCTGGCGCGGGGCGTGGACGGCGGGGGAGGGCTGACGGTGCGGGTGACCAGTGCGCTGGGCGACGGGCCCGGGCACCGGGCGCCGGGCGCGGGGGCGGGCGTGGTCGGCATGCGCGAGCGCGTGGAGCTGCTCGGCGGCCGGCTGACGGCCGGCCCCGCGGCGGGCGGTGCCATGTGGGAGGTACGGGCCGAACTGCCCGTGGACGAGGAGGACGCAGGGTGATCCGGGTACTGGTGGCCGAGGACCAGGCCGCGGTGCGGTCCGGGCTGGTGCTCATCCTGAGGTCGGCCCCCGGCATCGAGGTGGCCGGGGAGGCGGCGGACGGCGAGGAGGCCGTGCGCCTGGCCCGCGAGCTGCGGCCGGACGTGGTGCTGATGGACGTGCAGATGCCGCGCCTGGACGGGGTGTCGGCGACCCGGGTCATCACGGGCGAGCAGCTGGCCGACGTCCTGGTCCTGACCACCTTCGACCTGGACGAGTACGTCTTCGGCGCGCTGCGGGCGGGGGCGGCCGGCTTCCTGCTCAAGGACAGCGAGGCCGCCGACCTGGTGGCGGCGGTGCGGACGGTGGCGCGCGGCGAGGGGCTGATCTCGCCGGCGGTGACGCGGCGTCTCATCGCGGAGTTCGCCCGGCCGACGCCCCCGCGGCCCGCGCAGGACGGGCCGTACGCCGAGCTGCTCGCGTCGCTCACGCGGCGGGAGCGGGAGGTGCTGGTGTGCGTGGGGGAGGGGCTGTCGAACGCCGAGGTCGCGGGACGGCTGGGCATGGCGGAGGCCACGGTGAAGACCCATGTGAGCCGGCTGCTGGCGAAGCTGGGCCTGCGCAGCAGGGTCCAGGCGGCGGTGCTGGCCCGGGAGTCGGGTCTGGTCCAGACCTCTTGACCATTGGTACGGACCTTTTTACGCTCCGCTCACACGCACACCCCCCACTTGTCCGAACCTCACTTGAGGGAGCACCCCTTGAGCACGAGAACCTCGGCACACCCCTACCTCGCGGCACTCGCCGCCCTCCTCCTCCCCATCGGCATGCTCGTCGCGCTGGCCGCACCGGCCCACGCCGCGCCCACCGCGACGGCGACATTCGTCAAGACCTCTGACTGGGGCACGGGCTTCCAGGGCCAGTGGACGGTGAAGAACACCGGCACCGCCACCCTCTCCTCCTGGACCGTCGAATGGGACTTCCCCGCCGGCACCACGGTCGGCTCCTACTGGGACGCCCTCGTCACCAACTCCGGCGGCCACTACACCGCCAAGAACCGCGAGTACAACGGCACCATCGCCCCCGGGGCGAGCGTGAGCTTCGGCTTCGTCGCCGCCGGTGACGCCGCCCCCGCCGGCTGCAAGCTCAACGGCGGCTCCTGCGACGGCGCGCCCCCCGGCGGCGACAACCCGCCCTCCGCCCCCGGCACCCCCGAGGCCACCACCGTCACCGACACCTCGATCGGCCTGAAGTGGGCGGCCGCCACGGACGACAAGGGCGTGAAGAACTACGACGTCTACCGGGGCACCGCCAAGGTCGCGACCGTGGCCAAGCTGGCCTGGACCGACTCCGGACTGACCGCCGGCACCGCCTACACGTACACCGTCGTCGCCCGCGACACCGCCGACCAGACCGGGCCGGCCAGCCCACCGCTGACCGTCCGTACCACCGGCGGGGGCGGCGACCCGCAGCCCGGCACCGGGTACGCCCGCGTGGGCTACTTCGTGCAGTGGGGCATCTACGGGCGCGGCTACACCGTGAAGTCCCTCGACACCACCGGAGCCGCCCGCCGGCTCACCCACCTCAACTACGCCTTCTCCAACATCGACCCCGTCAACCTGACCTGCCTCAACGGCGTCACCAAGGCCACCAGCCCCAACCCGCAGGACCCCAGCCAGGGCGACGGGGCCGGGGACTCCTGGGCCGACTACGAGAAGGGCTTCGCCGCCGGCGAGTCCGTCGACGGCGTCGGCGACACGTGGGACCAGCCGCTGGCCGGCAACTTCAACCAGCTGAAGAAGCTCAAGGCCAAGTACCCCTCGCTGAAGATCAACATGTCCATCGGCGGCTGGACCTACAGCAAGTACTTCTCGGACGTCGCGAAGACCGACGCCTCACGGCAGAAGTTCGTGAAGTCCTGCATCGACATGTACATCAAGGGCAACCTGCCCGTCACCAACGGACGCGGCGGCCAGGGCAGCGCGGCCGGCATCTTCGACGGATTCGACATCGACTGGGAGTGGCCCGGATCCGAGGGACACGCGGGCAACCACGTCTCCAAGGACGACAAGGCCAACAACACGCTGCTGTTCGCCGAATTCCGCCGGCAGCTGGACGCGCTGAGCGCGACCACCGGCAAGAAGTACCTGCTCACCGCCTTCACCCCGGCCGATCCGGCCAAGATCGACGCCGGCTGGGACATCACCACCAAGGACGGCACGCCCAGCGTCTTCGACTCCATGGACTTCGCCAACGTCCAGGGCTACGACTTCCACGGCTCCGGCAGCGACAACAGCTGGGAGCCGAACCGCACGGGCCACCAGGGGAACCTCTACACCGACCCCAATGACCCGTACACGACGAAGTTCAGCGTCGAGTCGACCGTCCGCACCTACCTCGACGCGGGCGTCGCCCCCCGCCAGGTCGTCCTCGGCCTCGCCTTCTACGGCCGCGGCTGGCAGCAGGTGGCCGACGGCGGCGCCCACGGCGCCTGGCAGACCGCGGGCGGCGCGGCCCCCGGCCAGTTCCCCGAGGAGGCCGGCACCCGCGGGTACGACAACCTCCTCGCGTCCGTACCGAACCTGACCGTCTACCACGACGAGAAGGCGGTCGCCACGTACGGCTACACCGGCGCGGGCGGCCAGTGGTGGACGTTCGACGACGCGTGGTCGATCGGCAAGAAGACGGCCTGGCTGAAGGGCAAGGGGCTGGGCGGCGTGATGATCTGGGAGATGTCGGGCGACACCGGCACGCTGATGACGGCCGTCGACGACGGCTTGCGGTAGCCGCGCACGTCACTGCGGCGCGGGCGGCGGGCCGGGCCCGGCACACCCGGACAGCTCCCGGGCAGGACCGGTCGCGACGGGCCCGGCCGGATCAATTCCGGTGCTCTTCCCGCCACCCGCCCTTCCCGCCGGACGCGCGGTCCCACCATGGGCCGGTGGGATATCACCGGGCCTCGATCGCGGGTGCCTTCCTGGAAGGCACCCGCTTCTGCGACAGCACGTCCGCGCGGATCGCCCGGACGGCCGCGTACGTCACCGCCGGCGCGGCCGACGACCGGGAGAAGGCCGTGCGGCTCTTCCGCTGGGTGCAGGACGAGATCCAGTACGCCATCCTGCACGACTGGAGCCGCACGGCGAGCCAGACACTGCTCCAGCGCCGCGGGTCCTGCTCCAACAAGGCGAACCTGCTCTGCGCCATGCTGCGCGCGCAGCGCATCCCTGCCGGTTTCGGCGTCCTCGTCGTGCACGGCAGGAAGTACTTCGGCCCCGCCTGGTTCCCCGCGCTCCAGCAGCGGTGCGACGAGAGGTCGCGCCACTTCTTCGCCACCGTCCACCTCGGCGGCCGGTGGCTGCGCTGCGACCCGAGCGACGACCGCGCCCTGTCGGCCGCCACCTCCCACATCAACCCGCCCTCCGCACGGGTGCACTTCAGCGGCACCGACCACGCCGACCTGCGCCTCGATCCGGCGCACGTACTGTCCTCCACGTGGCCGGTCGCGGACATCGACCGCTTCCTGGCGCGCAGGACGACGAAGCCGAAGGAGGACTTCGAGCTCCTGGACTCCGCCGTCCGCTTCGCCCGGCAGCACGGGGCCGCCTGCAAGGACCTGGCGGAACTGGAGGAGAGGTTCTGGGCGTGGCGCGGTCCTACCGGTTCTCGCCCGGGACCCACAGGACGTCGCCCAGCTCCTGGTTCGCCGTCCGGGCCAGGATGAACAGCAGGTCCGACAGGCGGTTGAGGTACTTGGCCGTCAGCGGGTTCATGATGTCGCCGTGCATCTCCAGCGCCGCCCACGTCGAGCGTTCCGCCCGCCGCACCACCGTGCACGCCTGGTGCAGCAGCGCCGCCCCCGGCGTGCCCCCCGGCAGGATGAAGCTGCGCAGCTTCTCCAGCGGCGCCAGGAAGTGGTCGCAGTCGGCCTCCAGCTTGTCGATGTAGGCCTGCTCCACCCGCAGCGGGGGATGCTTGGGGTTCTCCACGACCGGCGTGGCCAGGTCGGCGCCCACGTCGAAGAGGTCGTTCTGCACCCGTACGAGCACCTTCACGACCTCCTCGGGCAGCTGCCCGAGCGCGACGGCCACGCCGATGGCCGCGTTCGCCTCGTTGGTGTCCGCGTACGCGGCGATGCGGGTGTCGGTCTTCACGGTGCGGCTCATGTCGCCGAGGGCGGTGGTGCCGTCGTCGCCGGTGCGGGTGTAGATGCGCGTCAGATTGACCATGGTCCCGAGCGTAGTCACGCCCCGGCCCGGCGGAAGTACCGCGTGCCGGCCGCCACGGAGACGACCCCGAGCGCCGTTGCGGGGCGGGGGTGACGGCTGAGGTCAGGGGGGCTCAACTGTGGTGTGGGGCATAGGGCGTGGCCGTCTCAGTGTGATGTCCGTCATTCGGGACGTGACGCGCATCTCTTACCGCCCAACGGCGCGTCGCCGGGCGCTAAGGTCCGGGCGGAGAGCCGTAATGCACACGCACACGCACAGGGAGTAAGGGGACAGCCGTGGCCAAGAAGCTCGCCGTCATCGGCGCCGGACTGATGGGATCCGGGATCGCGCAGGTGTCCGCGCAGGCCGGGTGGGACGTCGTGCTGCGGGATGTCACCGACGCCGCCCTCAAGCGCGGCACCGACGGCATCAAGGTCTCGTACGACAAGTTCGTCTCCAAGGGCAAGCTGACGGCCGAGGAGGCCGAGCAGGCGCTGGCGCGCATCACGCCCACGACCGAGCTGGACGCGGCCGCAGACGCCGACATCGTCGTCGAGGCGGTGTTCGAGGACATCGACACCAAGCGCGAGATCTTCGGCGCCCTGGACCGGCTGGTGAAGGACGAGGCCGTGCTCGCCTCCAACACCTCCGCCATCCCGATCACCAAGATCGCGGCTGCCACGAAGCGCCCCGAGCGCGTCGTGGGCGCCCACTTCTTCTCGCCGGTGCCGATGATGCAGCTGTGCGAGCTGGTGCGCGGTCACAAGACCAGTGACGAAACGCTCGCCAAGGCGCGTGAGTTCGCCGAGAGCGTCGGCAAGACCTGCATCGTCGTCAACCGCGACGTCGCCGGCTTCGTCACCACCCGCCTGATCTCCGCGCTCGTCGTCGAGGCGACGAAGCTGTACGAGTCGGGCGTGGCCAGCGCCGAGGACATCGACATCGCCTGCAAGCTCGGCTTCGGTCACGCCATGGGCCCGCTGGCCACCGCGGACCTGACCGGCGTGGACATCCTGCTGCACGCCACCGGGAACATCTACACCGAGTGCCAGGACGAGAAGTTCGCCCCGCCGGAGCTCATGCGCCGCATGGTCGACGCCGGCGACCTCGGCCGCAAGAGCGGGCAGGGCTTTTACCAGTACTGAGCCACTACGGCCAGTGAGCCTCACCCCGTGGGGTGAATTCGGCATCGGTTCGCTTACAGACGGCAACTTTGTCCTGTGAGAGGCAGTCAGTTCTTTAGAACCCTCCACCACATCTCACTCAGGCAGCACTCCGGGGAGCGCATATGCACATCAGGGGCGACCATGCCGAACTGGTCGTCGGGGGACGCCTCGACGTCCGCAGTGCGGCGGACGCCCGTACGGTCCTGCACTCCGCCCTCGACGCCGGCCGCGGGGACCTCGTCCTCGACCTGACCGAGCTCGACTCCTGGGACGCCACCGGACTCGGCGTCATCATGGGCGCCCACCGCCGCGCCGGACGCACCGGCCGGCGGCTCGTCCTGCGCGGCGTGCCGGACCGCATGCAGCGCGTGCTGGTCGCCACCCGGCTCCACCGCATCCTCGCCATCGAGGACGGCACCGGAGCCGGCGTGGCGAGTGCCCCCGGCCCCGCCCGCGAGCACCACTCCCGCGACACCGGCCGCCCCTCCTGACACCCCCGCGAGCCACCGCTGTGACGAGGGGCGCCGCCCGCGCCCGGTGAGCCCCCTGCGGCACGAGTACCCCGATCCTCACGAGACTGTGACGTCCCACGGCGCCGTCGCACCCCCCGCGTCGTAGATACTGTGGCCAGGTCTGTTCGGTTTCCCGCCGCCACCCACGGCCCGCCGGCGGGCACCGGGTCGCAGGGCGAACGAGCGCGGACAGGCCCGAGGGCACGACGGCACGCCACGCATCTTGGGGGCTTCACCAGCATGGACCCGACGAACCGCGGATCCGAGGAATTCCACGACGCCGAGCACGCTCCCGCGCACCTGCAGGACGACGCAGCACCCAAGCGCCGCTCGCCCCGCGACGGGGCCCCGGCGCCGGACGTCCCCGGCGGGCAGGGCCCGGTCCGTGTCGTCCAGCTCGTCGCCGGCGACTACCTGCTGACCGTCAACCCCGTCGACGGCAGCGAGATAGAGCCCTGCCCGCCCGGCTCCCTGCCGGCCCGTCCCGAACGCCACGGCCCCGAGCAGCGCGCCGAACTGCGCCGCGCCGCCGCACCCCCGCCGCCCGCCCGGCAGCCGGGCCCCCAGCTGCCCCTGCTGCACCGCGCCGAGGAGCGCGAGCGGCTCGGCAGGCTCCTCACCCGCGGCCGCTCCGTGCGCCTGACCGGCCCCGCCGGCTCCGGGCGCAGCGTCCTGCTCGACGCCGTCGCCGAGGACTGCGAGGGCCTCGCCCCCGACGGCGTCGTCCGCCTGAGCGGCCACCGCCGCAGCGCCACCGACCTGCTGCACGAGCTGTTCGCCGCCGTCCACCACGCCCCCCTGCACCGGCTCGACCGGGCCGAACTGCTCGCCGCCGTGAGCGGGATCGGCGCCGTCGTCGTCCTGGACGACCTCGAATTCGGCGGCAGCGCGCTCGACGAACTCCTCGACGCCACCCCCGAGTGCGCCTTCCTCTTCGCCGCCACCCCCGACGTCCCCGCGCCCTCGGCCGACTCCCACGTCGAGGAGGTCTTCCTCGGCGGCCTCGACCGCACCGGCTGCCTGGAACTGCTGGAGCACGCCGTCGGCCGGGCGCTGACCGACGAGGAGGCCAACTGGGCGGCGGACCTGTGGTTCGAGTCCGAGGGCCTGCCGCTGCGCTTCGTCCAGGCCGGCGCCCTGCTGCGGCAGCGCGACGCCCTGGCCGCCGCGCCCTGTGCCGTCGAGGAGTTCGGCGTCTTCGCCGAGCGCCCGTACGCGAACGCGGGCGCGAGCGCGAGCGACGAGGACGCCACCGGCGACGCCGACGCGGGCGAGAGCGCGGCCAAGGGCCCGCTGCCGACCCTCGCCCAGGCGGCCGCCCCCGCCCCGCTGCTCGCCTCCCGCCTCGACGAGGCCGCACGCCAGACCCTGCGCTTCGCGGTCGCCCTCGGCGGCGCGGTGCCGCACCAGGCCCACCTGCCCGCCCTCGTCGGCGACACCCACGCCGACGCCGCCATCGGCGACCTCCTCGCCTGCGGCCTGCTCACCACCGTCGGCGCCCACTACCGGCTCGCGACCGGCGTCGCCGAGCAACTCCTCGCCGAGTACGGCGAGGACTGGGCGACCGAGGCCGCCGCCAAGGCCCACACCGCCGCCCAGCACTACGCCTGGTGGGCCGGCCACCCCTCCGTCACGCCCGAACGCATCGCCCACGAGGCCGACACCGTCCTCGCCGCGCTCGGCGCCCTGACCGGCGACGCCGAGGCCCCGCACCGGGCGACCGCCGTCCTGCTCGCCCGCACCGCGGCGCCCGCCTTCGCGGCCGCGCTGCACTGGGGCGCCTGGGAGCGCAGCCTGCGGTACGGGCAGGAGGCGGCCCGGCTCGCCGGCGAAGTCGGCGAAGAAGCGTATTTCCACCACGAGTTGGGCGTCCTCGCCCTGTGCACCGGCAACCTCGACCGGGCCCGCGCCGAACTGGAGGCCTCCATCGGCCTGCGCGGCGTCCTCGCCGACAAGCGCGGCGCCGTCGCCGGACGGCGCGCCCTCGCCCTCGTCGCCGACCGCTCCGGACTCGCGGCGGGCACCGTCGCCGCGGCCGCGGCCGCGGCCGGGCGTACGGGCGGCGGGCGCACCGGCGTCGTACCGCCCCTGCCGCCGCTGCCCCACACGCCGCCCGGCGAAGAGGTGCCGGCCGCCCGCAGCGAACAGTCGGCCGCACCGCCCGTGACGCCGGCCGGCATCGCGGCCGCGGTACCGGGGCCGCGGGCGGCCGAGGAGACGACGGCGGTCATCAAGCGGGCGTCGGGCGTCGCGCCCGCCGCCTCGGCGGCATCCCCGTCGGGGGGCACCGGGCCCGTACGGCGGACGTGGCTGCAGAAGATCATGACCGGCGGCAACCGGCGCAACCTCGCCGCGGCCGGCGCGGGCGCGGTTCTCGCCGCCGTCCTCGCCGCGGTCGTCACCCTCGGCGCCGCCTCGGGCGGGGACGCCCCGCGGCACCCCGACACGGTCAAGCCCGGGCAGTCCGCGTCCCAGCAGGACGGCGACGCCGGGCTCGACGCGGACGAGCCGGAGACCGGCGGCACCGGGGGCGGCGGACAGGTACCGGCCCGCAAGGCCCGGCCGGGGGAGACACCGGGGAACGGGCCCGGCGGCGCCACGGCGACGCCGGGGCCGACCGCCTCCTCCGGCGGCGCGGACCCCTCGCCCTCCCAGGGCACGCCCACCCCGACCGGGTCGTCCGGCGGGACGGGGCGGCCGTCGCCGAGCCCGAGCCGGACGTCCGGCGGCAGCCCGTCGCCGAAGCCGACGCCGACGGCGGATCCGCAGCCGACGAAGTCGGGGGGCGGGGACACCAAGCCGACGCCGCCGACGCAGCCTCCGACTCCGTCGTCGGGCGTCTCGACCTCGGCGAGCGGACCCGCCCCCAGCGGCAAGTCCTCCGCGCCGGTGGCCTAGCGGCCACTTCGGCGGATCATGCAGTGCCCCGTAGGGGCGCGGGGAACTGCGCGACTAGCCACGACGCGCCCGCAGGGTCCCGGTGTGGTGTGCCGGCTGCGGGCCGTCGCGGGCCGATCGCGCCCACGCGGCGGTAGCCGCAGATCGACACCGCTCCGCGCCCCTACGGGGCGCCCTGGTACCGCGTGACGAAGATCCGCCGGATCATGCAGTGCCCCGTCAGGGGCGCGGGGAACTGCGCGACAAGCCACGACGCGCCCGCAGACGGCGTGGTGCGTCGGCTGCAGGCCGTCGGTGGCCGATCGCGCCCCCGCGGCGGCAGCATCCGTGCGGGGTCAGAACAGTCGCAGCTTGTCGTCCTCGATGCCGCGGAGGCCGTCGTAGTCGAGGACGACGCAGCCGATGCCGCGGTCCGTGGCCAGGACGCGGGCCTGGGGCTTGATCTCCTGGGCCGCGAAGATCCCTCGTACGGGGGCCAGGTGCGGGTCGCGGTTCAGCAGGTCGAGGTACCGGGTCAGCTGCTCGACGCCGTCGATCTCGCCGCGCCGCTTGATCTCGACCGCCACCGTGGCCCCGTCCGCGTCGCGGCACAGGATGTCCACCGGCCCGATCGCCGTCGGGTACTCGCGGCGGATCAGGGTGTAGCCGTCGCCGAGGGTCTCGATGCGGTCCGCGAGGAGCTCCTGGAGGTGGGCCTCCACGCCGTCCTTGATCAGACCGGGGTCGACGCCCAGCTCGTGGGAGGAGTCGTGCAGCACTTCCTCCATGGTGATGATGAGCTTCTCGCCCGCCTTGTTGATCACCGTCCAGCGGCCCTCCTCCTCCTTGAGGGTGCAGGGCGGGGACATCCAGTTCAGGGGCTTGTAGGCCCGGTCGTCGGCGTGGATGCTGACGCTGCCGTCCGCCTTGACCAGGATCAGCCGGGGGGCGGAGGGCAGGTGGGCGGTGAGACGGCCCGCGTAGTCCACGGAACAACGGGCGATGACGAGACGCATGGTCAGTCACGCTACTCGACTCCCGCCACTTCACGCGATTCGCCCTGGAAGGGCCCCTACGGCTTTGGCCAGTTGTCGGTGTTCTCCTGGTGGGGCAGCAGTGGCCGGATTACCGTTGAAGCGGGCGGTCGCCGTGCGAGCACGGGGCGTCGTCGTCCGCTCGCCCATTCCTTAAGACCCCGTGAGCGGGGTCGCGAGAGGAGAACCCATGTCGCTCGACGTCTCACCGGCCCTCCTATCCAAGGCCGAGCGAGGCGAGGTCGACGAAGCGGAGTTCGTCGACTGCGTCCGGACGTCCCTGCCCTACGCGTGGGACATGATCAGTTCGCTGGTGGAGCGGCTGGAGGCGGAAGGCGGCGAGTTCGCCGACAACCAGACCCCGCCGCCGGACGAGTACGCGCGCGGCCAGCTGCTGCGTGCCTTGGCGAGTGACGCGATCCGCGGTGCCCTGCAGCGGCACTTCGGGGTCCGCCTGGCGTTCCAGAACTGCCACCGGGTCGCCGTCTTCCCCGTGGACCCCACGGCGGACGAGCGCCTGGCCCGCTTCACCACCGTGCGGGCCCAGCTGCTGAACCAGTCGCCGGAGCTCCGCGACTGCTGAGGCGATCATGCTGCCGCTTCGAGGGCGTGGAGAGGTGCGCGCATCAGGGAACGGGGGGCGGCAGCTCCGGCCGGGGGAGGGCCGGGGGCACGGCGGGCCCCGTACGCGACGTACGGGTCAGCCGAGCAGGGGCAGCACCTCGGCGCCGAGCCGGCGCAGGTTCTCCTCGGTGGCCGTGAGGTCGCCCGAGCCCTCGGCGAGCAGGGCGAACCGGTTGATGCCCGTGCGCTCGGCGGTCGCCGCCAGCCGGTCCGCGCAGACCCGGGGGGAGCCGACGGGGTGCAGGTCGCAGAGCAGCTCCGTGTAGGCGTGGGGATCCCGCATCCGGCGCTCCCTGCCGTCCACCGTCACATGGGCCGCGAGACCCTGCTGCAGCCACCCCGGCATCGCCTTCATCAGCGTCTCGGCCGCCTCCTGCTGCCGGTCCGCGATCTGCACCACCCCGGCCGCCACATGGCCGGCCGCCGCCACCTCCTGCGGTGAACGACCCGCCTCCCGCGCACACTTGCGCCACAGGGCCACCATCTCGCCCTTCTCCTCGTCCGTGCTGTGCATGCCGAGCAGCATCGGCAGCCCGTGCCGGGCGGCCAGCCGGACGCTCCCGGGCGAGGTGCAGGCGACGATCAGACCGGGGCGCACGGGCTCGCCGGCCGCGTCCAGCAGGTCGTCGGGGCGCGGCACGACGGGCACCTCGCGGAAGGCGAACCGCTCGCCGGAGCCGCCGACGCGCGGCTCCCGCAGCCAGCGCATCAGCAATTCGAGGGATTCCGGGAAGCCCTCCTCGAACGCCTCCAGGCCCGCGTTGAACACCTCCAGGTCCACCCACGGCCCGCCGCGGCCCACCCCCAGGGTGAACCTGCCGCCCGACATCAGGTGCAGCAGCGCCGCCTGCTCGCCCAGCGCCACCGGGTGCGTCGTCGTCAGCACGCTCACGGCCGTCCCCACGTGCAGCGTCCGGGTGCGGCCGAGCAGCAGCGCCGCCAGCGTCACCGCCGACGGGCACACCCCGTACGGCACGAAGTGGTGCTCCGCCAGCCAGACCGCGTCCAGCCCGGCCTCCTCGGCGACCTCCGCCGTGCGCACCGCCCGGTGCAGGGCCTCCGCGTGCCCCTGCCCCGGGAACTGTGCCGCCAGGACGAAAGCTCCAACGCGCATCGCTCTTGTCCCTCCTGGCGACCGACGTGGGGATGAGTCCCCCCGAGGCAATAACGGCCGACACGTGCCAAAGGTACGGGTGCGCATGAAGTTTTCATGATGATCGGACGGTAAGCGTCATACCCGCGGGAGGAAGCCGGCAGGAGCGCTCCGGCCCGCCGCGTACGCTGGTCACGCCCCCCGGTCCCGACCCTTCGAGGTGCCCCTGTGTCCCCGCGCCGAAACCGCCCGCGAGGCGGTGCCGACAAGCAAGCCGCCCTGCCGCGCGACCTCGACGGCGAGCGCTACGGCCTGGAGCGCACCGAGAGCTGGCAGGGCGAGGAGTGGGCCGTGCGCACCATCGGCGGCGGCGCGGCCGCCAAGCACTACCGCTGCCCCGGCTGCGACCAGGAGATCCCGCCCGGAGTGCCGCACCTGGTGGTCTGGCCGCGCTTCGGCGGCGGCGTCGAGGACCGGCGGCACTGGCACAAGTCCTGCTGGAACGCGCGAGACCGCCGGAGCGCCAGGCTCCAGCGGTCTCGCAACGCGCCGCGTTATTAGGGCGCCCCGTCAGGGGCGCGGGGCAGTGTCGATGTGCGGCTGCCGCCGCGCGGGCGCGGAAGCTCGGTACTTCGTCTGCGGGTGCGTCGTGGCTTGTCGCGCAGTTCCCCGCGCCCCTACGGGGCGCTAGGCGTCCCGCTTGAGCAGCGCGGCGTACGCGCCGCCCAGCGAGACCGCGGCCGCAATGGCCATGATGAGCACCGGCATCCAGCCGATGGGACCGTCCGCGGTGAAGTCCTGCGGACCGGAGTCCGGCACGTACAGCCCGATCAGCTGCACCGGCACCGAGTACTCGATGAGCGCCTCGCGCACGTCCATCAGGCTCTCGCTGTACATGAACATCGCCATGACGTACGGCAGCAGGATCACGCCCAGCATGCTCGTGATCGCCCCCGCGGAGTGCCGCACGAGCGCACCGATGCCCAGCGCCACGAGGCCCAGCGCCGCCATGAACAGGCTCACCCCGACCGTCGCCCGCAACCAGTCGGCCACCGTGGGCTGCACCTCGATGCGGTCGGCGAGCACCGCCGCATGGAGCGCGGCCACGACGGACGTGCTGACGAGGGTCACCACGAACGTGAGCGACGCGAAGACGATCGCCTTGGCCGTCAGCACCCGCGCCCGGTCCGGGCAGGCGGTCAGCGTCGTGCGGATCAGGCCGGTGCCGTACTCGACGGAGATCGCGAGCACGCCGAGCGTGATCACACAGATCGTCGCCAGCAGCACGCCGTACATGCCGAACAGCGGCAGCGGCGTCCGGCTGACGGTCGTGTCCGTACCGCCGAGGACGGTGGCGATGAGCCCGCCGATCCCGATGATCAGGGCGATCATGACGCCCAGCGTCCACATCGTCGACCGCACGGACCGGATCTTCGTCCACTCGGCGAGCAGCGCGTCGGCGAGCGTCGCCTTCCGCACGGGAATGGGCGACACGTAGCCGCCTCCGGCGGCGGGAGCCTGACCGGGCCAGTAGCCCGGGGCGGCGGCTGCCGGTGCCGGTGCCTGCGGCGCGGTGGGGTACGGGTGGGCGGCCACCGGCGCCTGCGGCGGGGCCGCCGGCGGGTACGCGGGGGCTGCTGCCGGCCGGGCCGGGGCCTGCGCTGATGCGCCGTCGGCGCCTGCGGGCGCCTGGGGCGTGCCGGCGGGCTGCGGCTGCGGAGCGGTCGGGGCCTGCGTCGCTGCTTCCGGTGCGTTCGGGGGCGCCTGCGGGGTGGAAGTGGGGTTCGGCTGGCCCTGCGGGACGGGCTGCGGGGGCGGGGTGGTCATCGTGCGTCCTCGCTGTCGCGCTTGGTCAGGTCGGGGGCGGGTGCCGTCGGCGCCTCGGGCGCCGGAGCGGCCGCGGCCGGTGCCTGGGCCGGTGCCGCCGGGGCGCCCTGCGGCGCGGTGCCGGCCGGCGCCGGGCCCGGAGCGGCCGCCGCCGGGGCGCCGTACGCCGTTGCCCCGCCCGGCGCCGTCGCGTACGGGTTGGGGCGCTCGCCCGGGAGGACCGGGTAGGCCGTCTCCGCCCAGCCCAGCTGGACGGGGGCCGGGGGCTGCCAGGCCCCCGGGGCGGGCGGGGGGAGGAAGCCCGAGCGCTGGTCCGTCGTCGAGCGGTAGTCGACCGCGCCCTGCGTCATGCGCATGTACGCCTCCTCCAGGGAGGCCTGGTGCGGGGAGAGCTCCCACAGCCGTACGTCCGCCCCGTGGGCGACGTCGCTGATGCGCGGCAGGGGCAGGCCGGTGACGCGCAGGGCGCCGTCCGGCTCGGGCAGGACGTTCGCGCCGGCCTCCACGAGGGCGCCGGTGAGCTTCTCGCGGGCCTGCGGCTCGCCGTCGGGGGTGCGAACGCGTGCGAAGTCGGCGGAGTTCGCGGAGATGAAGTCCTTGACGCTCATGTCGGCCATGAGCTGGCCGCGGCCGATGACGATGAGGTGGTCGGCGGTCAGCGCCATCTCGCTCATCAGGTGGGAGGAGACGAAGACGGTGCGGCCCTCGGCGGCGAGCCGCTTCATGAGGTTGCGCACCCACAGGATGCCCTCGGGGTCGAGTCCGTTGACGGGCTCGTCGAAGAGCAGCACCTGGGGGTCGCCGAGCAGGGCGGCGGCGATGCCCAGGCGCTGGCCCATGCCGAGGGAGAAGCCCTTGGTGCGGCGCTTGGCGACGTCCTGCAGGCCGACGACGCCGAGGACCTCGTCGACGCGGCGGGCGGGAATGCCGGAGAGCTGGGCGAGGGAGAGCAGGTGGTGGCGGGCGCTGCGGCCGCCGTGCACGGCCTTGGCGTCGAGGAGGGCGCCGACCTGGCGGGGCGCGTTGGGCAGCTTGTGGAAGGGGTGGCCACTGATCGTGACGCGGCCCGCGGTGGGGTTGTCCAGGCCCAGGATCATGCGCATGGTCGTGGACTTGCCGGACCCGTTGGGGCCCAGGAAGCCGGTGACCGCGCCGGGCCGTACCTGGAAGGTCAGGTTGTGCACGGCCGTCTTGGCGCCGTAGCGCTTCGTCAGGCCGACTGCCTCGATCATCTCCGCCCCTCGCGAGCTTCGATCGTACGTGCGTGGAGGAGGGCAAAAAGCCCCTAAAGGTTAGGAGGGTAATCGAGAGGTTGACGGTTCCCGGTGCGGGTGGGGCGGGGGTCACGCCTCGCGGGGGGCACGCCTCGCGGGGGTCACGCGTCGCGGGTGCGTAGGACCGCGTACCCGCCGGCCAGCGCGGCCACCACCCACAGCACCATGATCGTGAAGCCGCCCCAGGGCCCGTAGGGCGCGTCGCTGCCGGTGGTGACGACCCGCATGACCTTCTGGCCGGCCTGGTCGGGCAAGTACTGGCCGACCTTCCGGGTGGCGGAGACGTTGCCGAGGATCGCGGAGATGAGGAAGAAGAAGGGCATGAGGATGCCCAGGGCCAGCATGGGGCTGCGCAGCATGGTGGCGACGCCCATGGAGAAGACGGCGATGAGGGTCATGTAGAGGCCGCCGCCGATGACCGCGCGCAGGACGCCCGTCTCGCCGAGGGAGGTGCTGTGTGCCCCGAGCACGGCCTGACCGGCGAAGAACGCCGCGAAACTCGTGATCATTCCGATGACGAGGGCCAGCAGCCCGGCAATAACGATCTTGCAGAAGAGGAAAATGCCGCGCTGGGGCACGGCGGCCAGCGACGGGCGGATCATTCCGGTGCTGTATTCGTTGGAAACGACCAGCACCCCGAAAACGATCAATGCGAGCTGGCCGAGTCCCATGCCGGCGAAACTCGTGAACGTCGGATCGAAACGGATCTTGTCGCGGACCGGCATGTTCTCGAAGTTCCGGTTGGTCAATGCGCTGATGAGCAGGGAAAGGGCGACGGTGACCACGACCGCGACGCCCAGGGTCCACACCGTCGACCGCACCGATTTGATCTTCGTCCATTCCGAGCGGAGGACCTGGCCCACCACCGCCATGGTCACGACCCCTTCCTGCGCCAGTCCGCGCCCCAGGCGTCCGGCCGCGGCGCAGCGCCCGGCACCGCCGCCCGGTGGTTCTCGTGGGCGTGGTACTCCACGGCCTGCGCCGTCAGGCGCATGAAGGCCTCCTCCAGGGAGGCCGACTGGGAGCTGAGCTCGTGCAGCACGATCTGGTGCCGTGCCGCCAGCTCGCCCAGGTGCGCCGCGTCCTCGCCCTCGACCTCCAGCACGCCGTCGCCCGCCGGGACGTGGTCGATGCCCGCCCCGTGCAGCACCTCCCGCAGCCGCTCGTGGTCCGGCGAGCGCATGCGCACGTACGACCGGGAGTTCTCCCGGATGAAGCCGGTCATGCTGGTGTCGGCCAGCAGCTTCCCCTGGCCGATGACGATGAGGTGCTCGGCGGTCAGCGCCATCTCGCTCATCAGGTGCGAGGAGACGAAGACCGTACGGCCCTGGGCCGCCAGGTCCTTCATCAGGTTGCGGATCCAGTGGATGCCCTCGGGGTCGAGCCCGTTGACCGGCTCGTCGAACATCAGGATCTGCGGATCGCCCAGCAGCGCGGCGGCGATGCCCAGGCGCTGGCCCATGCCCAGCGAGAAGCCCTTGGTGCGCTTCCGCGCCACCGACGCAAGGCCCACGGTGTCGAGCACCTCGGCCACCCGGGCCCGCGGGATGCCGTTGGACTGCGCCAGGCACAGCAGGTGGTTGCGCGCGCTGCGGCCGCCGTGCACGGCCTTGGCGTCGAGCAGGGCGCCCACCGTCTTCAGCGGGTCGTGCAGCTGCCGGTAGTGCCGGCCGTCGATGCGCACCGTTCCCCCGGTCGGGTGGTCCAGGCCGAGCATCATCCGCATCGTCGTGGACTTGCCCGCGCCGTTGGGCCCCAGGAAGCCGGTGACGACGCCCGGGCGCACGGTGAAGGTGAGCCGGTCCACGGCACGCACGTCGCCGTAGTCCTTCGTCAGCCCCTCGACCTCGATCACTCGGCCACGGTAAGGGCGCCCGCGGGACCCCGCCACCGGGCGGGATGCCACGGAACGCCCACCACCGGTTCCCCGGTCGAGCGACCGACCGGACATGCCCTCAGCGGCTCTGCTGGGCCGGGACGCCGCGCGTGATCGGCTCGTCGTCGCCCGGCACCCCGGCCGCGGCCACCGCCGCGCCGGTCAGCGTGGCCAGCATCTCGCGGACGTTGGTCAGCTGGGCGTTGATGCTGTCGCGGCGGTTGGTCAGCGCCGCCAGCTCGCGCTCGGACTCGCTGCGGATGCGGTCCGCCTTGGCGTTGGCGTCGGCCACGATGTCCTCGGCCTGGCGCTGGGCCGTCTCCACCGTCTGGCGGGCCCGCCGCTCGGCGTCCGTGCGCAGCTTCTCCGCCTCCAGGCGCAGCTGCTCGGCGCGGTGCTCGATCTCCGCCAGCCGCTTCTCGGCCTTGGCCTGGCGGGAGGCGAGGTCGCGCTCGGACTGCTCGCGGCGCTTGGCGAGGTTGGTCTCGAAGTCCGCGGCGGCCTGCGCGGCCTTGGCGCGGGTCTCCTCGAAGAGGGCGTCGGCCTCCTCGCGCTTGGACTGGGCGTCCTTCTGCGCCTCGGCCCGCAGCGTGGCCGCGTCGCCCTTGGCCTTCTCGATGATCCGGGCGCCCTCGTCCTCCGCCTTGGCCTTGCGGTCGGCGGCGAAGGCCTCGGCGTCGTTGCGCACCTGCTGGGCGGCCGACTCGGCCAGCTCCCGGTGCTGCTCGGCGGCCCGCCGGGCCTCCTCGCGCAGGTCCTTGGCCTCCTCCTCGGCCAGCCGGAGGATCTTCTCGACCCGGGCACCGAGCCCCGCGTACGACGGCTCGGCGTCATTGATCTGCGCCTGGGCGTTCTGCGTTTCGAGGTGGAGCTCCTCGATGCGCTTTTCCAGGGAGGTGATCCGGGCCAGCGCGCTGTCACGGTCCGCTACGAGCTTGGCAATGCGGTCGTCCACCTGGCCGCGGTCGTATCCACGCCGCACCAACTCGAAGCCGAAGGGAGAGGAAGTGTCGCTCATGGGGTTCCTGTCATTGGAGACCGGTGAGGTGTTGAGGAAATCCTAGGGGCGTGAGCGGCGCGTCATGGAGCAGATGGATAAGGACAGTTGGGGAATCTGGAAAATGACCCCTCGATTGAGTGGCTACTTCCGATCGTGCTTGCCACCCGAACGAGTTGCGCCGGCACCCACGGCCGCCTTCACCCCGCCGTCCTTCGAGCCGCCCGCCCCCGGGGACTCAAATGATTCCAACGCCTCCAACACGTCCTGGACACGGGAAATCTCCGCCTGAATGTCCTCGCGCCGGCGAACCAGCACCTCCAACTCCCGCTTGGCTTCCTCCAGAAGCCCGTCCGCCTCCGCCTGAGCCTCGGTGCGCAGGCGCTCGGCCTCGCGTACGGCGGCGGCCCTCTTCTGCTCCGCCTCCTTGATCAGCCCGTCCGCCTTCTTCACGGCGGTGATCCGCACCTTGCTGGCCTCGCTGTTGGCGTCCGAGATCAGCTTCTCGGCCTTCGCCTCCGCCTCCGCCAGCTGCTCGGTGGCCGCCGCGACGAGCTTGTCGCAGCGCTCGCCGGCCGACGCCATCGCCTCGGCCGCCTCCGCCCGGGCCCGCTCGTGCAGCTCCTCCACGTCGGTCTCGATGCGCGAGCGCAGCTCCTCGGCCCGCTCCCTTATCGCGGTGGCGTCCCCGCGCGCCTCGGCCAGCAGCGTGTCGGCGTCCGTGCGCGCCTGCTCCACCAGCTCGTTGCCGCGGCCGGTGGCCTCCTGGACGATCCGCTCGGCCTCCTTGCGGGCCGCGCCCACCATGGCGTCGGCCTGCTCCTCGGCCGCCGCGGCGGCCCGCACGGCCTCCTCCTGGGCCTGGGCAACAAGCGCGTCCGCCTGCTCGGCGGCCTCCGCCCGGCGCCGGGCCGCGGCCTCCCGCGCGGCGTCGACGGTCGCCTCGCCCTCGGCCCGCGCCTCCGCGCGCAGCCGCTCGGCCTCCAGCACCGCGTCGGCCTTGATCTTCGCCGAGTCCGCACGCGTGCTGTTGGCGTTCTCCTGCGCCTCCGCGAGCGCCTGCGCCGCCTCCGTGGCCATCCGCTCGGCCTCGGCCGCGGCCTCCGCCACCAGGGCGTCCGCCTGCTCGGCGGCCTCCGCCCGGCGGGCGCCGGCCGCCTCCCGCGCCTCGTCGAGCACCCGGTTCGCCTCGGCCCGGGCGCCCTCCAGCGCCGCCTCGGCGTCCGCGCGCAGCCGCTCGGCCTGCTCGGTCGCCTCGGTCAGGGCACGCTCGGCCTGCTCGGCGGCCTCCGCCCGGTGCGCCTCGGCGGCCCGGCGGGCCTCCTCGACGCTGCGGGCGGCCTGCTCGGCCATCCGCTCCGCCTCGGCCACGGCCTCGGCGAGAAGCTCGTCCGCCTGCTCGGCGGCCTCCGCCCGGCGGGCGTTCGCCGCCTCGCGGGCCTTGTCGAGGATGCGGTCGGCGTCGTCCTGCGCGGACGAGGTCAGCTCCGCCGCCTCGTTGACGATGCGCTCGGCCTCGGCCCGGCCCTCGGAACGGATCTTGTTGGCGTCGTCGCGGGCCTCCGCCCGGGTGCGCGCCGCGTCCTGCTCCGCCGACGCCAGCGCGTCGGAGGCGTCCGTGCGCATCTGCTGCGCCCGCGCGGACGCGTCCGCGACCAGCCGCTCCGCCTCCGCCGTCGCCTTCGCGACCAGCGCGTCGGCCTTCTCCTCCGCCTTCGCCTTCTTCTCGGCCGCCTCCGCCGTCAGCCGCTCCGCCTCCGCGGCGGCCCCGGCGACCAGGGCGTCCGCCTGCTCGGCAGCCTCCGCCCGGCGGGCGCCCGCGGCCTCGCGGGCCTCGTCGACGGTACGGGCCGCCTCGGCGCGCAGCCGCTCGGCGTCCGCCTCGGCCTCGGCCCGGTGGGCCTCGGCCGCCCGGCGGGCCTCCTCCTCGAAGCGCGCCGCCTCCTGGCGGGCCGCCTCGACCAGCTCGGCCGCCTCGGCGATCAGCCGGTCCGCGTCCGCCGACGCCTCCGCGCGGTGCGCCTCGGCCGCCTCGCGGGCCTCCTCGACGCTGCGGGCGGCCTGCTCGGCCATCCGCTCCGCCTCGCTCGTCGCCTCGGCGATGAGCTCGTCGGCCTGCTGGGCCGCCTCCGTACGCCGCGCGTTGGCCGCCTCGCGCGCCTCGTCGACCGTACGGGCCGCCTCGGTGCGCAGCCGCTCGGCCTCCGCCTCCGCCTCGGCACGGTGCGCCGCGGCGGCCTCCTTGGCCTGCTCCTCGAAGCGGGCCGCCTCCGCCTGCGCGGTCCTCGTCAGCTCCGTCGCCTCCGCGACGATGCGCTCGGCCTCGCCCGTCGCCTCGGCGATGAGCTCGTCGGCCTGCTGCGCGGCCTCCGAACGGCGCGCGTTGGCCGCCTCCCGGGCCTCCTGCAGCGCCCGCGCGGCCTCGTCCGACAGCCGCTCGGCCTCGGCCCGCGCCTCGGCGACCGTACGCTCCGCCAGCTCACGGGCCTCGTCGAGGGCCGCCGTGGCCTCCGAGCGCGTCCGGGCGGCGTCCTCGTCGGCCCGCTCGCGCTCCGCGTACGCCTCGGCACGCACCCGGTCCGCCTCGATCTGGGCGTCGGTGACGGTGCGTTCGGCGTTGTGCTCGGCCGCCGACCGCAGGCCCGCGATCTCCTCCTCGGCCTCCTCGCGCAGCCCGGCCACCGACTCGCGCACCTGCTGCGCGGTCTGCTCGGCGGCGGCCACGAGCTCGCTCGCCCGCGCCTCCGCCTCCTCGACCAGGCGCCGGCCCTCCTCCTGCGCCTCGGCGACCCGCTTGCGCGCCGACGCCAGCAGCTCCTCGCTCTGCTCGTGCGCCGCCGCACGCTCCGCCTGCGCCTGCGCACGGGCACCGGCCAGCAGCTCCTCGGCCTCCCGGCGGCGCCGGGCGGCCTCCTCCTGCGCGGCGGCCAGCGCCTCGGCGGCCTCGGCGGCCGTGCGCTCGGCGGCGGCGTTCGCCTCCGTGCGCAGCCGGTCGGCGCTCTCCTGCGCCTCCGTGCGCAGCCGCTCGGCCTCGGCCTCGGCCTCCTCGCGCAGCCGCGTCCCCGCGGCCTCGCCCTCGGTCCGCGCCCGCGCCGCCTCCTCGGCCGCCTCGGTGCGCAGCCGCTCCGCCTCGTCCTCCGCCTGCGCCTGCAGGGTGCGCGCCCGCTCGGCGGCCTCGGTGCGCAGCCGCTCGCTCTCCTCGGCCGCCTCCTTGCGCAGCTTCTCGGCCTCCGCACGGGCCTCGCGCAGCGCCGTCTCGGCCGCCTCCACGCGCTCGGCGGCCTCGGTGCGCAGCCGCTCCAGCTCCGCCGCGGCCTCCTCGGCGCGCGCCTGCGCGGCCCGCTCGGCCTCCTCGCGCAGCGCCCGCGCGGCCTCCTCGGCCTCGGTCCGTACGCGCTCGGCGTCGCCGGCGGCCTCGGTGACCGTCTCCTCGGCCTCCGTCCGCGCCCGCTCCAGGGCCTCCTCCGCCTGCTTGCGCAGGGCGGCGGCCCGCTCGGCGGCCTCGGTGCGCACCCGCTCGGACTCGGCCGTGGCCCCCGAGCGGGTCTCCTCCGCGTCCGCCTTGGCCTTGACCAGCAGCTCCTCGGCGGTCTTCGCCGCCTCCTCGATCTGCTGCAGCGCCTCGCGCCGCGCCTCCTCGCGGATGCGCTCGCCCTCGGCCACCGCCTCGGCCCGCAGCTGCTCGGCCTCGCCGCGCAGCCGGCGCGCCTCCTCCTGCAGCTCGACGGTGCGCGCCCGGTACTCGGCGGTGTCGTCCTTCGCCTCGCCCTTGAGCTGCTCGGCGGTGTCGGCGGCCTCGGCCCGCAGCCGCTCCGCCTCGGCCTCGGCCTCCCTGCGGATGCGCTCGGACTCCTCGGCCGCCGCCTTGCGCGCCGCCCGGGCGTCCTCCGTGGCCTTCGCCAGCACCTCCTCGGCCGTCCGGGCGGCCTGCGCCAGGGCGGCCGCGGAGTCCTCGGCGACGGCGCTGCGCGCCTTCTCGGCCGCCTCGGCCACCAGGCGCTCGGCCTCCGCGGCGGCGTCCGCGCGCAGCTGCTCGGCCTCGGCCTTGAGGGCCTCGGCCTCCTTGGTGGCCTCGCTCACCAGGCGGGCGATCTCCGCCCGCGCCGTACGGGTGCGCTGCTCGTTGTCCGTCTCGGCGGCCGCAAGGCGCCGGGTCGCGGCCTCCTTGGCCTCCGTGACCAGCTTCTCGGCCTCCGCGCGCGCCTCGCGCAGGGCGGTGTCCGCCTCCTGCATGCGCGCCTCGGCCGCCCGCGTCAGCTCGCTCGCCGTGCTGCGGGCCTGGTCGGTCTCCGTCGTGGTGGCCATCCGCAGCCGCTCGGCGTGGTCGGTGGCCTCCTGCGCCTGCGCGGAGGCGGCCGCCAGCAGCCGCTCGGCGTCCGTACGCGCCCGGCGCAGGATCGCTTCGGCTTCCGCACGGGCCTCCTCGGCGGCGGCCCCCAGCCGGCCGCTGGCCTGCTCGGTCAGCCGCTGCGCCTCCGCCCGGGCGGCCGCGAGGGCGGCCTCCGCCTCGGCGCGGGACTCCTCCAGCAGCCGCCGGGCCTGCGCCTCGGTGCGCGCCCGCAGCTGCTCGGCCCAGGCGACGTTCTCGTTGACGTGCGACTCGACGGTGCGGCGGCGCTCGTTGAGCTCCTCGTCCAGGCGCTGGCGCCGGGCGACCGCCTCGGCGTGCAGCTCGGCCTCCATGCGGGCCTGCCGCTCGGCCTGCTCCTGCAGCAACCGCTGCGTCTGCGCCCGCGCCTCGCGCAGCTCGCGCTCGGCGTCGCTGCGCAGTTGCTCGGCCTGGATCTGCGCGTTGCGCAGCAGCTGCTCGGCCTGGTAACCGATGTCCGCCGAGTCGTAGGCGGGACGGTGGGCGAGCTGACGGCGCGCCTCGTGGAGCTTGGCGCGCAGGACCTCGACCTGGTAGCCGAGGTCGTCGGCATGCTGGACCGCCTTCTCCCGCTCAGTCTTCAGCCGCTCCATCTCGGCCTCGAACTGCGAGAGATGGTCGAGTTCAGCCCGTTGACTCTCCTGGCGCTCGTAGCCCCGCACAGTGCGGTCCATCCGTCCCCTGGTCGCATCGGCGGCCGGCCCCGTACTGCGTCGGTGGTGGAACCCGGAGCCCGCCCTTCCGAAGAAATGGTGTCAGATCATCGGTACAGCCCGGTCCGGGACCCTGGGGGCCCCGGCCGAACCTGCACTCTACCGGCCGGGGGCAGGGCGCGGTCAGTGCTCCGTGGTCGCAGCAGCCGCCGAGGTGACCAGTTCCGTCAGCACGCCGTGACAGTCCTTGGGGTGCAGGAAGGTGATGCGCGAATCCATCGAGCCCCGGCGCGGCTCGTCGTACAGCACCCGTACGCCCTTGCCCCGGATCGCGGCCGCGTCCCCGTCGACGTCCGCCGTGCCGAACGCGATGTGGTGGACGCCCTCGCCGTTCTTCGCCAGCCACTTGCCCACCGGGGAGTCCTCCCGGATCGGCTCCAGCAGCTGCAGGTAGGAGGCACCGCCGTCGTCGGTGCCGTTGATCCTCAGCATGGCCTCGCGGACACCCTGCTCCTCGTTGACCTCGGTGTGGAACACCTCGAAGCCGTACGTGGCACGGTAGAACTCGACGGTGGCGTCGAGGTCGAAGCAGGCGATCCCGATGTGGTCGATGCGCGTCAGCATGGCCTTAGTGCACCGCTGCCGGTGCGGTTACGCAACGTGCGCGCGATCACACCGTCGGGCCGGTGACCGCCGGGGGAGCGCTCAGTACATTGACGGGAACCGTCGTTAACATCCCTCTCCGCTCAAAGGGGCAGCGCCCATGTCAGGAACGAACGGAAATTCCGGTACGACCTCCGTCATCGTCTCGGGCGCCCGTACGCCCATGGGCCGCCTGCTGGGCTCCCTGCGCAGCTTCTCCGGGGCCGAGCTGGGCGCCTTCGCCATCAAGGCCGCCCTCGACCGGGCCGGGATAGGGGGCGACCAGGTCCAGTACGTGATCATGGGCCAGGTGCTGCAGGCCGGCGCCGGGCAGATCCCCGCCCGCCAGGCCGCTGTCAAGGCCGGCATCCCCATGTCCGTCCCGGCCCTGACCATCAACAAGGTCTGCCTCTCGGGCCTGGACGCCATCGCCCTGGCCGACCAGCTCATCCGCGCGGGCGAGTTCGACATCGTCGTCGCCGGCGGCCAGGAGTCCATGACCAACGCCCCGCACCTGCTGCCCAAGTCCCGCGAGGGCTACAAGTACGGCGCCGTCGAGATGCTCGACGCCATGGCCCACGACGGGCTCACCGACTCCTTCGAGAACATCGCCATGGGTGAATCGACGGAGAAGCACAACACCCGTCTGGGTATCCGCCGCCCCGAGCAGGACGAGTTCGCCGCCCTGTCCCACCAGCGCGCCGCCGCCGCCCAGAAGAACGGCCTGTTCGAGGCCGAGATCACCCCCGTCGAGATCCCCCAGCGCAAGGGCGACCCCGTCCTGTTCAGCAAGGACGAGGGCATCCGCCCCGAGACCACGGCCGAGGGCCTGGGCAAGCTGCGCCCCGCCTTCGCCAAGGACGGCACCATCACCGCCGGCACCTCCTCGCAGATCTCCGACGGCGCCGCCGCCGTGGTCGTGATGAGCAAGGCCAAGGCCGAGGAACTGGGCCTGGCCTGGATCGCCGAGATCGGCGCCCACGGCAACGTCGCAGGCCCCGACAACTCCCTGCAGTCCCAGCCGTCCAACGCCATCCGGCACGCGATCGGCAAGGAGGGCATCGGCGTCGAGGACCTCGACCTGATCGAGATCAACGAGGCGTTCGCGGCCGTTGCGGTGCAGTCCATGAAGGATCTGGGCGTATCCCCTGAAAAGGTGAACGTCAACGGCGGAGCCATCGCGCTCGGCCACCCGATCGGCATGTCCGGCGCCCGCATCGTGCTGCACCTCGCCCTCGAACTGAAGCGGCGCGGCGGCGGCACCGGTGCCGCCGCCCTGTGCGGCGGTGGCGGCCAGGGCGACGCCCTGATCATCCGCGTGCCCGGCAACTGACCCCCCTCGCGACAGGAGCAGCCATGGTGGACGTCCCCGCACTGGTCGAACAGGCGCGTGAGGGCCGCCCGCGCGCGGTGGCCCGCCTGATCTCCCTGGTGGAGGGGGCGTCCCCGCAACTGCGCGAGGTCATGGCGGCGCTCGCGCCGCTGACCGGCGGCGCCTACGTGGTGGGCCTGACCGGCTCGCCGGGCGTCGGCAAGTCCACCTCCACGTCCGCCCTGGTCAGCGCGTACCGCCGGATGGGCAAGCGGGTCGGCGTCCTCGCCGTCGACCCCTCCTCGCCCTTCTCCGGCGGCGCGCTGCTCGGCGACCGCGTACGGATGTCCGAGCACGCCTCCGACCCGGGCGTCTACATCCGCTCCATGGCCACCCGGGGCCACCTCGGCGGCCTCGCCTGGGCCGCCCCCCAGGCCATCCGCGTCCTGGACGCGGCCGGCTGCGACGTCGTCCTCGTCGAGACGGTGGGCGTCGGACAGTCGGAGGTCGAGATCGCCTCCCAGGCCGACACCTCCGTGGTGCTGCTGGCCCCCGGCATGGGCGACGGCATCCAGGCCGCCAAGGCCGGCATCCTCGAGATCGGCGACGTGTACGTCGTGAACAAGGCCGACCGCGACGGGGCCGACGCCACCGCCCGCGAGCTCAACCACATGCTCGGCCTGGGCGAGGCACGGGGCCCCGGCGACTGGCGGCCCCCCATCGTCAAGACCGTCGCCGCGCGCGGCGAGGGCACCGACGAGGTCGTCGAGGCGCTCGAGAAGCACCGCGCCTGGATGGAGGAGCGGGGCGTCCTCGCCGAGCGGCGGCTGCGCCGCGCGGCCCACGAGGTCGAGACGATCGCCGTCACGGCTTTGCGGGAGCGCATCGGCGACCTGCGCGGCGACCGCCGGCTGGCGGCACTCGCGGACCGCGTCGTGGGCGGCACCCTCGACCCGTACGCGGCGGCGGACGAATTGGTTGCGGGCCTGACCGAGCGGGTATAGGCCATGCGAAATGAGCCCGGTGAATTCCGGTCGCCGGGCTCATTTCGTTGCTCGTCTCCACTCGCCGGGATACTTCTCTCCGGGTTACTTGAGGTAGAGCCCCCAGGTCTGCGCGGCCCGGCCCGTGCCCCGGGCCTCGATCGTCACGGCCTGGTCGAGCCCGTGCGCCTGCAGCACCTCACCGCGGAACTTGCGGCTCTCGATGGGCGTGTTGTCCGCCCGGGTGTCCAGCAGCCAGCGCTGGGCGAGGTTCCCGCTGTTGCACGGGCTCTGCGTGATCCTTTGCCCGCGCCCGGTGGCCGCGAGGCACTTGCCGAAGTGCGTGCCCCGGATCGTGTACGACCCGTCGTCCAGCTGCGTCAGCTGGAACACCTGCCAGCTGTGCCGGGCGTCGCGCGTGAGGACGTCGTACCCCGCGTACTCGTCCAGGTTGGTGTCGTCGCTGTACACCTGGATCGACGTGGCGATCGGCGCCTTGACGGCGGCGCCCGCCGAGGCGGGCACGGCGGCCATGCCCGTCAGGGTGCCGGCGGCGGCGAGGACGAGGGCGAGCTTCCGGCTTCTGGTCATGCCGTTTTCCCCTTCTGTCAGGCGGGTTTTACGACGCTCGGAAAGCTATGTGCAGGAGAGGCCGGGGAACCAGAGTGGTTCGGGACATATGCCGGGTAAAAGGTACGTATTTCAACCCGCCCTGCATTCCCGCGGTTCGGGGCATGGCGGCAAGCACGCGAACCGGCCGCTTGTGCCATGGCGCCATCACGGGGGTACGGCCTGCGGGAACGGGATTCCGCGCCCACCTTTGCGCACGCGGGACACGGCACTTCCGGCCATCGCTCGTGCAAAGGCGACGGCCGTCGCCGTCCCGTTCGGGTGGCGGGGGCCGCTGGCCGATGTCAATCCCCGTACCGGGGGGTGTCCGGGCGCTCCGGGTGACGGCTAGGGTCGCGCCCGACAGGCACCAGCAACCACAGCGCGACAGCAGTGGAAAGGCGGGCCGGAGAGATGAAGAGCCGAAGAGACGTCCTACGCGCCGCGACAGCGGTCGCCGGGGCAGCCGCGATCGGCGCCCTGGGCACGGGCAGGGCGACGGCAGTCGGAACACGCGCCGCCACCTTCACCGACGCCTCCGGGCTGGCGACCGTGTCCGTCTTCGCCCACACCGGAAGCCCCGCACGGCAGTACTGGATCGACAAGACCACCACCGTCGGCGACGGCGACATGATCGCCATCGGCGGCGGCGCCACCGCGACGGACGCCAACCCCGGCGCCCTGCTCACCGCCTCCTACCCCACCGGCGACCTGTGGGGCTGGACCGTCAGCTCCAAGGACCACCTCCAGACGCACTGGCACCAGCTCACCTCGTACGTGATCGGACTGAAGATCGCCGGCATGAGCCGCGACCAGCTCGCGAGGGCCGTCCTCGTCACCCCCGCCGACAGCGGCGCCGAACCGTGGCCGATGGCCGACGCACGCATCTGGTCCAACGACCACGTCCTCGTCGGCGGCGGCTTCCGCGTGGACTGGCACGGCGCCGGCAACCTCGCCACCGCCTCCTTCCCGTCCTCCGACAGCACCTGGCAGGCCCGCTCCAAGGACCACGGCCAGTCCGACCCCTCCAGCATCCGCTCCTACGCCATCGCCCTGCCGCGGTACCTGCCCGTCGGCCGCGTCGACGTCGCCCGCATCCCGGTCGACGGCGGCCCCGACGCCCACCCCCAGGCCACCGCCACCCTGCCCCCCGGCTACGCCCTGACCGGCGGAGGCGGCGAGGTCCACTGGAGCGGCGCCGGCAACCTGCTGTGGCGCCTGGAACCCTCGCGCTGGGCCCCGAGCTTCACGGCGGCCTCCAAGGACCACCTGTGGTCCAGCCCGGCCACGATCACCGCATGGGCGCTCGGCATCCGCATCGTCTGACGCCGTCCCGCACGCCGTCCGATTCGGGACCCACCCGCGCAGGACTCCCCTCCCGGCCCGCACCCGCACGCCCGGGGCGCTGAACTTCCGCCGCCGCGATTCCGCTCCCACCATCAGGGCAGGCAGATGCCAAGAGAGAGGGAACCCCCCCATGAAAACGCGGACCTTCCGCCTGGCACCGGCGGTGGCGGCGGCCACCGCGGTGCTCCTGACCGCCACGGCGGGGGCGGCCGTAGCGGCACCGTCGGATGAGTCCCCGAGCGCAAGCACCAGCGCCAGCGCTTCCCCGGCCGACGGCTGGACCAAGCGCGGCCACTACGACGACGAGAACACCTGCGTGGAGGCGGGCAAGAAGGGCCAGAACCACGGCGACTGGCACGAGTACAAGTGCAAGCGCGAATACGACAACGAGCACTACCGCTACTACTGGTGGCTGTACACCCACTGAACAGCGCGCGCCGTGCCCCCGGGCGAGCCGCCCGGGGGCACGGCGGGAAGATGGACGGATGCCGTCCCCCGCATCAGCCTCCCGCGACCTGGAGAACCTCGCCGCCCTGTGGAGCCTCGGCGCACTCCGCGCCGCCCACGTCGTCGACGCCGCCTGCGACGCCCTCCTGGCCGGGCTGGACAGCCCCACCCTGCGCATGCTGGCCGCCTGCACGACCACCGAGGCCGACTACGAGGTCGCGGAACTCCTCCCCGCGACGCTCGACGAGCTGGGCCTGACGTTCTTCCCCCGAGGCAGCCAGGCGGGAAAGGAAGCCGCCGCCCGCGCGCTGGCCACCCGCACCCTGACCGGGGCGATGTCCCCGCGGCAACTCGCCTTCCAGATCCACCAGCTCTTCGGCCACGAACTGGATCTGACCGCGCGCCTGGCGGCGTACGACGACGAGTACGACGTTCTCGGCTACGGCGACAGGACGGCGGCACAGGTGGACGCGGACGTCCTGGCGGAAGCGCGCCGGATCGCCCGGAGCGGGATGGAGACGGCCCTGGCCGCGGCGTCGTCCCCTTCATGGTCGCAACGCGCTCGGGCCGGGCACGACCTGGCTCCCTTCGCCGACGTCCCAGAGGCTGCGGAAGCATTGACCGGGCTGCTGCTGGACGCCGAGGACACGGCGGTGACCCGGCAGACGGCGGAGGCACTGGCCCGGGCGGGCACCGCGGCTGCCGTAAGGCTCATCGCTCTTGCGGTAGCCAAGGCCGACGACAGCCAGGCCGAGTGGATGCAGACAGGCGTGCAGGACGCGCTCGCCGGACCGGCCGGAGCGCCGGACCTCGCGGCGATCTGTCGCCGGCTCGCCCACCACCCGGAAGAAGCGGTGCGCCGGGGTGCCGCGGAGGTTTTGGCCTGGACAGGCGACACGTCCGCCTAGAGCATGCGCTGGGGCCCCCGTAGGGGCGCGGGGCCTTGTCGATCTGCGGCTCCGCCGCGCGGGCGCGACAAGCCACGACGCGCCCGCAGAGGGAGTGCCGTGCTGTGCCCGGGTCCCGGGGGTGGCTCGTCGAATGCGGGCCGTCAGTGGCCGATCGCGCAGTTCCCCGCGCCCCTACGGGGCGCTGCCGCCCAGGCGCCCGCCTGGGCACTGAGGAACGCCGCCCAGGCGGCGGCGGGTATGGAGAGCTGCGGACCGCCGCGCCTTTTGGAGTCACGGACGTGAACGGTGCGGGGGGTGGTGGCGACTTCGACGCAGGCGGTGCCTTCGCTGCCGCTGTGACTGGACTTCACCCAGGACAGGGCGACTTCGACGCAGGCAGTACCTTCGCCGCCACTGCGGCTCGACTTGAACCACGCCTCGTGAGTGCTCATAGTTCCTCCGCCACTCGCGCAATGAGCCGTGCTGACTCGTCGGGGTTGAGAGCGTGCATGCGGATCATGGCATGGCGCTTGGTGAGAATGCTGATCGTTTCCGGCGTCGAGTGCAGGGCGCCGGTTGCTTGTCCTTCTTCGAAGGCGTAGCGCTCGAGTGCGTTGTTCTCCAGGAGGATGAACGGGCCTCCGAGGCCGGCGTACACGACCTGGTGTGCAGGGAGCACCTGCAAGGACACATGGCGGGCCTTCGTTGACTCCAGCAAGTGGTACAGCTGCTCTCGCATCACCTCGGTCCCGCCGATCCCTGTGCGCAAGGCGGCTTCGTAGACGACGAAGTTGAAGAGGACCGTCTGCTTTTTCAGCAGCTCCTGGCGCTCCAGCCGTGTGGCCACTCGTTCCTCGACCACGTCGTCCGCCACCGGCGGGCAGTGTCGACTCATCAACGTCCGCGCGTACGCCTCGGTCTGCAGCAAGCCCGGAATGGTCACCGTCTCGTACCACTGCACGGCCGTCGCCTCGGCCTCGGCCGCCATGTACTCCCGCACACGGGGGACGAACCGCTCCGGCTGCAGGTAGGCCAGCGCCGCCCGCAACTTCCCCCGTGCTCCGCACATTTCGTCCGCCACTTCCAGCAGCCGCTGGGTCGGGCGCCGGCGCCCCTGCTCCATCGAGCTCACCGTCTCGCAGCCGTATCCCGCCTCCTGCGCCAGCTGCTCGCGGCTGATGCCGGCCTCCGTGCGCCAGAGCTTCACTTGGTTGCCGCACAGCCGCCAGGCCATCGGTGGCTGAGAGGTCTCACTCGTCACGGCCCCGCCCCTTCCCTCCGCACTCATGTCCGTAGCAACGGACCGTACGGCGGGCAAGACACCCACGCGCCGCAAGCGGCCGGAGGTTCTCACCTCCGGGTGAAAAAACGGGAGGTTTCCGCTGTCAGGACGGACCGTCGAACAGGCCCCAGCCGTCCTCGCCCAGGGTCTCGCCGATGGTCGCGGTGGGGATGACGAGGGAGCCGGCTGCCCATTCGATCGCCAGCGCTTCGGGCGTGCGTCCCAGGACGGCGGCCAGGTCGCGGAGGATGTCCGGCTTGAACGGAGCCGGCGGCTCGACGGGTTGCTCGCGCATGGTCTGTTCGCCCCTTCGGTCGTTGTGTTCCGGTGTCACGGACCGTATGGCAGGCCCGGGGCGAAGGGCCGTTCTCGCCTCAAAATCCCGTCGGCCGCCCGGCCGTGGAGCGCGGCCGTAGCCGCAGGCTGCCGACCCCCCGGGTCAGGACTCCCCGCCTGCCAGCAGCGCCGCCGCCGACTCCTCCGCCAACGCCTCCGCGTGCGGCGGAAGCGGTTCGCCCGCGCGCAGGTGGCGGCGGACCACGGCCAGGGGGAGGTCGATCAGGGCGAGGAAGGCGCGGTCGAAGGCGGCGGGGTCGTTGCCGGTCAGGGCCGTCAGTGCCGCGCGGATGCGGGCGTTGCCGTCGTCCGCGCGGCGTGCGTACTCCGGGGGCCAGTCGGTGCGGCCGAAGTCGTGGGGGCCGTACAGCAGGACGGTGGCCTCCTGGGGGTGGGTGCGGCTCCATGCGACCACGTGGCGGGCCGCTGCGGCCGGTGATTCGTCCAGTGCGCGAACGTAGCCGTGCTGGAAGCGTTCGACCGTGCGCAGCCACACCTCGGCCAGCAGCACCGTGCGGCTGGGGAAGCGGTGGTAGACGGAGCCGCTCGGTGCGCCCACGGTCTTGGCCACTGCCGACATGGTCACCGCCGCCGGTCCTGAGGTGGCCGCAAGGTGTACGGCGGCGTCCAGGAGCTGGTCCGTGTCGAAGCGGGGTGGTCTCGGCATGAATTGGAGAGTACTCTCCAGAATTATTGGAGAGATGTCTCTAAAACAGGGAGGCAGTCAACGTCATGGGTGGCGTCTACAACGTGCACGAGCGTTCACTGGCCGCGGAGCCGGCCGAGGTCGGGGCGCTCATCGACGGTCTCGCGAGCGGGAACGACCGGCTCTGGCCGGGCGCGCCCTGGCCGCCGATGCGGCTGGACCGGCCGCTGGGGGTGGGAGCCCGGGGCGGGCACGGTCCGGTGCGCTACAGCGTGGCCGCTTACGTGCCGTCCGTCTGGGTGCGGTTCGCCTTCGAGGGGCCGCGCGGTTTCGACGGTTTCCACGAGTTCGCCGTGCTGAGCGGTGCGGACGGCCGGACGCGGCTGCGGCACACCCTCGCCAAGGGGGCCCGCGGGTCGGCCCGGCTGACCTGGCCCCTGTTCTGGCGGTGGCTGCACGACGCGTGCGTCGAGGAGAGCCTGGACCGCGCCGAGCGGGCGCTCACGGGTACGGTCGCCCGGCCGGCGCGCCGGAGTCCGTACGTGCGGGTGCTCCTGCGCCTGGGCCGTCGCTGAAAAGCACCTCGCCCGCGCCGCACAACGGGGGTGTGCGGCGCGGGCGAGGGCCGGAGGTCACTTGCTGCGCGTGGTGCGCAGGTGGGTGGCCACCGGCAGCAGGGAGGTGTGGAGTGCCTTCAGTTCCTCCGGTGTCATCAGGTCGATGAAGTGCTCGCGCACGGAGGCGACGTGGTGGGGCGCCACCTTGCGCATCGTCTCCCAGCCGAGGTCGGTCAGGACGGCGAACAGGCCGCGCCGGTCGGACTCGCAGTTGACGCGGCGGACCAGGCCCGCGTTCTCCATGCGGGTGATCTGGTGGGAGAGGCGGCTCTTGGACTGCAGGGTCGCGGTCGCGAGGTCGCTCATCCGCATCCGGTGGTCTTTCGACTCCGACAGGTTGACCAGGATCTCGTAGTCGTTGTTGGTGAGGCCGAAGGGCTGCAGATCGCGTTCGAGCTGGTGCATCAGCAGCCGGCTCACCTCCAGGTGGGCACGCCAGGCGGCCTGCTCCTCGTCGGTGAGCCAGCGGGTGCCGTTCTCGGTGTCCATAGATGGATTCTACCTAAAGGAAGTTGAAAGATTAACTAACATTAAAGGTCATGCGTTCGACCCGTCACACTCCGCAGGGTACCGCTCACAGCCCGAAGCGGCGCTGGAGGTCCCCGAGCTGGCCCGGCAATCGGGGTGTCATTGGCTGATTCCCGGGGCTTGCGTGCGGCACGCCGGCCTGCTCCGGCGGCCCGTCCCCGGTGGCGATCTCCTCCATCAGCTGCTCGGTGGACTGCAGCAGCACCGTGCCCGCGCCCACGAACTCGAACTGGTGCTCCTCGCCCGACGCGCCCCCCAGCCCCGTCAGCCGGCGCACCCCGCCCATGACCCCCCGCAAGTACTGGTGGTCGTAGTGGTGGCAGGGGGACGGGCAGTCGGCCCAGCCCACCAGCGCCTGCGGGTCGACGCGGATGGGCGGCTCGGCGAAGACGACCGGCCCGTTGGAGGCCGCGACGAACTTCCCCGTGCCGATCAGCGTCAGGAAGCCCGGGATGATGGACTGCTTCAGCGACAGCGACGGTTCGAAGGCGAGCAGATTGCCGGAGCGGACGGTGAGGTTGCCGTCCTCCAGGTCGTAGGAGTTGACGTCGAAGCCGCGGTCGGCCAGCAGCATCCTGCCCTGGCCCTCGGCGACCACCCAGTCCGCGGCGTGCAGCGGGGAGTGGAAGCTGCCGGCGATCAGCCGGTCGAGGGGGCCGTGGCCGATGCCGTGGAAGTCGATGCGCCCGTAGTAGGCGATCATCTTGCCCTTCTGCAGGAACCACTGCCCCTTGAGGTCGACGCAGAAGGCGTACGGGTTGACGTTGTCGTTGACCGGGAGGGTGGTGGCGTCGTGGACGACGGGACCGTTCATCACAGCTTCTCCTCCGACGCCTGGACGTAGACGGTGCCGGTGCCGGACAGCTCCAGCCGGAACGCCTCGCCGCTGCCGCGGCCGACGACTTCGCGCCAGCCGAGGGCGGTGGTGAGCTTGTTGCGCACGTCGCCGCGGTGGGCGACGTACGCCTGCGGGTCGACGACGACCGGCCGCTGCGGGCCGATCGGCAGCTCGATGAAGCCGCCGTGGGCCATCACGGCGACCGCGCCGTGCCCCTTGAGGGTGGTGGTGAACAGGCCCTGCCCGGTGACCTGGCCGCGCACCATGCCCATCACGCCGCCCTGGGAACCCATGAACATCGTCCCCTGCTGCAGCGTGCCGTCGAAGGCCAGCAGACGGTCGGCCTCGACGTAGAGCGTGTCACCGGTGAGGTCGATGACGTGCACGTGGTGACCGCCGTGGCCGAACATCACCGTGCCGTTGCCCTCGACCGTCATCAGGGGCGTGGCCTCGTTCGCGATGCGGCGGCCGATCATCCCCATGACCCCGCCCGCGCCGCCGGTGATGCTGGGGGTGAAGGACACCTCGCCCTTGTAGGCGAGCATGGCCCCGCGCTGGCTGAACAGCCGCTGCCCGGGGACGACGCTGGCCTCGACCATGCGCGAGTTCAGGAGCCGGAACGGCATTACAGCTGCCCCCCGATCGTGTTGCGCTCGCTCGGCTGCACGTAGACGAGCCCCTCGCCCTCGAAGCGGATCTGGAACGCCTCGCCCGAACCCTCGCCGATGAAGGTGCGGAAGTTCACCCCCGACTGGAAGTGCTGGCGCAGCCGGCCGGTGTGCGCGATGTACGCGCCCGGGTCGACCTGCAGCGGCATCTGCGGGGTGACGCGCAGCACGATCGCGGTGCCGTCGGAGAGGATCGCGGCCTGGCCCGAGCCCTCGACGGTCGTCGTGAACAGGCCGTTGCCCTGGGAGGCGCCGCGCAGCCCGGTGAAGGTGGTGCCGGTGCGCAGCGAGGAGTCCGTGCACAGGAGGTTGCTCGCCTCGACGTACAGCGTCTCGCCGCGCAGCGTCACGAGGTTGATCTCGCTCGCGCGGTCGGCGAAGTAGCAGGTGCCGTGCCCCTTCACCTCCATGACTTCCATCTGTTCGCCGGTGAGCCGGCGGGTGACCATGCCGCGCAGGCCGTCGCCGCCGCCGGTCATCTTCTTGAACGTCATCTCGCCCTCGTACGCGACCATCGACCCGTTCTTGGCCTTGACCGCGTCGCCGTTCATGTCGACGGCGAGGACCTTGCTCCCGTGGAGCCGAAACTGAGCCACGCCTGCAGACGCTAGCGGCAGGACATACCCCGCGAACAGGCCCCTAGGCGCCCCTAGGCCCTGGAACGGCCCCGAATGCCGTGATCGCCGGTGGGCCTGCAACAATGGGGAAGCTTGTGAATGCTGTCACAAGCTGTGACCGCTCCGCCACGCGACCGAAGGTGTGCCCCGTGGACCTCAAGACAGCCTCCGCCCTGCGCCGGCTCCGCCTGGTCTCCGCCCCGGAGGCCGTTTCCTTCCTCCTCCTGCTCGTCTGCTCCCTCCTGAAGCGGACCACGGACTTCAACGCCGTGCCCGCGATGGGCGCGATCCACGGCGTCCTCTTCATCCTCTACGTCCTCTTCCTGGCCGACGCCTGGAACAAGACCAAGTGGCCCCTGAAGACCGGCGCCCTCTACTTCGTCCTCTCCGTCCTGCCGACCGGCGGCTTCTTCGCCGACCGCATGCTGCGCCGCGAGGCCGAGGCCAGCGTGATCGCCGCCCGCGCCCGCAAGGAAGGCGTGGTCAACGCATGATCGTCGCCTTCTCCGTCACCCCGATCGGGGCCGGCGAGGACGTCGGCGAGTACGTCGCCGAAGCGGTGCGCGTCGTGCGCGCCTCCGGCCTGCCGAACCGTACGGACGCGATGTTCACGTCCCTGGAGGGCGACTGGGACGAGGTCATGGACGTCGTCAAGCGCGCCGTGGCCGCCGTCGAGGCCCGCTGCGGCCGCGTCTCCCTCGTCCTCAAGGCCGACATCCGCCCCGGCGTCACGGACGGCCTGACGGCCAAGGTCGAGACGGTCGAGCGCCACCTCGGCGCCCCGTAAGGGGGCGCCCCGAAGGGGCGCGGGGCAGTGTCGATCTGCGGCTGCCGCCGCGTGGGCGCGACAAGCCACGGACGGCCTGCAGACGAAGTGCCGTGCTTGCCCCGGCCCCCGCCGGTGGCGTGTCGACTGCGGGCCGTCGGTGGCCGATCGCGCAGTTCCCCGCGCCCCTACGGGGCGCCGTGGTGCCGCGTGGCGAAGATCCGCCGGACAGGCCCGAGCCGGCCGCGGCTTGCGGCAGAAGCCTGCGTTCCGCCCGGGGCCGGTGGGATTTGGCCTCGGGCCGGCGCGGCGCGCCGGCGGGCGGGAGGCTGGAGATGGACGCCGCCTTCCTGGCGGCCATGGTCGGACTGTGACTGTGGACGGCCCACACCCATCTCCTCCACCACGGTGCCCCCCTTGCCCGTTCGCTTCGTTGGGGCGAGTGTGCACGGCCGCGCGGTGGCGTGTCGCGTTTTCGGACCGCACCGACCGGGATCGAAACAGGCCGGATTTATTCGTACGTTGCCATGATCCCGCGTCATTTCTCGCCCCAACTACCCAAGGAGGTTTTGAATTTGAGCGACTGATTAAACCGATCGCTCAAAAGGGAGTGCCCGCTCATGACCTCGATCTTCCAGCGCGCCATGGGCGCCGACTTCGAGCGGCTCCACCCCTGCATCCGGCAGCGCTTCTCGGTCGGCCTCGACAGCGGCGAGGCCTGCGTCGGGCACGGTGTGATGGACGAGGTCCTGCACGGCCGCGGCTGGGTACGCCCCTTCCTCGCCCTGGGCGCGAGCCGTAACATCCTCCTGCCGCGCGCCGGCCGGAAGATCCCCTTCACCATCGAGAACGTCCCCTACCGCGACTCCCACGGCCGCGAGACGGTCACCTTCGTGCGCACCTTCCGCTTCCCGGACGGGCCACGGCGCTTCGACGCGACGATGATCCACAGCCCCGGCCGCGGCTGCGTCGTCGACTACCTCGGCACGCACCAGCACCTCGCCACCGACCTCCACTTCTCGGCCGACCCCACGGGCGCCCTGATCATCCGCTCCGGCGAGCACCGCTTCCGCGAGGGCCCGCTGGACACCCGCGTCCCCGCCCTCCTCGCCGGCGACGCGCTCGTGCGCGAGACGTACGACGACGCCGCCGACCGCTTCCGCATCGAGGTCCGCGTCACCAACCGCCGCTTCGGCTTCCTCTTCGGCTACCGCGGCTCCTTCACCGCCGCGTACACCCCCGCCACGGCCCCCGGGCCGGGCCTGCGCCCGGTGCGGGAGGAGGCGCGGGCCTGAGGCCCGCCCGGGGAGTGACGAGGCGCTCGAAACGGCGTGTGCGCCGACGCCGGGGATGGCAGCCTGTGTGGAAAGATGCGGTGCTTCACAGGGCGAGGGAGGCGAGGGCTTTGACCGACCGGTTCGCAGAGGGGCTCCTCACTCCCTCCGAGACCTCCTCCTACCTGCAGATTCCCCGGTCCACGCTGCACAGCTGGCTCAGGGGCAGGGCGGCCGGGGCCCCGCTCGTGCACCGGGTCGAGCCCGTGCGGCACGGGCAGCCCTCGGTCCCCTTCGTCGCCGTGGCCGAGGCGTACGTGCTGCGCTCGCTGCGCGACCTGGGCCTGCGCATGAGCGAGATCCGCGAGGCGGCCGCGGCGGTGCGGGCCGCGTTCGACACTCCGTACGGCCTGGTGTCCAGACGGATCGCGACGGACGGCGTGGACATCTTCGTCGAGCACGGCCTCGGAGACCTCCGGCGGGCCAGGGACGGACAAGCCCCCATTCACGAGGTCGTCGCCAAGTACTTGCGGTACTTGTCGTGGGGGGCGGACGACGACTTCCCCACGAGCCTCCAGCTGCGGCAGTACCCGGACTCCGTCCCCGTCGTCATCGACCCGAGGTTCGGCCACGGCCTGCCCGTGATCGCGGCCAACCGGGTGCCGGTGAAAGCGCTGACCGACCTCTGGGAGGCGGGGGAGACGGTCGAGGACATCGCCTACGAGTACGAGATGGATCCGGAGCAGGTGGAGGCGCTCTGCCGCGCTGTGGTGCGCCTTGCCGCCTGAGTTCTTCCTCGACCGCAACCTCGGCCGCCGGGTCGCCGAAGAATTACGGGCCCGCGGCTGGTTGGTCCACCGTATCGGCGACGTGTTCCCGGGCGATGCGCAGGACATTCCGGACGAGGACTGGATCCTGCACGGGCTCGCCCAAGGCTGGGTTCCCCTGTCGAAGGACGGCCGCATCAAGACGCGGGATCGCGAGATCCAGCCGGTGAAGGACCACTCGGCGGTGCTCTTCTACCTCGACAACCAGCAATTGCGCAGCCTGGAAATGGTGGAACGGCTGCACGCGCGCCGCGAGGCGATCCACCGGGTGATCGGCGCGGGAGGGCCCGCTGCGTATGCGGTGCGGGCCGACCGGATCGAGCGCACCTGGCCCTGAAGGGCCCGGGCGGTGGGGACCCTGGTCGTGGGGCTCGTGGTGCGGGAGGTCGTACGATCTCGCTGATCAGGTGTTCAGGGAGGCGGTCCGAGCGTGTTCGGTAGCGGGCGGAAGAACTTCGATCCCGGCGTCATCGTCCTGCGCGACTCGCAGGCCGTCGCCGAGGCCATCGAGGCGGCGCTGGCCGCCGCGGGGCCCGAGGAGCGGCCGGGGCTGGAGCGGGCCGCCGGGCTGGTGGCGCGGCATGCGGCGCGGCCGGAGCGGGAGGTGCGCGCGGAGTGGACGCGCGGCATCCTCGGCGCCGCCGGCGTCGACCCGCGCACGCACGAGGTGCACGCGGTGCGGGCGCTGCGCAAGGCGGAGCCGGGGCTGAGCCTGAAGGCGGCGGTGGTGCTCGTCAGGGAGGCGGCGGAAGCCTCCGGGCAGTAGTCCCGAATTCCGAGACGACCCCGGTCGTCAGGGGGGCGCCGGGTAGGCTCGGAGCGTGCCGAAGCCGCTCAGCCTCCCCTTCGATCCCATCGCCCGCGCCGACGAGCTGTGGAAGCAGCGGTGGGGTTCGGTGCCGTCCATGGGGGCGATCACGTCGGTCATGCGCGCCCATCAGATCCTGCTGGGTCAGGTGGACGCGGTCGTCAAGCCGTACGGGCTGACGTTCGCGCGCTACGAGGCGCTGGTGCTGCTGACGTTCTCCAAGGCGGGCGAGCTGCCGATGTCGAAGATCGGCGAGCGGCTGATGGTGCACCCGACGTCGGTGACCAACACCGTCGACCGGCTGGTCGCGCAGGGGCTGGTGGCCAAGCGCCCGAACCCCAACGACGGCCGCGGCACGCTGGCCAGCATCACGGACAAGGGCCGCGAGGTCGTGGAGTCGGCCACGCGCGACCTGATGGCGATGGACTTCGGCCTGAGCGCGTACGACGCGGAGGAGTGCGGGCGGATCTTCGAGATGCTGCGGCCCCTGCGGGTGGCGGCGGGGGATTTCACCGAGCCGGAGGAGTAGGGCGGCGAAGATCGCCCCGGATCGCACCGTTACGCTCGTGGGCATGAAACAAAGCGTGCTGACCCGCTACCGCGTGATGGCCTACGTCACCGGTGTGCTGCTGGTCCTCCTGACGATCGGCATGATCGCCAAATACGGGCTGGACATGGACGTCTCGGGTCCGGTCCGCGTGATCGCCATCGCCCACGGCTGGCTCTTCGTCGTGTATCTGGTCTTCGCCTTCGACATGGCCTCGAAGGCCAAGTGGTCGTTCGGCCGGCTGGTGTGGACGCTGGTCGCGGGCACGATCCCGCTGGCCGCCTTCTTCGTCGAGCGCAAGGCGACGCGCGACCTGGAGCCGCTGGTGGCCGCGGAGGCCGCCGACCCCGCCCGCGCCTGACGCCCGCCCGCAACGCCCCGGACGACGACCCTTGTCTCCGGGGCGTTCGTGCGCGAGAATTTAGTAGGACGTCCTAGTAAATCTGGTTGGGGCAGGGCACGAGAGGCGGACGAGACGACCATGGACGCAGCAGCCATCGAGGCCGGGCGCAGCCGCTGGCAGGCGCGGTTCGACGCCGCGCGCACGCGCGACGCGGACTTCACCACCCTCTCCGGCGCCGAGGTCGAGCCCGTCTACGGCCCGCGCCCCGGCGACACCTACGAGGGCTTCGAGCGGATCGGCTGGCCGGGGGAGTACCCGTTCACCCGCGGCCTGTACGCCGCCGGCTACCGCGGCCGCACCTGGACCATCCGGCAGTTCGCCGGCTTCGGCAACGCCGAGCAGACCAACGAGCGCTACAAGATGATCCTGGGCAACGGCGGCGGCGGGCTGTCCGTGGCCTTCGACATGCCCACCCTCATGGGGCGCGACTCCGACGACCCGCGCTCGCTCGGCGAGGTCGGCCACTGCGGGGTGGCGATCGACTCCGCCGCCGACATGGAGGTCCTCTTCAAGGACATCCCGCTCGGCGACGTCACCACCTCCATGACGATCAGCGGCCCGGCCGTCCCGGCCTTCTGCATGTACCTCGTCGCAGCCGAGCGCCAGGGCGTCGACACCTCCGTCCTCAACGGCACGCTGCAGACGGACATCTTCAAGGAGTACATCGCGCAGAAGGAGTGGCTCTTCCAGCCCGAGCCCCACCTGCGCCTGATCGGCGACCTGATGGAGCACTGCACGCGCCACATCCCCGCCTACAAGCCGCTGTCCGTCTCCGGCTACCACATCCGCGAGGCGGGGGCCACGGCCGCGCAGGAGCTGGCGTACACCCTCGCCGACGGCTTCGGCTACGTCGAGCTGGGGCTCTCCCGCGGCCTGGACGTCGACGCCTTCGCGCCCGGCCTGTCCTTCTTCTTCGACGCCCACGTCGACTTCTTCGAGGAGATCGCCAAGTTCCGCGCCGCCCGCCGGATCTGGGCGCGCTGGATGAAGGAGGTGTACGGCGCGAAGACGGACAAGGCCCAGTGGCTGCGCTTCCACACCCAGACCGCCGGCGTCTCCCTCACCGCCCAGCAGCCGTACAACAACGTGGTGCGCACCGCCGTGGAGGCCCTCGCCGCGGTCCTCGGCGGCACGAACTCCCTGCACACCAACGCCCTCGACGAGACCCTGGCCCTGCCCAGCGAGCAGGCCGCCGAGATCGCCCTGCGCACCCAGCAGGTGCTGATGGAGGAGACCGGCGTCACCAATGTCGCCGACCCGCTGGGCGGCTCCTGGTACGTCGAGCAGCTCACCGACCGCATCGAGGCCGACGCCGAGAAGATCTTCGACCAGATCAAGGAGCGCGGCCTGCGCGCCCACCCCGACGGCCGGCACCCCATCGGCCCCATCACCTCCGGCATCCTGCGCGGCATCGAGGACGGCTGGTTCACCGGCGAGATCGCCGAGAGCGCCTTCCGCTACCAGCAGGCCCTGGAGAAGGGCGCCAAGCGCGTCGTCGGCGTCAACTGCCACCACGGATCGGTCACCGGCGACCTGGAGATCCTGCGCGTGAGCCACGAGGTCGAGCGCGAGCAGGTGCGCGTGCTGGCCGACCGCAAGGCCCACCGGGACGACGCCCGGGTGCGCTCGGCCCTGGAGGCCATGCTCGCCGCCGCCCGAGACGGCTCCAACATGATCGAGCCGATGCTGGAGGCGGTCCGGGCCGAGGCCACCCTCGGCGAGATCTGCGGCGTCCTGCGCGAGGAGTGGGGCACGTACACCGAGCCCGCCGGCTTCTGAGCCGTACGCCGCCGTACGCCGCCGTACGCCCTGACCGACGCCCCCTGCAGCGCCCCGGCGCCAGGGGGCGTCCTGCGTCCCCCGGCGACTTCCGGCCAACCGCGGGAGGCGGCGGGCGTACGGGATCAGGCGCCGCCGGCTGCTGCCGCGAGGCCGCCCACCAGGAGGGCGGCGAAGCCGCGGGCCCATTCGGCGTCCACGGGTTCGGCGCTGACGAGCGTGCGGTGGACGACGGCGCCCGCGATGACGTCGAAGATCAGGTCGGCGGTGCGGGCCGCCCCGGCCGGGTCGGGCTCCAGGGGCAGCTCCCCGCGGGCCTGGGCGCGCTCGCGGCCGAGGAGCACCAGCGCCTTCTGCCGGTCGACGATGGCGGAGCGGATCCGCTCGCGCAGCGCGTTGTCGCGCGTGGACTCGGCCACCACGGCCATCAGGGCGGTCTTGGTCTCCGGCCGCTCCAGCAGGGCCGCGAACTGCAGCACCACGCCTTCGATGTCGGCCAGCAGGCAGCCGCGGTCGGGCAGCTCCAGGTGCTCGTCGAACAGCGCCGCCACCGCGTCCACGACCAGCTCGTTCTTGCCCGCCCAGCGGCGGTAGAGGGTGGTCTTGGCGACTCCGGCGCGGGCCGCGACGTCGCCCATGGTCAGCTTTCCCCAGCCGAGCTCGACCAGCGCCTCGCGCGTCGCGCCGAGGATCGCGCGGTCGGCCTCCGTGCTGCGCGGCCGGCCCGTGCGGCCGCCGGCGCGGCGCGGCGCGGGGGAGGGGGCTGAGCTCATGACCGGGACCTTACCGTCCAGTAGCCCTCCTGGTCCGGACCTCGCCCCGCGAGGTGTGAGGCAGATCACCGGCGGCGGGGGTCCCCGCCGCGGGCCGTCCAGTTACGCTACGGCTCGTAGCGTAAGGGAGCGACAACCACGGCGCCGAGTGGGGACCCGGCGTCAACCCAGCCCCCGGCGTTTTTCCGCTTCTTTCTGATTCACCGTTTTCCGCTTCACCGTGCCGAGGGGGGAGGATGGGCCCATGCAGCCACGGAACATGTCCATGAGTGGAGTGGTCGACCTCGCCGCGGTGAAGGCGGCCGGGGAGGCGAAGAAGAAGGCCGAGCAGGCGCGTGCCGAGGCCGAGCGCCGGGGCGGCGGTGCGCCGGCCGCCGGTGCGGGCACCCTCGTCTTCGACGCCACCGAGGCAGGGTTCGAGCAGGAGGTCCTGCAGCGCTCCGCCGAGGTGCCCGTCGTCATCCAGTTCTGGGCCGAATGGTGCCAGCCGTGCAAGCAGCTGATGCCGGTCCTGGAGCGGCTCGCCGCCGAGTACGCGGGCCGGTTCGTCCTGGCCAAGGTCGACGTCGAGGCCAATCAGCTGCTCGCCCAGCAGTTCGGCATCCAGTCCGTCCCGGCGGTCTTCGCGGTGGTGGCCGGCCAGGCCCTGCCGCTCTTCCAGGGCGCCCTTCCCGACTCGCAGATCCGCCCGGTGCTGGACCAGCTGGTCCAGGTCGCCGAGGAGCGCTTCGGCATCGTCGGCGGCCCTCCGGGGGCGGACGCGGGCGAGGCCCACGCCGCGCCGGCGGCCCCCGCCGGCCCGTACGACAGCGCCCTGAGCGCCGCCCACGACGCGCTGGACGCGGGCGACCTGGGCGGTGCGGTGCGGGCGTACGAGAACGTGCTCTCCGACGACCCGGCCAACGCCGAGGCCAAGCTGGGCCTGGCCCAGGCGCAGCTGCTGCAGCGCGTGCAGGGCGTGGACGCCCAGCAGGTGCGCAAGGCGGCGGCCGACGCCCCGGGCGACGTGCAGGCGCAGATCGCCGCGGCCGACCTGGACCTGGTCGGCGGGCACGTCGAGGACGCCTTCGGGCGGCTGATCGACACCATCCGGCGGACGGCGGGCGAGGACCGCGAGGCGGCCCGGGTGCGGCTGCTGGAGCTGTTCGAGGTGATCGGTCCGGACGACCCGCGGGTGACGGCGGCGCGCACCGCGCTCTCGCGCGCGCTGTTCTGATGCCCCTCGTTCCGGTGTTCCGCGGGGCACCCCGCGTGCCCCAGGCGGCACAGTCGCCGCGCTTTGCCAAAACTTGGTAAACGGTCGGTCTGTTACTGCGAGTAGGAGGAACCCGGGCTTTCGCCCGGGTTCTTCTGTTTTTCTCCCCCGATGCGCGTGCACGCTCCGAGACGCTCCGGCCCTCGGTCGATGCCGGCCGGTCTCCCGGTGGTTATCCGTCCGTTACTCGCGAGTAATCAACCCCTTGTGCCCCGGGCCCGAATGGACCACGATCGCCCCAGCCCGGTCCATCCCCGCGGATGGGTCCCCACCGGGCGGGCCGGCGGGACGTGCCCGGCGGTCGATGGGGACAGGGGGGTCCCTGCCGCGCAACGGCAGGGCCTGTCCCGGCGGTTGCGCGAAGGCGTGGCCAACGTGGTTGTCGCTCGGGGGTGAACGCCGGTGTGTGTCGGGCGCGGTTGGCGCCGCATCGTGCCACGGCGCTCTTCTTCCCGAGGACGTAGCTCTTCTCCCACTTCCGGGTGCGGGTCTTTGCGAGGCCGGCCCGGGGTGTACGTCCGAGAAGGAGGAAAGTCGTGAAGTCCCTAACTCGCGGTGGGACCAGATGGCGCCGGTTCGCGGTCGTCATGGTGCCCAGCGTCGCGGCGTCGGCCGCGATAGGCGTGGCGATCGCACAGGGTGCGCTGGCGGCGTCGTTCAGCGTGTCGGGCCAGCAGTTCCAGGTGACCGCGGAACGGCTGGAGGGCACCGGATTCGTCCAGTACGGAGCCATGGACCAGACCGGCAAGGGCGGGCAGCCGGTGGCGGTGGTGGGGCTCGACTCCGCCAAGATCACCAGCCTGTGCCAGGCGGTCACCGTGCCCACCCCGTTCGGCAAGGTGTCCATGTTGCTGAAGGCCGGCACGGGCGCCAAGGACGACGACGGCAAGGTGTCGGCCACCAAGCTCTTCATCGACGCCAGCGACCTGCAGGCCGACGCCCGGTTCGACGAGGTCGACATCGGCGTCTCGGTGGACGCCACCACCAAGGGCCCCGGCCCGGCCAAGCCGGGCGAGAACGGCCGCGGCGCCTACGTGCCGGGCTCCTTCGCCCAGCAGGCCAAGACGGTGGAGTTCAAGAACGTCGACCAGAAGGCGTGGGCGACGTCCGCCGGCACCTTCACCCTGCCGGGCCTGAAGATGAACGTCAGCATGGGCGACACGGCCTGCCCGAAGAGCTGACGCGCGCCGGAACCGGACGGGTACGGGTGGGCGGACGCGCGCACTCCCGTGCCCGTGCCCTGGCCGGCACGACCCCCCTCGCACCACCGATTCGCCAGTCCTAGGAGCTGTATCCATGAGCGCCGACACGCGACCACGGCTGATCGTCTCTCTCGGCCGCACCCGCCGTTCGTTCTGGGACTGGCGGGGCCACCGCCCCTTCTGGGGCGGGCTCTTGTGCATCCTGGCCGGGGTCCCGATCATGTACATCCCGTACCAGACCATGACGCTCGGCGACCTGCACATCCGGCTGGCCACCACCGCCGGCGCCGGTTCGCTGATCATCGGCGTGCTCCTGATCGTGCTCGGGCTGACCATGTGGTTCCAGCCGCAGTCGCGCGTCTTCGCCGGGGTCGCCGCGATCCTGCTGGCCCTGGTCTCCCTGGTCGTCTCCAACTTCGGGGCGTTCCTGCTGGGATTCCTGCTGGCCCTGATCGGCGGCGGGCTGGGCGTGTCGTGGGTGCCGGCGAAGAAGCCGCAGCCCGTGGCGGCGGCGGGGGCACAGCCCGACGGGGGTCCGCGTGGCGACTGACGAGGAGCGCCCCACCGAGCACCCCGCCGGGTCGGGGCCCCGGCACGCGGCACCGAGAAAGCCGCTGCTGGCCCGGCTGCACATGCCGGCCGGCAAGGCCATCGCGCTCGCGGCGATGCCGAGCGCGGTCCTGATGGGCATCGGCCTCACACCGACCCTGGCGCAGGCGAAGCCCGTCGCCCCGGCGAATCCTTTCGGCGAGGCGGGCTGCGTCACGGCGCCGGACAAGGCGCCGACGGAGCCGGAGACGCCCTCGGCGTCGGCGTCGGCGAAGCCGACACCGGAGCCGGAGCCGTCCGGGACGGCCGAGCCGGCCCCGGCGGCGAGCCGGAGCCCGGGTGCCGCCCCGAGGGCGGGCGCGAAGCCGGCGCCGGCGCCGAGCGCCAAGCCCGACGCCGAACCGGCGCCGGTCCCTCCGGCAGCGTCCGGAACCGCGCCCGCCCCGGCGCCGTCGCCCTCGTCCTCGCCGTCCGCGCCGTCCACGGCGAAGAACCCGCTGGACCCGCTGGGGCTCGGTGACGTGCTGGGCGGCATCCTGACCGGACGGAAGGCCGCGCCGGCCAAGCCCGTGCCGTCGACGGGCCCGACGGCTGCGCCGTCCGCGCCGTCCGTGCCGGCACCGGTGGCCAAGCCGCCGGCGTCACCGTCGCCGTCGCCGTCGGTCACGCCCTCGGCCGACGCCGGTGCCAAGGCGCCGGCCACGGCCAAGGCGACGCCGACCCCGACGCCGACCCCCGGGGCGACCACACCCTCGCCGGAGGCGTCCGGTACGCCCTCCGCCGGTCCGGACAAGCCGCTGCCGCCCTGCCCGCCCGGCACCGTCGTCGATGCGAACGAGCACCGCGCCTTCCCCAACCAGCCCTGGTACCTGGAGGCGAGCACGCTCACCCTGCACGGGCTGACCTACGAGGGCATCAAGCAGATCACCATGGTGAACGGGGAGAAGAAGACCGTCCTGAAGTTCACCGCGGACTCCCTCGACATCAAGGACCTGCACCAGATCGTCAACAACCAGGGCATGCAGTACCACGTGGCCGGGATCGGGACGACCTCGACGGTCGGCGGCGGGCGGATCACGATGTACACGGAGGAGCTCAAGGGCAACCTGCTCGGGCTCATCCCCTCGACGCAGTCGCCGTCGAGCCCGCCGCCGCTGATCCCCGGGGTGAAGCTGCCGATCCCGATCTTCTTCACGAACGTGAAGATCCGTCAGTCGGGTCAGTACGGCGGGACGCTGCACATCCCCAACCTGCACCAGTACCTGACACCGGGCACGTACCCGTAGGCGGTGGCCCTGCGGGCGGCTGGGGCCCCGGTCCCTCCCCCAGCTACCGCTGGGAGGTGCCCCCATTTCACCGTTTCCGAGCGGGGCCTGCGGCCCCCTCGCACCCCCGCTGTACCGGGCTTCGCCCGGTGTCCTCAAACGCCGGACGGGCTGAAAGCCCGTCCGCGCGGGGTTTCGAAGGGGCGGTAGCCCCTTCGGA
>NZ_BAAASL010000019.1:0-147001 GCF_039532865.1 Streptomyces luteosporeus
TCATCCAACGCCCGCCCCGGCCGACGTTCTTCGGCAAGCAGGGCTCCATCCGAGCCCATTCTTCGTTTGATAAGTCACCCCGCCCCACACGGACCGGAACGATCACCACTGCTCGGCAGTCACGCGATCCGTCGGACAGGCCCTAAGGGCGCAGCCCCGCTGGGGGACGGGGAGAGGGCGGGGCCGGGGAGCAGCCCGCCGTAGGCGCATATTCGTGGCGATGTCAGACCCCAGTGCGAAACTCGCCCCATGAGATGGGTGGTGGCCGACGCACGCGACGGGGGCGTGCACCTGTGCCCCGTCGACGACGCAGGGCACCCCGCCGGTCCCACCCTCCGCGAGCCCTCGCTCGCGCAGGCCGTCGGGTCCCGGCCCGCCGTGGAGCGGTGGATCTGGCGGTCCACGGCCGACTCCTACGGCCCCCTCCTCGCCGCCGGCCTGCACGTCGAGCGGTGCTACGACGTGGAGGCCGCCGAAGCCCTGCTGATCGGCCACGAGGAGGGGCAGTCCGGGCAGCCGCGGTCGCTGGCGGCGGCCTGGGCGCGGCTGCACCGCCTGCCCGTGCCGGAGGACGCGCCCGTGCGGACGGCGACGGCCGGCGGGCAGCCGTCGCTGTTCGAGCCGGGCCCGGTGCCCCTGCCGCCCGGTACGGACGAGCTGACCGCCCTGCGCGAGGTGTACGCCGACCAGCTGGCCCGTACCGCCCGTACCGCGCACCCCGACCGCATGCGCCTGCTGGCGGCCGCCGAGTCGGCCGGCACGCTGGTGGCGGCCGAGATGGGGCGGGCCGGGGTGCCCTGGCGTGCCGACGTGCACCACGAGTTGCTGACGTCGTTGTTGGGCGAGCGCTATCCCGGCGGCCAGGAGACCCGGCGCCTGGCGGAGCTGGCCGAGGAGGTCTCGCGGGCGTTCGGCCCGGGGGCGCGGGTGCGCCCCGACCGGCCCGCCGACATCGTGCGGGCCTTTGCCCGGGAGGGCATCGCCCTGTCCTCGACGCGTGCCTGGGAGCTGCAGGACATCGACCACCCGGCCGTGCCGGCCCTGCTGGAGTACAAGAAGCTCTACCGCCTGCACACGGCCCATGGCTGGGCCTGGCTGCAGGCGTGGGTGCACGAGGGCCGCTTCCGGCCCGAGTACCTGCCGGGCGGCACCGTCACCGGCCGGTGGACGACGCGCGGCGGCGGGGCGCTGCAGATCCCGCGGGTGGTGCGGCGCGCGGTGGTCGCCGATCCGGGCTGGTGCCTGGTCGTCGCGGACGCCGACCAGATCGAGCCCCGCGTCCTGGCCGCGATCTCCCGGGATCCGGGGCTGATGGAGGTGGCGGGCACCGGGCACGACCTGTACGCGGGCCTGTCGCAGCGGTTGTTCGCCGGTGACCGGGATCGTGCCAAGCTGGCCGTTCTGGGGGCGATCTACGGGCAGACGTCCGGCGACGGCCTGCGGCACCTGGCCGAGCTGCGCCGCCGTTTCCCGCGGGCCGTGGCGTACGTGGACGACGCCGCGCGGGCGGGGGAGGAGGGCCGCCTGGTCCGTACGTGGCTGGGCCGCACCTGCCCGCCGTCCTCGACCGCGCTGGCCGAGGAGGCGGGCCTGCCGCAGGACGAGGAGCCGGCCGCCCCCGGCGGCACGGCGGGCGCCCGCAGACGCGGCAGGTTCACCCGCAACTTCGTCGTCCAGGGCAGCGCCGCAGAGTGGGCGCTGATCGTGCTGGCCCTGGTGCGCCGGGCGACGGCCGGGCTGAAGGCGGAGCTGGTCTTCTTCCAGCACGACGAGCTGATCGTGCACTGTCCCCGCGAGGAGGCTCCCGCCGTGGTGGAGGCCATCCGCTCGGCCGGCGACCACGCCGGCCGCCTGGCCTTCGGCGCGACGCCGGTGCGGTTCCCGTTCACCACGGCGGTGGTGGAGTGCTACGCGGACGCCAAGGGCTAGGCGGCTGAGCGGCTCTGAATGATCGTTTGGGAGAGATTCGGGAGTACGACCCCGGCATCGAAGCCATCCACGACGCACTGCCGCAAAGCGTCAGCCAAGAACTGTCCATCGCCCTCGCCGCAGCCTCCGACGATCCCCTCGCCGCCACCGACCCCCGCGGCGTCGACGACCCCTACAACCGCACCATCGTCACCGACCACGTGCATGTCCTGCTGTACGTCAGCCACACACGCAAAAGCATCGACGTCCTCCAGATCCACTACCTCGACTGACCTTGGCGGAGTACACGCCTAGCGCGCCTGCGTAGACCCGGCGATTGGAGCAAGCGTTTCCCGGCTCGTCCGCGAAGATGGAAGGTGAACTTCAGCGGCATATTGACGCGGCGGAGAGCCTCTGACACGAAACTGCTTGGCCATACTCACGCTTGCAAGGCCGCGTAGCGGTGCTGGCGCGTAGGAGCGTTGAGCGATGGCCAGAACAGAGCCCCGCACCCTCGGGTGCGGGGCTTTCGGTGTTTCTAGCATGCGAGGCGGACGTAAGAAGATACCGGCCGCCCCTGGAGGCGAGTCGAACCGCCCGGCGTCACTTCCAGAACTGATACTTATTGCCCGCATCGCACGGAAGTGTGCGGACGCTGCCGCTGGAGGTAGCCGACAAGCATCGTCCTGTAGCGACGTTCTTGAGAACCCAACCGCCGTTCCACTGCTCCTCGGACCAGAACTGGTACTTGTTATACCGAGACGCGGGGGTGCACGGATTCAGATAGACGCTTCCCGAGTTGCTGCTGTCGAGACATTTTTTGTAGCCAGAGGGCGTGAAGTACTGGATCCAGTTATTGCTGTGCTCGGGATGAATTTCGTCATACCAGCGCTTAGAGGTGCAGCCGCCCAGGCCCACAGAGTTGTCGTCATACGCGTCAAGGCAGGAGTTCGTTACCTTGTTCTCCCAGTTGACCGGGCCGTTGGCCGCTGCCGGGCTGGCGGTTGCAATGCCGATTGAGGCTGCGGCTGCCGCGATAGCGACGAAACGGCCCACGACGGTTCTTTTCATCTTGCCCTCCAGTCCCCCCGGGCCCACTCACTTCGTGAGCCCTGCCGTCTGGTTAGAAGTGCGACGTCAGTGGTTTGTCGCTTGACATCAATTTTGTGTTCGAGGAGACCTCTTCGTTCGGCGGCTATATCTGACCCGTAGGCGCATGTGCACGTCAACGGTTCCCCGGTTGCCTATGTGCGGGACAACCGGGGAAACCGTGCCTGACCTGCTACTACTGTCGGGCGCTGCGGGGTCTCGGCCGTCTTGGAGTCTTCATGGGCTGAGCCACCTCGCCGACGCGCAGGAGAGCCGCAGGCGCCCCAGGTCGAGATGGCAGCAGGGAATGTCCAAAGGTCGTGCGGTGGCGTCAGCCGGTCCGTGGACGAGGTCGAGTTGGGGCGGGCCGCCGACAGCGAAGCGGTGCAGCAGCTGGATGGTGGCAAAGTGAGGCTGGAGCTGCGTGGGCCGGCTGCGGCGGTCGCGCGGGTTCGTGGGTGGCTGCAGGGTGGCGCGGCCTTCAGCGGAGCCACGATCGATAGTTGGTCGATGTCAGGCATTTTTCAGACGTAAGAGCAGCCCTTCTCGCCTAGCTGATGCTGTTCCCGCTGTGATTGGTCGGGTCGGCGGTGCGCCGGCTGACTTTGGCCAGAAGGGGTGGGGAAGCATGAGACTCGGGAAGGCCCGCTTACGGGTTGGTGGGGTGCTTGCCGTCATGGCGCTGGGAGCCTTGGCACCGGCACAGCAAGCGGCGTCGGCCGACGACTCCATAACGCCCGATCAGAGCGTCGCCACGTTTGTCACGCCGGTGAGTGCCAGGACGCCTTCGCTTGAGGACCTCAAGCGGGGAAGAGGCATGAAGGAGCTCGAAGCGGCCGCCAGAGAAATGGGCTCTGGGCGGGTGCCGCAGGAAACCGTTGGCCCTGCTGCCGCGTATGCGGCGAAGGTGAATTCGCCTTCGGTTACGTCTTCGCAGGTTGGAAAAGCAGGGCAGGGGTTCGCAGTTGGCGCAAGTTATCCAGACCCAGTTCGCGCGATGTCGCTTGATGAGTGCAAAAGTAAAATGGTGGACGGTGTGGTCTACCTGAAGTCACGGTTTGCCGTGTGTACCGCAGTCAAGGTCAATATGGTATGGCTGAAAAAGCGGGGACCAGTAGGGTTCAGCTCTTTCAGCATGTACCTCCGTGGATCGGTACCCGCTCGCGATCGCATGATCGTGTTCGACTACGACTTCGCAGACTTCGTAAGGAAGGACACCACTGAGACTGTGGGGCAGATGGAGACGTTCAAGTACGACATGCCCAGGGTGGAGCCTGCTGGCGCCAAAGTGATCACTGGCGGGAATATGCCGCAGATGCCCATGAGCTTTGATCAGCTGGCTGGCATGGGCGGGGCATATTTCCGTCACACCCTGACGGTGCCCCCCCGGGCAGGGGAAGGGACGTGACGACGTTGTGTTCGGCGTCTACTTGCCTTCCATCAGAACCGACGTGCCGCCTGGCTGGGTTCAGAGCCCGAACAACGTTGCCATGCCCTTCGTCCTGGCCCCGCGTTGGGATGCGGCTCCGTACCTGGCGAATGCTTCGGGACCAAACCGCGGTGGCGCTGCCTTCAGCTTCGAGCCCGAGCTTCGCTTCAGCGCCAGTGACAGCGCGCCGGAGAAGGGAGTAGCCAGGCATATCAGGGACGCCTACGAAAACCCGTCGCAAACGCGGCCCCTTGCGCCCAGTAAGGACATTCCCGGACGAGAGGCTAAGAGGCCCCTCCACCGCCTCTATTACGACAAGGTTCGCAGTGACAGGAATCGTGCAGTAGCAGTTGAAAACTGCAAGGCGTATTTTGGAGAGAATTACGCCAAGGGTGAAATACCTGGCCACAGTAATCACTGTGACGAATTCCCTTTCGCCAGCACTTATGAGGGGGCGGCGCAAAAGGAGTACGAGAGTGCGGCCCCGGTCAACAATTTCTCCGTGAGGTCGATATTTGATGATGAGAATCGGGCCGGAGGGTCGCTTCAGGTAAGCTTCTACAACAAGACTCGACTCCTGGATGGTCAAGACGACGGATTCTTGGTGTCGGTGAGCAATGATCCGTCAGACTATGAATACAAGCTCACCAACCGGGCGAGCGGGAAGTGTCTGGAGATCGAAAACTCCAGCGTCGAAAACGGTGCCCGAGCCCAGCAATGGAGCTGCAACGGCCAGCCGGGTGCCGGGGGGCTCATAAAGCCGGACGGCGGCGACTATCGGATCATCAACGCGAACAGCGGTAAGTGTCTTGAAATCGAGAACTCGCGCACGGACAACGGGGCGCCAGCCCAGCAGTGGAATTGCGTCGACCTCAAGACGCAAAAATGGGACAAGCTGACGCTGCCGGACTCCGAGTGCAGCGTCTTCTACAACGCCAACAGCGGTTTGAGCCTTGAAATCGAGAACGCAAGCGCATCCGACGGTGCGCGGGCTCAGCAATGGAAATACGGTGGGGGAAACGGCGCCAGGTGGCTGCAGTCGACCGTCGACTAAGCGCAACGAGCGAGGAGTAAAATGAAAGGGCCGCTGCACGTCCAAGATCTTGAAGTGCGAGTAGAGTTCCATAGCTTCAGCATCCAAGAGGACGACGACCTGAAAGTCCCCATCCCCTACCCCGACAACAGCGAATACAGGGTATTCCTCAAATCATTCCCAATGCGTCTAGACTTCGGAAGCGCAGGGCACACCCACACCGCGTCCTTGCGCGCTGAAATCTGGGAGCATCAGCCCGACGCCGACAGCCAGCCGAAGTGGGACGAAGTCGCCTACGCCGACATCGAGACGATCACCGGCAGGCTCGGCATCTGGGAAAACGGACGTACACCCGATGTCATCAACCTTGGCGCTCCCGGTGTCTGGACCGTGCGGGCAACGGCACGCGGTCGGGAGAGCGTGCGGCAACTTGCAATCGATGTTGGCCCGGTAAAGGGCGTAGAGCAGTGGCTCCTCCAATTCTGGCCGCTTGAAACATGAATCGGTGACCTGCCGATGAGGGGCTCAGCTCAGACGCTGAAGCCCCTCATCGTTTTCCGCCGTCGCGGTAAAGCTTCCACGCTGGCCGGCGCCTCCAAGCCCTGCATCTCTCTGGCGCATCACCACCGACCGCCACCGACCTGGGAGACCAGGAGTCCCTCACCTCCAGGACTTCGTCCCCACCACCCGCCCCCGACCGTCCCGCAGCGTTGCCGTGTCCCGATCGTTGTTCCACACGTAGGCCCGCGAACCCCAATACACGTCCGACACCGTGTCCCGGCCCGTACCTGTGTGCACCCTCACCGACCGGTGAGCCCCCAACTTCAGGTGGAACCGGTACGTGTGCCGCGACGCATCCGACAACGTCCAGCCAGCCAAGTCGACAGCCCGACCCGAGCCGTTCGTGACCGTCACCCACGCCGCGTTCAACGACGCATTCGGCCGATCGTCCTTCCCCGGACTGTCGTACTGGACCGCACCGAACCCCACGGCCGACGAGGACGCGGACGCCGGAATCGCTGCCGCAGTGGCCAGAGCGCCCGACGTAGCTGCTGCGAGGGCAAGACGTGTGTTGACTCGAGACATGGAGACCCCCTACGGGCACGGCACAACGTGCCGAACCCGTGACTGAAGATCCTGGCGAGCACCGGGACGATCACTCTCGCCGCCGCGCCGCCACCAACACAGGGGATCACTCAGCGTGTTAGCAAACCCCGACACGCACACCACCCCACACACGCCCCGCGCACGCCAACCGGCGCGCATCTTGGCGCCACACAACTGGCACAGATGGCCCAGCGGACACGTCGACCGCCTCCTAACCGTTAGGAGGTGGCCCGGAGGACTCAGACAACGAACGCGCGGTAGCAAGCTGAAAAGAACGCCTATCTGTTCCCCGAAAAGTTGCCTTGGTGGGATGGCGTCTGGCAGCGTGGGGTCGAGAGTTGCCTTTACGGGATTCGTTCCGGCAGGCAGCGCGAAGCCCTCGCCGCGGCTGGCTGCCGCAACGAGGGCCCCACGAGCCGGCCGGGACTGGTGGAGCTGATTCCTCCACCAGTCCCGGCCTACCTCCGGAAGATCGTGGCCGCGGCGCTAGCGGCAATCAGCAGGCGCTCCGCATACGGAACAGCCAGCCGCAACCGCGCACCAATCTGACGGGCCATCAGCTTCCAGCGGACTCTGCTACCCATGAACCCCTCCCCTCGACCGGGGCCACGCCGGATGCGCACCCCCCGAAGCAGGACCCCGAGAGCAACCTCGAAGCCCCGTACCGGGGGGCGACCTCCTGAGCGCCACGCGATGAGGGAAGCAACTGGACGGGCAGAGTGGGCAGCACCGTACTGCACGATCACGTGGCAGCACGATCCGGCCATATGGCAAGGCGAAAGATCCGGGCACCCGATTCCAGCTGCCGTGAAGCAAAACTGCATCCCACGTCAGTGGCTCAGCTCCGCGTATGCAGCTCCACGGCGCCTCATCTGCGACATAGCGTGAGAAAAGTCAATGGCTCAAACACGCCTTCGCCCGCATCAAGAGCAGCGGGGACCGCAACTGCCTGCCGCAAGCAGCGCCTCGAACCGCCCATTCGACGCCTGCGCCCCGCACCTCCATAATCGTCGACACGCCGACCCAAGCGCGAGGGCCCCGGCCAGCGCGACGGCCAGGACCCTCCGACCGAAACTCAGGTGGCGCTGCTCCCTAAAGAGCCCTCACCTCGGTCGAGGTGAGGGCTCCGTCGTTCTCGCTCAGCCAGCAGCTGCCCGCCGCACACACTCCGGACACACCCACCGCTGACCCAGCACCCGCTCCATACGCTTCTCCGGATGATTCGGACACCGCGCCTCCTCGGACGGCCGCCCCAACGTCCGTGCCGGCGTCTTCAGATACGCAGCCATCCAGCGACGGCTATCCTCATCCCTTTCCACCGTCATCACCCTGGCTCTCATCACTCTCGCCACTCTCGTCCTGCTCCGACGCGAAGATGATCTCCTCGTTAGCAGTCGTAGCCGTTGACCTCATCGTTACCCACGACACTCACCCCCTTCCGCACTTCGAAGAACCCCGACCCCCAACAAGCCGGGAAGCCTTTGACAAGACCCCGCCACCAGCCAGCTGCCCTGCACACGACCGAGCCAGGCAATGCCTCGCGGGACGAGTAGCAGCCCCGTCGCACCTGCAGCCACCAGCACAAACGGCCATCCAACCCCTGACCCCCGAAACCCCAAATCGGCAAACTCGCATAGATGGGGGCCAACAACACCACACCAGACGCCGCGTGCCCCGAATGCACGCTCGTCCAAGACCGGTACGAGACCGGACCAGGCCAGCACGTCCTCCTCGAACCTCGATACGAGCCGCCAGCCCACACCATCCCGGCCAGCCATCGCTGGATCACAAACCCAGACCGCAAAGCCACCCACACCGGAGACGCTGAACTCCCAGCAGGAACCTTCTGCCGCATCTCACACAGCATTGTCTGCCCCTGCAACGAAGAACCCTCAGGCCCGCCCGTACTCAAAGCCCTCTGGCGCTACAACTCTGGACTGCTCGCCCATTTCGACCCGCGGGCATTCGAGGCTGGCTGACCCGGCAGCCGCGTCAGTCCCGGCCCCACTCCGCCCGCGCCACCACCAGCCGCTGCTGCAGCCCCCGACGGCCGAGCCTTGCGCAGGCAAGGACGGTACAGTGGGCATGGTGAATGCCTTCTTCGACGAGACGGATCACTGATCCCCGGCCCCGACAAGCTGGGTGACAAGCTCACGGTCCGCGGTGCTCCGGCACTCACCGTCGTCGGCTTCGCCACCAGCATGAGCAAGTCCGCCGGCGCCTGGGTCGCACCCGAACAGATGGCTGCGCTGCATCCGGTCTCCCTCCAGATGCTCTACCGCTTCACCAACTCCTCCACCGACCGCCAGATCCGCGACGGCCTGTCGCGGGCCACCGCAGGACTGCCGACGGTTCGCTGACCACCATGCAGTCCTGCCTCATGCTCAAGCAGGCCTTCTCCGCAGTGGTCGACTCCTACCTTCCGTTCATGACGGTCTTCGGCGTCCTCACCCTGCTGGTCTCGGCCCTGATCGTCGGGAACGTGGTCAGCGGGGTGGTCGTCTCCGGGTACCGGAACATCGGGGTGCTCAAGGCGCCGGGCTTCACGCCGAACCAGTTGGTCGCGGCCTATCTCACGATGGTCTTCCTGCCCGCGGTCGCCGGTTGCCTCGCCGGCACCCGGCTGCCGCGCGCCGTGAGCCTGGGCTAGCCCTTCGCCCGCCCTGGCCGCACCCTCATGACGACGGCGGCCATCGTCCTCGGCGTCACGGTCGTGACGCTGACGACCGGTCTGACCAGCACCATGGTCGCCTTCGGGAAACACGGCCAGAACAACGGCGCCGCCTGGGTGAACGTGGAGGCGGGCAGGCCCGGGCTCGGCCAGAGCGCCCCGAAGCTGAGCGACCGCCAGATCGAGGCCCGGCTGCGGTCCCTTCCCGGAGCGGAGCTGGTGACCGCCCGCGCACTGACCACGGTGCGCCTGGCCGGGTACACGCAGACCGCCTTCGCGAACTTCTACCGCGGGGACACCCGGATGTACGACTCCGAGGTCGTCAAGGGCCATTGGCCGCACGGACTGGGCGAGGCCGCGGCCGCGCCGGCATTCCTGAACCAGCACGGGCTCGCGGTCGGCGACCGGATCACCTTGTACCTGAACGGCAGGCAGGCACGCGTCACCATTGTCGGCGAACTCATCGAAGGCAACCCCCGTGCCGTGGAATCCACGGAACGCCGCCGCGACCTGGGCATGCTCAAGTCGATCGGCATGACGCCGCGCCAGGTCACGGTGATGACCGTGACGTCCGTGGCGGTGCCGGGCGCGGTGGGCGGGCTGCTGGGGATACCCCTCGGGATCGCCGTGCACCGGATGCTCGTGGACCACGTGGGAGTGGCCGCGTTCCCGGAGTCCATGAAGGACGTCTGGCACGCCCCGCAGTTGGCCGTACTGCCCCTGGCGGGGGTCGCGATCGCCGTCCTCGGCGCGCTGATCCCGGCCCGCTCGGCGGCGCGGCTGACGATCGCCACGGTGCTGCACAACGAGTAGGCCGGACGAGCAGCCCGTCCCTGTCACAGGCGCCTCACATGCCTCACGTATAACAGCGTGCATGACACACATGACCTTACGTCGTGCCGCCGCCCTGACCGTTGCCCTGGCCGCCCTCCTCGCGCCGGCCACCGCCACCGCCGCGGCCGTGAGCCCGGCGGCGCCGGCCGCCGCCACCGCCGCGCAGGGCCTCGACCGGGGCGTCGTGGCCGGGTTGGAGCGGTCCGCGCACCCGCTGCGCAGCACCGCACCGGGCGGGTCCGACGCGGACCTGGCCGCGTTCGGCGCGGCGATGCGGGGGGCGCGGATCGTCGGGCTGGGCGAGGCGTCGCACGGCTCGAAGGAGATCTTCACCGTCAAGGACCGGCTGCTGCGGCGCCTGGTGACGCACGAGGGCTTCTCCGCCTTCGCCATGGAGATCAGCTGGTCCGCGGGCGTCCGGCTGGACGCCTACGTGCGCACCGGCGAGGGCGACCTGCGCCAAATCATGCGCGAGGAGTTCGAGGACGGCTACGGCCTGCTGAACACCGAGGAGTTGCGGCAGCTGTTCGCCGGGGTGCGCGAGCACAACCGCACCGCCGCCCGGCCGGTCCGGATCGTGGGCCTGGACTTCTCCGACGCCGACCCCGAGCAGTACGGGCGCATCCTCGCCTGGGCCGGGAAGCACACGCCCGCCCTCGTGCCGGAGCTGGAGCGGCGCTACGCCGCCCTGCGGGCCCTGCCCGGCGGGGTCGGTGCGCGGCTGGCGGCGTACGGCGCCCTGCCGCTCGCCGAGCGGACGGCGATGGCCGGCGACGCCCGGGCCGCGTACCGGCTGCTGGAGAAGGCGGCCGAGCGGGATCCGTGGGTGCTTCAGGAGGCGAGGGTCCTCGCGCAGATGGCCGAGTCCTTCGCCGTCGACTTCGACGATCCCGCCCAGGTCACCGCCGCCAACCGGCAGCGGGACCGCATCATGGCGGAGACCGCCGTGTGGTGGCAGCGCACGATGGGCGACCGCCTGGTGCTCTCCGCGCACGACGGGCACGTCTCCTACGACTCCGCCTTCCCCGCCGTCTACCCCGTGACGATGGGCGCGGACCTGCGGGAGCTGATCGGCAGCGGGTACCTGGCCGTCGGCACCACCGTGTACAGCGGCGACTACCGGGCACGGACGGCGTCGGGGGAGGCGGGAACGTTCAGCGTGCCACCGGCCGCGCCCGGCAGCAACGAGGAGACCCTCGACGCGGTGCGCCACCGTGACTTCTTCCTCGACCTGCGCGCCGCGCGCCGCGATCCGGCCGTGGCCGCCTGGCTGGGCGCCGCCCGGCCGACGTACGTCATCCCCGGGCGCCAGCCCTACGCCACGGTGTCCTCGCTGGCCCTGGGCAGCGCCTACGACATCGTCGTCCACCTGCACCGGGTCCACGCGTCCGTGCCGGTGCCGCTACCGGCGCCGCGGCAGCGCTGAGGCGAACGCCCGGCACTCCGCCACGGGGGCGAGCGGAGTGCCGGGCGGGTCAGCAGAGTTGACGCGAGGTCAGCCCACCGGGAGCTGCTCGGCCAGGGCCCGCAGCTTGTTCTTGTCCGGCTTGCCGGCCTCGGTCAGCGGCAGCGCCTCGGCGAAGGCGACGCGCGCCGGTTCGTACATGGCGCCGCGCTGCTCGCGCACGTAGGCCCGCAGCTCCTTCTCGTCCGGCTCGGCGCCGGGCCGGGGCACGATCACGGCGTGGACCTGCTCCATGCGGTCCGCGTCGCGGACGCCGAAGACGGCGCTGTGCAGGACGTCGGGGTGGCGGTTGAGCAGGTCCTCGAGCTCCGAGGTGTACACGTGCCCGCCCACCACGATGATCATGTCCTTGAGCCGGTCGACGACCGTGAGGTAGCCCTCCTCGTCGACGAAGCCCACGTCGCCGGTGTGCAGCCAGCCGTCGCGCAGCACCTCGGCGGTCAGTTCGGGCTGCTTCCAGTAGCCCTGCATGACGTGCGGCGAGCGGACGCAGATCTCGCCGTGCCGCCCGGTGGGCAGGTCGCTCCCCGCCTCGTCGCGGATGGCGACCTCCACGTCGGGCAGGATCTTGCCGGCCGAGCGCAGCACCTCGGGGCGGTCGGGGTCGTGCTGATCGGGCATCAGCATGCTGATGCCGCCCACCTCGCTCTGCCCGTAGAACTGCATGAGCACCGGGCCCAGGCGCCGGACGGCGTCCGCGATGCGGGCGGGCGAGGCCTGGCAGCCGCCGTAGGTCAGGGACCGCAGGCTGGAGGTGTCGGTGCGGTCGGCGTCCGGGTGGTCCAGGAGGCGGTAGAGCAGCGGCGGCAGCAGGAACAGGTCGGTGATGCGCTCCCGCTCGATCGCCGCCAGCACCGCGGCCGGGTCGAAGTCCTCGTGCAGCACGACCGAGCCGCCGTGGCGGATCGTGATGTCCGTGAACAGACCGCCGATGTGGGCGAGCGTGGTGCACACCAGCTGCCGGCGCTCGTACGGTTCGGGCTCCGGCCGGTAGCCGGTCACCTGGCCGAAGGTGGTGCAGATGCCCTTCGGGTGGCCGGTGGTGCCGCCGGTGTGCCGGATGCTGCAGATGTCCTCGGGCCGCGCCGCACCGGGCAGCGGCTCGGCGGACTCCCCGGCGGCCAGCGCCAGCAGGTCCTCGCCCGTGGCCGCGGGGCCGAGGGTGAGCACGTGCTCCACGGGGGCCAGCGCGGTCACCTCGGCGGTCCGCTCGGCCCAGCGGGGGTCGGCTATGAAGGCGTGGGTCTCCACGTCCTGCACGATGAGGGCCTGGGCTTCCGCCGACAGCCGGTTGTACAGGTGGTTGACCCGGCTGCCCAGCAGGTTCGCGGCGTAGCGGGCGGCGACGATCTCGGGGAGGTTGCCGCCGAGCAGGGTGACGGTGTGGCCGCGGCCTATGCCCCTGCGGCGCAGGGCACGGGCGGTGCGGTACACCAGGTCGCGCAGCTCGCCGGCGGTCGTCCACCGGTCTTCATGCAGTAAAACGTTGCGCTCGGGGCGGTCGTTCAGGGCATCGAGGTTCTCCTCCACGTAGCTGCGGAACGTCTCTTCGGTGGCGGTCATGCGGTGTGCTCTTTCCTTCGGTCGTGATGCGCGGCGCGTTCCATATAGTTTCCTGGGGCAATTATATGGACGGCCTCGCCTGTCGATCAATCACCGGACGTTGACCGCGGCCCAGGCGGCCCCGACCGCCGTGTGCTGCGGGCTGCCGGTGCCGTAGAGGTCCGCGGCCGCCTTCAGCGTCAGGTCGCGCGCACCGTGATACGTGGTGTCGGCGCGCATGTACGTGGTCAGCGCGTGGTACCAGATCCGCGCCGCCGCCTCCCGCCCGATACCGGCGACCGGCTTCCCGTCGTACGTGGGGCTGTCGTAGACGACACCGCCCACCACCTTCCGGCCGCTGCCCTCGGCCAGCAGGTAGAAGAAATGGTCGGCGGGCCCGCTCGCGCTCTGCACGTCGAGCCGCTCGATGCCGGGGTACCAGTAGTCCTTCGACCGCCCGTCCCAGGAGGGCCGGTCCATGCGGCGGTCGACGTGGTCGCCGGTGATGTCGGTGCGTTCACCGAAGAGGTAGTCGCCCGGGTCCACCGGGTTGTTCGCCGCGAACTCCACGGCCGCGGCGAAGATGTCGCTCGTCGCCTCGTTCAGGGCACCGCTCTCACCGCTGAAGGCCAGGTCCGCGGTCGCGGCCGTGACGCCGTGGGCCATCTCGTGCGCGCCCACCTCGATGCGCAGCAGGTCGTTCGGCCGGTTCACGCCCGAACCCCAGACCATGCAGCCTTTGTCGTCCGCCCAGAACGCGCTCGTGTACGCGGCGCCGTAGTGGACCTGGCTGCAGCTGCCCGTGCCGTCACCGCGCACGCCGCGGCGGCCGTGGGAGGTCAGGAAGTAGTCCCACACCACGGAGTTGATGTAGTGCGCGGCCACGGCGTCGGCCTGCTGCGCGCCGTCGCACCAGACGTTGTCGTCGTCCGTGACCAGCACGCCCGGCCCGCCGGTCGCGCCGCGCAGGTCGTACGTGCGGTGGTGGCCGCGCACCGGGTCGTCGAGCCGCCAGCGGCCGGTGGCGGGGTCCTGCGTGGTCTCCAGCGGCACCCGGCCCACGCCGGTGCCGCAGCCCGTGGCGGCCGTACGTGCGACGCCCGTCGCGGGCCGGGCCTCGGCGGGCACGCTCACGGCGCTCGCCATGAGCGCCGCCACGGCACCCGCTAATGCTGCCGCACGGACACGGCGGCGTCTCGGGCGCGGACGGGGCGGATGGGAAGGACGGGACGGACGGGACGAGGTCATGGGGGCTCCCCCTTCGGCAGCGGTGGACGCGGCACCGCCGAGCCTGCCACCGTAACCGACGGGTTGTCAGGAGCAGTGCACGGTTCAAGCGTTCAGCACGCCCGCCGCGACCCGCAGGTCCGCCACCAGCCCCGCGTACGCCGCCGCCCGCGCCTCCGCGTCGGCGCGCAGCACCGCCGAGGGGTGGATCGTCGCCACCAGCACCCCCGCCCCCTCCCCGCCCTCCTCGCCGTCGAGCGCCGGCATCGGCAGCACCACACCGCGCTGCTCCGTCACCCGGAACGACGGGCCGAACAGCGACTTGCCGGCCGTCGCACCGAGCGCCACCACCACTTCCGGGTCGATCAGCCGCAACTCCGCCCTGAGCCAGGGCCGGCACGCGCCGATCTCCCGCAGGCCGGGCGTCTTGTGGATGCGCCGCTTGCCCCGCTCCGCCTGCTGGAACTTGAAGTGCTTGACGGCGTTGGTGACGTACGCCTCCGCCGGGTCGATCCCCGCCTCCTGCACCGCCCGCCCGAGCACCCCGCCGGCCGGCCCCACGAAGGGCCGGCCCTGCCGGTCCTCCTGGTCCCCGGGCTGCTCGCCGACCAGGACCAGCCGGGCCGAGGGCTCGCCCTCGCCGAAGACCGTGCCCGTCGCGTCCCGGTACAGCGGACAGCCCCGGCAGCCGCCGGCGGCCCTGCGCAGGGCGCCCAGGTCGGCGCCCTCGGGGACGAACGGCGAGGCGTCGTACGCCTCCCCGCCCTCCGCACCACTGCGTCGCGCCATGGGTACCTCCCGCACCCAGTGTGCCTCTACCGCGCCTCGGCGGCACGGCGGCGCCCGTAGGGGCGCGGGGCAGTGTCTGATCTGCGGCTGCCGCCGCGCGGGCGCGATCGGCCACCGACGGCCCGCAGCCGACGCGCAACCCGGGGTTCCGGGGGCAGCACGGCACTTCATCCGCTGGCGCGTCGTGGCTTGTCGCGCCCGCGCGGCGGAGCCGCAAATCGACACTGCCCCGCGCCCCTACGGGGCGCTACTGCGGGCGCGTGCCCAGGATCCTGGCGAACGTGGCCGGGTCGGCGTCGAAGCCGCGCACCCCGGGGCGGAACACCCAGTTCCCCGCCGCGTCCCGGGCGAACTCCGCGACGACCGCCGCCGTCGCACCGGCCGCCGCGGACAGGTCGTCCGAGGCGAGCTGCGCATACCCCTCGCGCACCCGCACCCCGGTGCCCGCCACCTCCCCGAACGTCAGGCGCCCGGCGTTCTGCTGGATCATCACGCCCACCACCACGCGCACGTACCGCGGCGCCAGCCGGTCCAGCTCCAGCGTCATCACCTCGTCGTCGCCCAGGCCCCGGCCGTCCGTGCTGTCCCGGTCGAGCGCGATGGTGCCGTCGGGCGAACGGCTGTCGAAGTGCACCAGATAGGCCGGATCGCCGTACGGATCGTCCGCGGTGAACGTCCCCGCGATCAGATCCAGGTCGTGCGCCGCAGCACCCAGCGGGCTCGGGTCCCACCGCAGCGCCACCTCCACGCGCGCGAGGCCCTTGCTCAGACCGCTCACCACAACTCCCCTCCCGTGTACCGCCGTCGGGCCCCATGGTGCCATGCGTCCTGTACGGCGGAGCCTCGTCCGGTTTCGACGACGGACGAACACCGGTGACCGCCGGCGCCCGCACCCCGCACGATCCGAACACCGTCCGCGCACCATCCCGGCCGGCGCCTTCGCCGCACCCGACGTCGCAAGGAGAGCGCAGTGCCCAACCGCTTCCCGCCCGCCCGCCCGGTGGCGCCAGGGGCACCGGCCGGGACTACCGCGGCCGTCGCCGTCTTCGACCGGCGCAGCGGGACGTTCACCGAACTGCTCCACGCCCGCACGCCGTTCCGCTCCGCCTCCGTGGTCAAGCTCCTCATCGCCCTGGACCACCTGTGGGAGCGCGGCCCCGCGTACGCCGTGACCGACGAGGACCGCGCCCGCCTGGAGGTGATGCTGCGCAGCAGCGACGACGGCGCCGCCGGCCACTTCTGGGACCACTGCGGCCAGGGCCGCATCGTGCGGCGCATGGCCGACCGGCTCGGCCTCGCCGACACCGCGCCCCCGCCCGACAGCCACCCCGGCTTCTGGGGCTACACCGCCCTGTCGGCGCAGGACACCGTCCGCGTCTACCGGTACCTGCTCGACGAGGCACCCGTCCCCGTCCGCGCCCTGGTCATGGGCGCCCTGCGCCGGGCCACGCGCTGCGGCACCGACGGCTACGACCAGAACTTCGGGCTGGCCGCCGTCTTCGACCGCCCCTGGGCCGTCAAGCAGGGCTGGTCCGGCTTTCCCGCACCCCCGCGGCCCCGCCGTCCGCCCACCGGCCCGACCGCCGGCCTCGACCTGCACCGCCCCGCCCTGCACACCACCGGCACCGTCGGCCCCGGCGACCGCGCCGTCGCCGCCGTGCTCACCCTCCACCCGCCGGGCACGCCCTACGGCGCCGCCTGCACCGCCCTCGGCCGCATCACCCGTGGCCTGCACCTGCCCGGCGCCACCCGCCTCGCCGGCACCTGGCTGGGCACCCGAGGCCCGCGCGCACCCGTGCGCACCGGCCCGACCGCCCGCTCCGCCGTCCTTTCCGCCCTGCCCGCGGGAGCCGAGGTCCTGGTCGGCTGCCAGCGGCGCGAACAGCCGCCGGGCACGACGAGGGCCACCTGGTGGGCCTACCTGCCGGCCTACGGCGGCTACGTCGCGGCCGAGGCCCTCCACGCGGGCGGCGGCCCGCTGCCGGCCGTGCCCACCTGCTGAGCGGAGGCGACGGCCCGCACCGGGCGCCGCCTCGGCTAGCCTGAGGGCACGATGAACCGTTTGACCACGTCACAGGGCCAGTACGAGCTCGCCCGCTTCCCCGAGGACCCCCGCGACACCCTGCGCGCCTGGGACGCGGCCGACGAGTACCTGCTCCACCATCTGGAGGGAGCCGGCGACGGCGAGCCGGTGGACCTGTCGGGCACCGTCGTGGTGCTCGGCGACCGCTGGGGCGCCCTGGCCACCGCGCTGGCCGCCCACCGGCCCGTCCAGATCAGCGACTCCCACCTCGGGCAGCAGGCCACCCGCCGCAACCTCGCCCGCAACGGCGTCGACGCCGGTGCGGTGCGCCTGCTGTCCACCCGGGACGTCCCGCCCGACCGGATCGACGTGCTGCTGGTCCGGGTGCCCAAGAGCCTGGCGCTCCTGGAGGACCAGCTGCACCGCCTCGCCCCCGCCCTGCACGCCGGCAGCGTCGTCGTCGGCACCGGCCGGGTCACCGAGATCCACACCTCGACGCTGCAGCTGTTCGAACGGCTCGTCGGCCCGACCCGTACCTCGCTGGCCGTCAAGAAGTCCCGGCTGATCTTCGCCACGCCCGACCCGGCACTGGTGCGGCCGGCCAGTGCCTGGCCGCACCGCTACACCCTGCCCGGCGGCCTCGGCGCGGCCTCCGGCATGGCGGTCACCAACCACGCGGGCGTCTTCTGCGCCGAGCGCCTGGACATCGGCACCCGCTTCCTGCTGGAGCACCTGCCGCGGCGCACCGGGGCCGAGCGCGTGGTCGACCTCGGCTGCGGCAACGGCGTGGTCGGCACCGCCGCGGCCCTGGCCAACCCCGCCTCCCACGTCGTCTTCCTCGACGAGTCGCACCAGGCGGTGGCCTCGGCCGAGGCCACCTTCCGCGACAACGCCCCCGCATCGGCCACCGCCGAGTTCCACGTCGCCGACGGCCTGGCGGACGTGCCGGCCGGCTCGGTGGACCTGGTGCTGAACAACCCGCCCTTCCACTCCCACCAGGCCACCACCGACACCACCGCACGGCGCATGTTCGCCGGCGCCCGCAGCGCCCTGCGCCCGGGCGGCGAGCTGTGGGTCGTCGGCAACCGGCACCTGGGCTACCACGTGCGGCTGCGCCGGCTCTTCGGCAATTGCGAGGTCGTCGCGAGCAACCCCAAGTTCGTCGTCCTGCGGGCCGTCAAGGGCTGATGCGCCGCGCGGGTGCCGGCCCCGGGCACGGCCCGGGGCCGGCACACCGCCTCGCTCAGCTGCTCTGCACCTGGTCGTACAGGTTCTTGATCTCGTCGCCGAAGTACGGGCCGAACATCCGGTTCGGCCAGAAGGTGTAGCCGAAGCTGTTGACCGACGCCTGCAGGCCGGTGCCGGTGGACTCGTCGAACGACGCGAACCACGGGCCGCCGCTGGAGCCGCCGGTCATGTTGCAGCCCAGGCCGTGGTCCTTGGTGAGCAGGAAGTCCTTCGAGGACGTCCCGCTGCAGTAGATGAGCTTCGTGCCGTCGTACGGGGACGCCGCGGGGAACCCGAAGGCGTACATGGTGGTGTTGTAGGCGCCGTTGAACTGCACGCCCTGGGCGCCGACGACGTCGGTGAGCCGCTTGCCGTCGAGCGGTGCGACGACGGCCGTGCCGACGTCGTAGTTCATCTCCTCGCTCGCCACCCACTGCGGGGTGGAGGCGGTCTTCGTGGCCGCCCACTTGCCGTAGGGCGCCTGCCCGTCGTGGTAGCCGGGGACGAAGACCCAGTCGGTGTGCCAGGCGCCCTGGTACTTCACGCAGTGCCCGGCGGTGATCACGGTGCTGCCGTTCTGGCTGCTGATGGCGTCGCCGGAGCAGGAGGCGGTGCGGTTCTGGAAGGTGAAGAACACCCGGCCCGAGGTCTTCGCGACGGCGCCGCCGCCGGTCCACGGGCCGCCGGCCTGGGGGTTGGTCCTGGGCTGCGCGGCCGTGCGCACGGCCGGCGCGGTGGGCGGGACGGTCGTCACGGGGCGCGTGGACGCGGGCACCGTCGGGGCGGTGCCCGCGGTGCCCGTCACGTCGAGGGGGGTGGCCGAGCGCATCCGGTCGGCGGTCCAGAAGCCGGCGGCCCGCTGCTGGGCGGCCGTCGTGGCCGCTGCAGCGTGCACGGTGGCCGGTGCGCTGCCGGCGGCGGCGCCGGCCGGGGTGGCCTGGACGCCGGCGGTGAGCAGGACGCCCGCGGCCAGCAGGGTGCCGGCGCAGGTGGCGTAGGGACGTCTCACGCGTACTCCTTCTGCCGAGGGGCCGCGCACGCCGCGCGGCGCGGCCGTGGGGGGCCGGACCGCCGGCAAGGGGGTCCGGGCAGACGAGTGGTGCGGATTCGACAGTGCGTCAGGAAGGGTGCCACGGAAGGGAAGAGATTGACAGGGGCGCGTCAAAATTGTGCGAGGGGGGTGCAGCAGGGGGTCGCAGCGGGGGTCGCAGCGCCCCCCGGGGCACTCCGCTTCCTGCATGAGCGAATTCGCCTGTTCGGCTGCCGATCCGATCAACCGATGGACCACTTGTCGGAGCGTCCCCGTGGCCCGGGCGGAAGGTCGCCTACCGTGTGCGCTCATGGAGACCTGGGTGCTGGTCGCTGACGGCACGTTCGACACCGGGCTCGCCTCGGTCCTCGACGTCCTGCACACTGCGAACGACCTGCGGCACGAACTGCCGCAGCCCCCGCCCCCGTGGCGGGTGACCCGCGTCGGGCCCGGCGGCCCGGCCCGCACCGCCGCGGGCCACCTCGTGGAGACCGTCGCCCCCGGCGACGCCGATCCCCCCGGCGTCGTCATCGTGCCCGGCATCGGCCACCGCCGCGCCGACCCCCTGCTGCAGTGGCTGCAATCGCCCGAGCGCGAACCCGCGTACGCCCTCCTGCGCGACGCACACGCCCGCGGCGTCCCCCTGGCCGCGGCCTGCACCGGCACCTTCCTGGCCGCCGAGAGCGGCGTGCTCACCGGCCTGCCCGCCACCACCAGCTGGTGGCTCGCCCCCTGGTTCCGCCGCCGCTACCCGCTCGTGGCCCTGGACGACGACCGCATGCTCGTCCACGCCCCCGGCATCATCACCGCCGGCGCCGGCACCGCCCACCTCGACCTCGCCCTGGCCCTCGTCCGCCAGGTCTGCCCCGCCCTCGCCACCCTGACGGCCCGCTACCTCCTCGCCGACCACCGCTCCACCCAGGCCGGTTACGCCCTGCCCGGCCACCTCGCCCGCAGCGACCCCACGGTGGCCGCCTTCGCCCGCTGGGTGCGCGAGCACCTCCGGGAGCCCGTGCGCATCGCCGACGCCGCCCGGGCGCTGGGCACCAGCGAACGCTCCCTGCAGCGCGCCGTGGACCGCGCCCTGGGCGTGGCCCCCCTGCGCCTGACCCAGCGCATCCGCCTGGACGAGGCCGCCCACCTGCTGTGCACCACCCGCCTGCCTGTCGAGGAGGTGGCCCGCCGGGTGGGCTACGAGAACGTCACCACCCTCACCACGCTGCTGCGCGAACGCCTGGACACCACCCCCGGCCGGCTGCGCCGCCAGGCGCGGGCCGTGGGGCCGGGCGCCTGCTGAAACGGCGGTCGTCGTACGGTCGTACGACCATGATCCGTGACCCGAGGAGTGCCCCGATGCCCCGCAGCGGCCCCCGCCCTGCCGAGACCACCGACACGCTCGTCGTCGGAGCGGGAGCGGCCGGGCTGTCCGCGGCCCGGGAACTGCGGCGCGCGGGACGGGCGGTGACCGTCCTCGAAGCGCGCACGCGCACTGGCGGGCGGCTGTGGACGCAGGAGTGGCAGGGCCTGCGCATCGACCTGGGCGCCTCCTGGATCCACGGCGTGCGCGGCAATCCGGTCACGGACCTGGCCGCCGAGGCCGGTGCCGCGACGGTCGTCTACGACGTCGGCACCCTGGACTACGCCACCGGCGAGGGCACCGTCCTCTACACGGCCGACGGCCGCCGCGCCGCCGGTGCCGAGGCCCGGCGGATGCGGGACGACGTGCGCCGGACCGGCCGGGCCCTGTACGCCCTCGCCGGGAAGGCGCCCGCCGACCGGTCGCTGGCCGACGGGCTGGCGGAGGTTCTGCCCACCCTCGGCCTCGCCGGCCCGCGCGCCGCGGCGGTGCGCGAAGCCTTCGGCCGCATGGCCGAGGACGACTGGGGAGCGGGCGCCGGCGAACTGGCCCTCGCCGCCCTCGCCCTCGGCGAGGACCACGAGGGCGCCGAAGTGGTCTTCCCCCGCGGCTACGGGCAGCTGACGGACCACCTGGCCGAGGGCCTGGACGTACGGCTCGGCCACGTCGTCACCCACGTCGACCACGGCGGCGCGGACGGCGTCGTCGTGCGCACCCGCGACCACGGCGCCTTCACCGCCCGCCGGGTGCTGCTCACCCTGCCGCTCGGCGTGCTGAAGGCGGGCGACGTCACCTTCGCGCCCGCCCTGCCCGAGGCCAAGCAGCAGGCCGTGCGGCGCCTGGGCATGGGGACGTACGACAAGGTCTACCTCCGCTTCCCGCACGTCTTCTGGGACGACGCGGACCTCATCCGGCAGCAGGGCGGCGGCGCGCAGGGGGCGTTCGCCAACTGGTTCAACCTCCACCGCGTGCTGGGCGCCCCGGTCCTGGTGGCGCTGGCCGGCGGGCCGGTGGCGCGCCGGCTGGAGGCGCGGGAGGATGCGGCGGTCGTGCGCGAGGCGCTGACGGCCCTGCGCGGCCTGTACGGCGAGGCCGTGCCCGAGCCGGTCGCGCACCGCGTCACCCGCTGGGCCGCCGACCCGTACGCCCGGGGCGCGTACTCCTTCCCGGCCGCCGGGTTCCGGCCCGGGGACCACGAGGCGCTGGCGGCGCCGGTCGGCGACCGGCTGTACTTCGCCGGCGAGGCGACCAGCGCCGAGCACAGCAGCACCGTCCACGGGGCCCTGCTCTCCGGCCTCCGGGCCGCCCGGCAGCTTCTGGGCGCCCCATAGGGGCGCGGGGAACTGCGCGATCAACCACCGACGGCCCGCAGTCGACGAAGCACGGCACTTCGTCTGCGGGCGCGTCGTGGCTTGTCGCGCAGTTCCCCGCGCCCCTGACGGGGCGCCGCGGTGGCCGGTCGCGCCCGCGCGGCGGCAGCCGCAGATCGACAGGGCCCCGCGCCCCTACGGGGCACCACGGCGCCCTACAAATACGTGCGCACCAGCCGGGCAAGGTGGCGGCCCGCCGACCGCAGCGGCTCCTCGCTCCTGAGCACCTGCGCCGTCAGCTCCGCGCCTTCGAGCGTGCTGATGACGGCGCCCGCCAGCTCGTGTGCCAGGTCCTGGTCGAGCCCGCCGTCGCGCAGCTTGGCCGCGACCAGGTCCGTCCAGTGCCCGATGGCCTCGGCGCAGGCCCGCTGGATGGCCGGGGCGCGCCCGACGGTCTCCAGGGCGGTGGCGGCGACGGGGCAGCCCTCGGTCCAGTCGGACGCGCGCAGGGCGGTGGCCAGCAGCCGGGTGCAGTCCTCGATCGCGGCGGCGGGGTCCTCGGTGCCGGACAGTGCGGTGGTGAGCATGTCGGCGAACTCGCCCTCGCCGTGCCGGATGGCGGCGACCGCCAGCTCCTGCTTGCCGCCGGGGAAGAAGTGGTAGACGGAGCCGAGGGTCGCCCCGGCCTCGCCGGCGATCTGCTTGATGCCGGTGCCCTCGTAGCCCTGACGCTGCAGCAGCCGGGCCGCTGCCCTCACGATCCGCTCGCGCGTGCCGACGGCGGCGTCCGCCGTGCCCGTCGTCTGCTGTGCCGCCTTGGTGGTGTGCATGGCCGAACTCTATCGGATAGAGCGTTCGTTCCAGATTCTGTGCTACGTTGATCACTAAGTAGAGCGTTCGTTCCAGGGCGGCCCGCGTGGCCGTCCCCGTACCGAGGAGAGACGTTGAGCAAGCAGGCTGTGACCGTCATCGGACTGGGACCGATGGGCCGGGCGATGGTGGGCGCCTTCCTGGACGCCGGCCACCGCGTGACCCTGTGGAACCGCACGCCCGGCAAGGCGGACGACCTGGTGGCCAAGGGCGCCGAGGAGGCCGCCACGGTGGCCGAGGCCCTCGCCGCCAACGAGCTGGTGGTCCTGAGCCTGACCGACTACGACGCCGTGGACGCCGTCCTCGCGCAGGCACCCGGCGCGCTCGCCGGCCGGGTCCTGGCCAACCTCAGCTCCGACACCCCCGAGCGGGCCCGCGCCGCGGCGGCGTGGGCCGCCTCCCACGGCGCCGTCCACCTCACCGGCGGGGTGCAGGTGCCGCCGCCCATGATCGGCAAGGAGGGGGCGGTCACCCACTACAGCGGCCCGCGCGAGGCGTTCGAGGCGCACCGCGGCACCCTCGAGGTGCTCACCGCCGCCGACTACCACGGCGAGGACCCGGGCCTGGCCGCCCTGTACTACCAGGCCCAGATGACCGTGTTCTGGACCACGATGCTGAGCTTCTACCAGGCGCTCGCCGTCGGCTCCGCCAACGGAGTCAAGGCTGCCGAACTGCTGCCGCACCTGTCCGGCATGACGGCGATGATGCCGCACTTCTTCCAGCTGTACGCCATGCACGCGGACGCCGCCGACTACCCCGGCGACGTCGACCGGCTGGCCATGGGCGCCGCCAGCGTCGACCACGTCCTGCACACCGCCGAGGACGCGGGCGTCGACGTCACCCTGCTCAAGGGCGTCCAGGACGTCTTCCGCCGCGGCATGGCCGCGGGCTTCGCCGACAACAGCTTCTCCAGCCTGATGGAGGTCCTCAAGAAGCAGGTCTGACCCCCAGAAGCAGGCGTGGACCCGCCCGCGGCCGGGCGGCAGGCGGGACTCACACCTGCGGGTGCAATCCGGGGGCATTCGCGATTGCGGTGAATGCTCCCGCAATGAGAGGGAACAGCACCCTTGCAGGGGATCCCCACCCGTGCTGCCCCGGCCCCGGCCGGGCGCGCGGGAGCGCCAGACCAGGGAGCGACGGCATGACCACTTCTCTTCCCGAACCGTCCTCCACCGGCGGCGCCTGCCCCGCCCGGCAGCCGGGCGCCACCGTCCACGACTGGGCCGTGGACCCCCTGCCCGGCCTGCAGTTCGATCCCTTCCTGCACCGCCTGCTGCGCGAGGAGCCCATCGCGCGGGTCCGGATGCGCTTCGGCGAGGGGGACGCCTGGCTGGTGACCCGCTACGAGGACGTCAAGACCGTCGCCTCCGCGCCCTCGCTCAGCCGGGCCCTGACGGTCGACCGCCCCGTCACCAGCATGACCCCGCACATCGTGGCGCCCGCCGGCGGCATCGGGCGCACCGACCCGCCCGACCACACCCGCCTGCGCCGGCTGGTGGCCCAGACCTTCGGCCGCAAGCGCGTCGCCGGCCTGCGGCCGCGGGCCCAGGAGCTCGCCGACCGGATGATCGACCGCATGGAGCAGCAGGGCCCCCCGGCCGACCTCACCGAGTGCCTCACCGGGCCGCTGCCCGCCCAGCTGATCGGCGACCTGCTCGGCGTGCCCACCCGCGACATCGACCGGCTCCAGGGCTGGCGCTCGGTCATCCTCTCCAGCAACCACTCGCAGGAGCAGAGCGACGCGGTCAAGCGCGAGATCGCCGGCTACTTCCGCGACCTCGCCCGGCACCGGGCCGAGCACCCCGGGGACGACCTGTTCAGCGCGCTGGTCGAGGCCCACGGGCAGGGCGAGCTCAGCCAGCCCGAACTGATCTCCCTGGCCGTCATGCTCGTGCTCAACGGCATGGACGCCGTGCGCAACCAGGTCTCCAACATGGTCTACGCCCTGCTCACCCACCCCGAGCAGCTGGCCCGGCTGCGGGCCGAGCCCGACCTGCTCCCGCAGGCCGTGGAGGAGCTGCTGCGCTACATCCCCCACCGCAACGGTGTCGGGCTGCCGCGCATCGCCACCGAGGACCTCCAGGTCGCCGGCACCACCATCCGCGGCGGCGAGGTCGTCTACGTCTCCTACCTGGCGGCCAACCGGGACTCCTCGGTCTTCACCGAGCCCGACCGGCTCGACCTCGGCCGCGACGAGGCCCCCAACCTCTCCTTCGGCCACGGCGCGCACTACTGCGTCGGCGCGCTGCTGACCCGGATGGAGGCGGAGGTGATGCTCTCCACCCTGCTCGCCCGCTTCCCCCGGCTGCGACTGGCGGTGGAGGAGAAGGACATGCGCTGGCGGCAGGGCTCCATCAACCGCGGCCCCGAGGCGCTGCCCGTCGCCTGGTGAGGCGTCAGGCCGGTTCCTCGCCGGCCTCCAGCCGGGCCAGCGCCATCAGCTGCTCGGCCGTGATGCCCTCGGGCACCGGCACCGGCGGGGGAGTGCGCAGCGGCGGCTGCCAGCCGTCCTGCGCGTTCCAGGTGCGCACCACGCGCGCCGGGGCCCCGGCCACCACGGCGTGGTCGGGCACCGTGCCCCGGACGACCGAGCCCGCGGCGACCACCACGTTGCGGCCGAGCCGGGCGCCGGGCAGGATCACCGCTCCCGTGCCGATCCAGCTGCCCGGGCCGATCTCCACCGCCTCCCGGCGGGGCCACTGCTTGCCCACCGGCACCTCGGGATCGTCATAACTGTGGTTGGTGGTGGTGACGTAGACGCCCGGGCCGAAGAAGCAGTCGTCGCCGATCGTCAGCGGCGCATCGGCGATCACATGGCTGCCGCGCCCCAGGACGACCCCGTTGCCCAGGCGCACCAGGGCGTCCGGGCCGAGGTCCAGGCCGGGCATCATGCCGGCGGTCAAGGTCACGTCCTGGGCGATGATGCAGTGCTCGCCCACCTCGATCCAGCCCTCGCCGAAGACGGTGCCCTGCGGGAACGCCAGCCGGGTGCCGGCCCCCAGACGGCGGAAGCGGTACGGGCCGGGGTGCGCGGCGGTCACCGCCCCGGCCTCGCGGATCCACCGCGCGGCGCGGTGGACGGCCGCGGAGGCGGCCCGGCGCCGCCAGGTGGCCAGGGAGGTGGCAAGGGTCTGCTTGGGCACGGGCTCACCGTACTCAGCGGCGCGGCCCGGAAAGCGCCCCGGGCCTGTGATCTTCGCCCCAGGAACGGCCCACGATCGGGTGACCCGGGCCGGGGCGTCGCGGCCGCGCGGCGACGGCGTTGCTAGCGTCGGCCGCATCGCCATGCTCCGTATCGCACCCGCCCCGGGCCGCCGCGCCGCCGTCGCCTGCGCCGCCCTCGCCCTGCTCGCCCTCGGGCCCGCCGGGCAGGCGCAGCCCGCCCCGGCCGGCGGCAGCTTCCTGCGGTTCACCAAGGACACCCCGGACGACTCGCGCCTCGCCGTCGTCCGCCACGGGCGGGAGGTCGCCGTCTTCCGCGCCGGCTCCGGCGTCGTCCCGGACGACTGCGCCCGGGGCCAGGGGTGGCTGCCCGACGGCACGTACGTCCTGGGCGCGCACCACACCGCCTACGACGGCACCCTCGTCAAGGGCTACGCCATCGAGCTCGGCAGCAAGCGCTGCCACGACGGCACCGTGCGCAGCCAGCTGTTCGTCCACAGCGAGATGACCCGCACCGGCGGCCGGGGGCGCGCCGAGAACCAGCGCTGGGACGGGGCGGCCGACTACACCTCCCACGGCTGCGTGAAACTCAGCCCGGCCGACATCAAGGAGCTCTACCGCATCCTCGACCGCGACGGCTGGCCGCGCACCCTGCGGGTGGAGCGCCCATGACGGCCGGCGTGGAGTTCGACCTCGGGCCCGCGGCCCGCCGGACGGCCGGCCTGCTCACGGCCGTCACCGACGACCTGCTGACGGCGGCAACCCCCTGCGCCGGCTACCGGCTCGGGGACCTGATCGAGCACATCGGCGGCCTCGCCGCCGGCTTCACCGCCGCCGCCACCAAGGAGGCGCTCCGGCAGGACGCCTCCCCGCCCCCCGCCGGCGACGCCTCCCGCCTCGGCGACGACTGGCGCACCCGCATCCCCGCCCGGCTGGCGGACCTCGCGCAGGCCTGGCGCGCACCCGCCGCCTGGCAGGGCACCACGCGCGCCGGCGGCGTCGACCTGCCCGCCCCGCTGGCCGCCCGGGTGGCGCTGGACGAACTGGTCGTCCACGGCTGGGACGTCGCCCGCAGCACCGGGCAGCCGTACGCGTGCGAGCCCTGGGAGATCGAGGCGTGCACGCAGTTCGCCCTCGCAGTCGCCTCCCGCCCCGCACCGGGCCTGTTCGCACCGCCCGTCGAGGTGCCCGCCGACGCCCCGCCCCTCGACCGGCTCCTCGCACTGACGGGCCGCGGCCCCTCCTGGACGCCGCCGCACTGAGGAGCCGTCACCCCCCCCGCGGCAGCTGGCGCGGAACGTACTTTGCCGCACGTTCGTGCTGGCCGCCCGCCGCTTGTCGCTCCTACGATTGACGTAACCGGGGGAGAGGCTGGGGCACATGGCGCGCGGAGGCGCAAACCTGGGGCGCGGCATCGAGCATGCCGTCGCCTGGACCATCAGGAATCTCGACGGCGTCGTGGCCCTGGCCGCGGCCGTGACCATCGGCACGCTCGACATCTTCGGCAACAACTTCGACGACAACGTCACCTCGGGCGCCACCTTGCTGGTGCTGGCGGCGCTCGTGCTCGGCACCCTGACCGAGCGGCGGCGCCGGGTCGCCGACATCCGCGCCGCCATGGACGGCACGCGGCACGCGCTCGAGGACCTCACCATGGTGCGCTCGCTCTCCGGCGCCGAGCTGGAGTCGGCCCTGGACCGGGCGCGCCGCAGCACCGACCGCTGGGTCTTCAAGGGCGGCACCGGCACCTACCTGCGGGCCGTGACGCTGCCGGAGTGCGTGGAGATCGCCCGCCCCCAGCGGCGCTCCTTCACCGTGAAGATCGACATCGTCAACCCCGCCGACGAGCAGGCGTGCGCGGCCTACGCCCGCTTCCGGCAGACGTTCTCCCACCGCCTGCACACCGTGCCCGGCGGGTCCTGGACCACCGAGCGCACCCGCAAGGAGTCCTACGCCACCGTGCTGGCCGCCTGCTGGCACCGCCAGCGCCTGGACACCCTGGAGATCGAGGTCTACCTCTCCTCCACCGTGCCCACCCTGCGCTTCGACCTGTCCTCCACCTGCCTGATCATCACCCAGGACGACCCCCAGCGCGTCAACCTGATGGTGGAGCGGGACCGCCCGCTGTACGACTACTACGTCACCGAGCTCCACCAGAGCCGCGAACAGGCCCACGTGCTCCAGCTCAACCGCACGCTGCCGCTGAGCGACGAGCCGACGGTCGACGAGACCGTGCGGCTCTTCGAGCAGCTGGGCCTGCCGCTCCCGTCCGCCTTCACCGACCGCGACGTCGGCGACATCATCGACAAAGCACTGCACGCGGAGAATCCCTACCGGAGGTGAGCTCCCCCGTGCGCAGCCCCGTGGACTACCGGCGGATCGCCCACGCCATGGCCGCCGGCCCGGCCGCAGCCGGCGAGCTGTACGAGGCCGCGGCCCTCGCCCTGACCGAGATAGCGGCCGGGCGGCGCACCCTGCGCGCCGTGCGGCACCCGCTCGGCTTCCTGTGCCTGCCCGTCGAGCGGGAGGCGGACCGCGGCGTGTGCGTGCACGTCTTCGACGACGACGCCCGCCGCGCGGCCCCGGCCCTGACCACCTCGCCCGTCCACGCACACAGCTGGGACCTGGCCAGCTGCGTGCTCTACGGCGAGGTGGGCAACGTACGGGCCCTGGTGCGCGAGGACGCGCACGATCCCACCCACCGCCTGTACGAGGTGCGCAGCACCGCCCCCGCCGCCGTCGGGGCACCGGCGTGGAACGACACCCCGGCCGTGGACGAGATCCGGCCGACCCCGCGCCTGGTGCGGTGCACGAGCGACCCGCAGGAGACCAGCACCGCCGGCGAGGTCTACCGGCTGGCGGCGGGCCAGTTCCACGCGACCGTCGTGCCCGCCGGCACCCGCGCGGCCACCCTCCTGCTCGGGCGCACCCGCCCGGGCGGGGCCGACCTGACCGTCGGTCCGGTGCATGGCACGGCCCACCGGGTGGTACGACAGACATGCGACGCCGCCACGACCGCCCGGACGGCCCGCACCGTCCTGAGGAGGATCCATGGACACCACGGCGGATGACCCGACGCCGCCCCGGGGCGCAGGGCGGTTCGCGGCCGAGCACGACGTGGCCGTCGCCGCGGCCCACGAGGCCGGGGCGCTGCTGCGCTCGCGCTTCCACAGCCACTACGGCGTCCGGGCCAAGGGCGCGGACGGCGACGTGGTCACCGACCTCGACCTGCTCGCGGAGCGCCTGGTCGTGCGCCGCATCAAGGAGCGCTTCCCCGCCGACCGGATCCTGGCGGAGGAGGCCGGCGCCGTGCCCGCGCAAGGAGCCGGTGCACCGGCCGGCGGCGCGCGCACCTGGCTGGTGGACCCGCTGGACGGCAGCAACAACGTCGTCATCGGCCTGCCCGCCTACGCCGTCGGCATCGCCCTGTGCGTCGGCGGCGCGCCCGTCGTCGGCGTGGTGCACGACCCGGTGACCGACCGGACGTGGACGGCCTCGGCCGGCGGCGGCGCCTTCGGCCCGCAGGGCCGGCTCACCGGCCCCCGCCGGCCGCTGTCGCCCGTCGGACCGCTGCTGGCCTGGACCCAGGGGCACGCCGTGGGGCGCTGCGACCCGGTGGCCGGCGCGCTCAAGGAGGCGCTGGAGGTGCGCTGCAGGCGCGTACTGCAGCTGTGGGCGCCCCTGCTGGCCTGGGCCATGCTGGCCCGCGGGGACATCGACGGCTTCGTCGGCTACCGCGCCGAGGCGATCGACCTGCCGGCGGGCGCGCTGCTGGCCACCGAGGCCGGGCTGGTCATCCGGTCCCTGGACGGGGGCGCGTTCCGCGGCGGGATGAACGGCCCCGACACCGATCGCAGCTTCGTCGCCGGCCGCGCCGAGGACATCCCCTACCTGCTGGAGCTGGTGGCGGCACGTCAGGACGGCGGACACCGGCTGGTGACGTGAGCGCCCCGTAGGGGCGCGGGGGCAGTATCGATCTGCGGCTGCCGCCGCGTGGGCGCGATCGGCCACCGACGGCCCGCAGCCGACACACCACCCCGGGGCCCGGGCGCAGCACTTCGTCTGCGGGCGTGTCGTGGCTTGTCGCGCAGTTCCCCGCGCCCCTACGGGGCACCCGTGGCGGCCAGAGCCCCCACGGACGCCGCCAGCGCGGAGGCGCCCAGCACCGCGCCCGTCGCCACGAACCGCCCCAGGGACACGCGCACGCCCTGCGCGTGACAGCGCTCGAACCACAGCAGGGTCGCCAGCGACGCCCACGGCGTGATCACCGGGCCCACGTTCGTGCCGATCAGCAGCGCCAGCAACTGCTGGTGGTTGCCCAGCGGAACCGCCGCCTCACCGGCCAGGTACACCGGCAGGTTGTTCAGCACGTTGGCCAGGCCGCCCCCGACCGCCGCGGCCCGGAACATCCCCGCCGTCCCGCCGTCCGGCCCCATCGCACGCGCCAGCAGCTCGTGCAGCCCGTGCACGTTGACCGTCTCCACCACCAGGAACAGCCCCGGCACCAGCACCAGCAGCCGCCAGGGCACCAGCGACAGCCGCAGTACCGACCGCCGCCGCACCGCGAACGCCACCACGACCAGCGCGGTCGCGGCCGCCGAGGCCACCCACAGGGCGACCGCGTCGACGAGTATCGCCAGCAAGAACCCCGCGCACGCCAGGGCGCAGACCCGGAACAGCACCGGATCCCGCGGCCGGTGCGCCGTGGGGGTGACATAGGCATCGGCGCCGCGCCGGCCGCGCCGCCAGTAGAACAGCCACAGGCACCCCATCGTCACCAGTACCGAGGCCAGCTGGGGCGCCCACATCCGCGCCGCCAGGCCCGTGGGCGAGAGCGCCACACGGTCGGCGGCCAGCAGGTTCGTCAGGTTGGACACCGGCAGCAACAGGCTCGCCGTGTTCGCCAGCCACACCGTCGTCATCGCCAGCGGCACCGCGGCGATCCCCACCCGCACCGCCAGGGCCAGCATCACCGGCGTCAGCAGCACGGCCGTCGTGTCCAGGTTCAGCGTGATGGTCGTGACCGAGGCGAACACCACGCACAACACGAACAATCGGGCGTAACTGCCCCGCCCGGCCCGCGCCACCCGCGCCGCCACCACGTCGAACACCTCGGCGGCGGTCGTCAGTTCCGCCAGCACGATCACCGTGCCCAGGAACGCCAGCAGCGGGGCGATGCGCTCCATCGCGGCGCCGGCCGCGTGCGCCGGCAGCAGCCCGCAGGCCACCAGGAGCAGTCCCAGCGCCAACAGCCCGCCGGCCAGCCAGTCCAGCATGTGCAGACGCCGGCGAATCCGGCCGGTCAGCATACGTATGGAGCGCACGTGCATGAGCATGGCACACGATTCCTGCGAACACAGTGACCGCGCGGGAGCCGCTTCCTAGGATGGGGACCATGGTCGCACCCCAGGAAATCGACGGGCAGCACCGGCCGTTGGACTTCTTCGTCAGCTACTCGCCCGCCGACGAACCGTGGGCCTCGTGGATAGCGTGGACCTTGGAGGAGGCCGGCTACCGCACCGTGCTGCAGGCCTGGGACTTCGTCCCGGGCACCAACTTCGTCGACTTCATGGACCGCGGCGTCAGCGAGTCCGCCGCCGTCATCGCCGTCCTCTCCCGCAACTACGAACGCTCCCGTTACGGACGCATGGAGTGGCAGGCCGCCCTGCGCGCCGACCCCGACGCCCCCGAACGCCGGCTGATCACCGTGCGCGTGCAGGACATCCCCGTCGAGGGGCTGCTGGCCACCATCACCTACGTCGACCTCGTCGGCGTCCACGACGCCACCGCCGCCCGCGACCTGCTCCTGACCCGCGTCGCCCAGGCCCTCGAAGGCCGCGCCCGCCCCACCCGCCACCCCGCCTTCCCCGGGCTGCCCGGCGGCGACGCACGCCCCGCCGGCACCCCGGCCCTGCCGCCGCCCCGGGACGGGCACGCACCCGGCACCCCGGGCTGGGCCGGGCGGCGCCGGCCGGCCACCCCGCCCGGCTACCCGCGCGCCGGCGCCGGCGCCCGCACCCGCCAGTCCGTCAGCGTCCTGCACCTGGCCGGACCCTGCTTCGGCCGCGGCGCCGACCCCGCCGACCTGCAGGCCACCGTCTGGAGCGACCTCGTCGAGCTCACCGACGCCGGCGCCCCCGCCCCCGACCTGCTCCTGGTCACCGGCGACCTCACCGCCTCCGGCAGCCCCCGCGAGAGCGACCAGGCACTGACCTTCCTGACCGGGCTGCGCTCCCGGCTGGGACTGGCCGCCGACCGGCTCGTCGTCGTCCCCGGCGGCCAGGACGTCAACCTCGCGGCCTGCCGGGCGTACTTCAACTACTGCGAGGCCGACGAGCTGCAGCCCCGCCCCCCGTACTGGCCCAAGTGGCGCCAGTACGCCCGGCTGTTCCGCGAGCTCTACCAGGGGCTCGACGTCGTCTTCGACAGCGACCAGCCCTGGACGCTCTTCCCCGTGCCGGCCCTGCGCACGGTCGTCGCCGGCCTCAACTCCTCGATGGCCTACAGCCACCGCCCCGACGACCAGTACGGCTGGCTCGGCCACGAGCAGGCCGCCTGGTTCGCCCAGGCCCTGCGCCCCTACGAGGCCGAGGGCTGGCTGCGCCTGGGCGCCCTCAGACACCCGCCCGAGGGCCGCCACCCGCTCGACGCCCGGCCCGAGCCCGACCCGGGCGCCACCGACCGCGCCGGCACCCCCACAGCCGCCGGCCGCGCCCCCGGCACCGGACGGCGCACCGACGCCGGCCCCCTGCGCGACACCGATGTCCTCACCCGTCTCACCGCGCCCCGCCTGCACCTGCTGCTGCACGGCCCCGCCACCGGCCCCCGGCCCGGCGCGAGCCCGGACGCCGCCGGCGCCCTGCCGCTGGCCGCCCGCGAGCTGCCGGTGCTCGGCACCGCCGCCCCCGGCCGCCACCGGCTGCTGGAGATCACCCGGGAAGGGTTCACCCGCTGGCCGGAGAACCCCGGCGGCACCCCGCGCCGCTACGCCGTCGCCTGGCCCGGCACCCGCGGCGTCTTCGGCCCGCAGCAGCCCGCCACGCCCGCGCCCGGCACGGAGGACGCCACCGGGCAGGGCGCCGCACCGGCGGACGGCACGCAGGCGCCCGGCCCGGCCGACGCGGAGGCCCGCGCCGTCGAGGGCCCGCTGGAGTCGCTCGTCTCCCGCGTCGCCGAGGTCTGCCGGATCCGCCACGAGGGCGTCCAGCTGCGGCGCATCCCCGGCAGCCCGCCCTCCCTGCTGGTCACCTGGAGCGAGTCCGGCTTCGTGCGCCAGCAGCGCGTCGGCGTGTGCAGCGGCACCCCGCAGCCCGAGGACGTCGACGCCTTCATCGACCACGTCCACGCCTCCGGCGGCGACGCCGACGCCGAACTCGTCCACGACGGCCCGCCCCCCGAGCGGAACCTGCGCGAACACGCCCGCCGCCGCGGCGTGCTGGTGCGCAGCTTCACCGAGTTCCAGGGCCTGCTCGACCTGCGCGCCTACGTCGCCGCCCAGACCGAGCGGCTGAGCAGCGACCCCCAGTACCTGCCCGGCCTCTACCTCCCCCAGCGCTACCGCGAACTCGAGCGCCCCGGCGGCGCCGAGCGCGACGGCCTGGTCGACGACCTCGTGCAGCTCCTCGGCGCCGACCACGGCCGGTTCGTCCTGCTGCTCGGCGACTTCGGGCACGGCAAGACCTTCGCCATGCGCGAGCTCGCCCGCCGCCTGCCCGCCGAACTGCCCCACCTCGCGCCCCTGCTGATCCAGCTCAACGCCCTCGACAAGGCCCACTCCCTCGACGGCCTGGTCGCCGCCCACCTCGCCGGCCACGGCGTCGACACCATCGACCTGCGCGCCTTTCGCTACATGCTCCGCCAGGGCCGCGTCGTCCTGCTCTTCGACGGCTTCGACGAACTGGTCAACCAGGTCAGCTACGACCGCGCCGCCGACCACCTGCAAGTCCTCCTCGACGCGGCCGTCGACAACGCCAAGATCGTCGTCAGCAGCCGCACCCAGCACTTCCGCTCCCAGGCCCAGGTGCTCACCGCCCTCGGCGAACGCGTCGGCCTGCTGCCGCAGCGCCGCCTGCTGAGCGTCCAGGAGTTCAGCCCCCAGCAGATCCGCTCCTACCTCGTCAACCGCTACGGCGACGTCCAGGCCGCCGACCGCCGGGTGCGGCTGCTGGAGGGCATCCCCGACCTGCTCGCCCTGTGCCGCAACCCCCGCCTGCTCAGCTTCGTCGCCGACCTCGACCAGGAGCGGCTGCGCGCCGTCGCCGGCGCCGGCCGCGCCCTGAGTCCGGCCGGGCTGTACGAGGAGGTGTTCACCTCCTGGCTGCGCCACGAGGAGCACCGCGGCCAGGGCGCCCCCGGCGCCACCCCCGGACTGAGCCTGGCCCAGCTGTGGCGGGCCGTGACCACCCTCGCCCTGCGGCTGTGGGAGAGCGGCCAGAGCGCCCTGCGCCTGGACGAGCTCCACGACGTGGCCGAGGCGCTGGCCGAACTGGCCGACAGCAGGCTCTCCGTGCCGCACGCCGCGCACGCCGTCGGCTCCGGCAGCCTGCTGGTGCGCACCGACGACGGCCTCTTCCGCTTCATCCACGGATCCGTCGTCGAATGGCTCGTCGCCCGCGAGGCCGCGGCCCGCCTGGACGGACGCGACCAGGGCGAGGCCGACCTGCTCGCCCGCCGCCCGCTCAGCCAGCTCGCCGTCGAGTTCCTGTGCGACATCGCCGACCACCGCACCTGCCAGCAATGGGCCGAACGCGCCCTGGCCGGCGAGGGCGAGGACGCCGAGGGCACCACCGGCGAGACCGCCCGCGCCAACGCCGTCAAGATCCTCAGCCGGCTGCGGGTCCCCGCCCACACCGACCTGCGCGGCGCCGTCCTGGCCGGCGAGGACCTGTCCTACCGCGACTTCTCCGGCGTCGACCTCACCCGCGCCGACCTCTCCGGCGCCAGCCTCGTCGGCGCCGACTTCTCCGGCGCCGTCCTGCGCGAGGCCCGGCTGGCCGGCGCCCGCCTGGACGACGCCGACCTCTCGGGCGCCGACCTGCGCGGCGCCGACCTGCGCCGGGCCCGCCTGGTGCGCACCGACCTGCGGGGGGTGCGCGTGGCGGACAGCAGCTGGCAGCGCGCCGCCCTCATCAACTCCCTCACCGAGCCGGAGGCCCTGCGCACCCCCGAGCTGCGCGTCGCCGCCGTCACCCCCGGCCTGCCCGCCGAACCGGGCCTGCGCCCCGCGGCCGTCGGCGTCCCCTACGGCTTCGACATGCGCACCAGCCGCCTGCCCGAGCCCGTCTCCTTCAGCCCCGGCGGCGAACTGCTCGCCCTCGGCAGCGAGGACGGCGGCGTCCTGGTGTGCGACGCCGCCACCGGCACCGCCCTGCGCACCCTGCACGGGCACACCGGCCGGGTGTACGCGGTGAAGTTCCGCGGCGACGTCCTGGCCACCGGCGGCGCCGACGGCACCGTACGCCTGTGGGACCCGGTCTCCGGCACCTGCCTGCACCGCCTGGACGTCCACCCCGACGGCGTCTGGCCCGTCTCCCTCGATCCCGGCGGCACCCGCCTGGCCACCGGCGACGCCGAGGGCCTGGTCACCTTGTGGGACATCGCCTCCGGCGCCGCCGGCCACCGCCTGGCCGGCCACCGGGCCCCGGTCTACACGGCCGTCTTCAGCCCCGACGGCTCCCTGCTGGCCACCGGCGACGCCGCGGCGTCCGTACGGCTGTGGGACACCGCCTCCGGCCGGCTCCTGGGCGAACTGCCCGGCCACCACGGTGCGGTCTTCCGCGTCCGCTTCAGCCCCGACGGCACGCTGCTGGCCACCGGCGACATGGGGGAGAACGGCCGCGGCACCGTCCGCATCTGGGACGTGGCCGGGCGCCGGCTGCGCCACACCTGCGCCGGCCACCCCGGGCGCGTCTACACCCTCGACTTCCACCCCGGCGGGCACCTGCTGGCCAGCGGCGACACCGAGGGCCGCGTCCTGCTGTGGGACCCGCTGACCGGCCGCGCCCAGGGGGCGCCGCTGGTCGTCGGCGGCGCCGTCTACCAGGTGGTGTTCGACCCCGAGGGCTCCCTGCTGGCCGCCGGCGGCAGCGACGGGTCGGTGCGCATCTGGCGCGTCGCCCCGCCCGGCGCGCCGGCCCCCGCCGGGGCCGAGCCCGGGGGCGCGCCGGCGGTGGCGCTGCGTCAGCAGCCCGCGGACCACCAGGGGTCGGTGTGGGCCTGCCGCTTCCGGCCCCGGGCGGGCGCGGGCCCCTCCGAGGGCGGCCCGCTGCTGGTCTCCGCCGGCAACGACGGCGTCGTACGGCTGTGGGAGACCGGCACCGGCCGCGGCCGCAGCATCCTGCGCGGCCACGGGCGCAAGGTCTCGCAGCTCGCCTTCAGCGCCGACGGCACCCAGCTCGCCGCCTGCGGTAACGACGGCGTGGTGCGGCTGTGGGAGCCCGCGACCGGCCGCTGCCTGCGGGAGGTCACCGGCCACAACGACCGCCTGGTCTCCGCGGTCTTCGCCCCCGGCGCCCCGGTCCTGGCCACCTCCAGCAGCGACGGCGACGTGTACCTGTGGAACGCGGCCAGCGGCGAGTACCAGCGGGAGATCGACGCCGAGACCGACCACGTGTGGGCCGAGGCCTTCAGCGCCGACGGCGAGATCCTCGCCACCGCCAACGACGACGACACCGTACGGCTGTGGTACCGCAGCACCGGCGCCCACGTCACCACGCTCTCCCAGCACCGAGGCCGGGTGCGCTCGATCTCCTTCACCTCCGACGGCACCCGGCTCGCCACCGGCTGCGACGACCGCATCGTGCGCGTGTGGGACCTCGCCGACAGCACGCTCACCGCCGAACTCGCCGGCCACGAGGACCGCGTCTACGCCGTGGTGCACGGGCCGGGGGACGCCTGGCTGGCCAGCGCCTCCTGGGACGGGACGGCCATCGTCTGGCGCGGCAACCTGCCCTGGAGACACCTGCGCGGCCACACGGGCCGGCTGTGGACGGCCGCCGCCCATCCCACCCGCACGCTGCTGGCCACCGCCGGCGACGACCGGACCGTACGCCTGTGGGACCCGCTCAGCGGCGAGGAGACCGCCCGGCTGACCGGCCACACCGGCCGCGTCCTCGCCCTGGCCTTCAGCCCCGACGGCACCCTGCTGGCCGGCGGCGGCGAGGACGGCACCGTACGGCTGTGGACCGTTCCGCAGGAGGGGCCCCCGACCGCCCGGGCCACCCTCGTCGGGGTGCCGGGCGGCTGGGCCGCCCTGAACCCCGCCGGCGGCTACAAGTTCGACGGGGACGTCGGCGGCGAGTTCTGGCACGTGGTGGGCATGTGCCGGTTCGAACCGGGCGAACTGGACGAGCACCTGCCGGGGGTGACGCGCCTGCCGGCCGACGCCCCGCTGTGACGGCCGGACGCCGGCTCAGCCCAGCCGGACGCGCACGAAGCGCGGCCGGTAGACGGCGGCCCGCGCGATCACGTCCCGCGGGTCGAGGCTGTTGACGTTGTACGACACCACCAGCTCGCCCGGCCGCTCCAGGTCCGGGTGCTCGTGCGGGTTGTAGGCGATGACGTCCGCGTCGCCGTAGGTGCCCCGGGGTCCCGCCTCGGGCGCGGTCCACACCGTCGCCGGCCGGGTGAACGGCCCGCCCGGGGAGCGTGCCCACGCCAGCTGGATCCGCGGGCTCAGCGCCTCGTCGGCCTGCTGCGTCACCAGCGCGTACCACCCGCCGTGCGCCACGACGCTGAGCTCCTCCGAGACGCGCAGCGGCGCCCCGCCCGGGCCGCGCAGCGGCGCCGCGCGCGTCTCGGCGTTCGACCACCCGCCGCCGGCCGTCCGGTAGCGCCACGGCCCGCGCAGGTCCCGGCCGACCGCCCGGGCCAGGTACAGCCGGCTGCCGCCGCCGGGCACCGCCCGGGTGCCGTAGACGTACGTCCGCCCGCCCGCGCGCAGCAGCCACGCGCCCCAGGCGGTACCGGTCGCGGACGGCAGCGGGGTGAGCGTCCGGGGCCGCGTCAGGTCACCGGCACCGAAGCGCGCGAGGACGTTGCCGCGCCAGGCGACGTCGAGCGGGCCCGGGCCGGTGCGGGCGTAGCGCGCGTAGACCACCGCGGCGCCGCCGCCCTCGGGCAGCCCCGCCCGGGCCCAGTACCAGGGGGCGCCGGGCCGGTCGCCGCCCGCCTCGCGCACCAGGGAGACGGGCCGGCCCGCCCGGTCGTGCCCGGTGAGGGTGTGCGGGCCGCGGGCGTCCCACAACACGAAGCTGTTGTGCACGAAACCGCTGCTGTGCCGGAAATCGCTGCTGTCCGAGAAATTGCGGCTGCCCGGCCCCGGGCGGCCGTCCTCGCCGACGGGCGGCCGGGAGCCGTCCGGGCGGACGGTGCCGAGGAAGGTGTCGGAGAACACCCACAGCCGCCCCGCCCGCACCGGCACCGAGTAGGTGCTGTCGCCGCCGGTCCAGCGCCCGTCCGGCCGCCCCCGCTCCGCGTACGCGGCGAAGGCCCCCGTCAGCGCCGGCAGCGGGCGCACGGCCAGCACCCGCGGCGGCGCGCCGGACGGTGCCGACGGCGGCAGGAAGGCGCAGGTCGCCGCGAGGGCGGCGAGCAGCAGCCGGTGCGCCGCCCGGCGGCGCGGAGGACAGGCGTGCGCGCGGCTCATGACACCCCGCCAACGAGCCGCGAGCGGCGGGGTTGCGGCGGGCGGTCGGCGGGCGGCGCGCACCGCTCGGCCGACCGGGTGATAAATGCCAGCGCGCTCACGCTGAACGGCCGCACCCGCGCGCCCGGGGCGCGACGATGCCGGATGCCGGGATCGCGCACCTGACCCCGGCGACCCCCGTCCCGTCCGTGGAGGTGTCCATGTACGCAACCGAGCTGGCAGTCAAGGCGCTGGAGCCGACCCCCGAGGAGGAGCGCCTGGCGGAGGACTTCGTCACCATCCTCGGGGCGCTCTCCGCCATGGAGCAGGCCCTGCGGGACGGCGCCTGGCACCGCCTGCGCGAGGAGGCCGACGAGCTGATGAGCGCCGCCGAGGAGATGTGGTCCGGCCTGCCCGAGCCGGGCACCGCCGGCGGCGCCCGGCTGCCCTCCCAGGCCGACAGCGGCAAGGTGCGCCAGCTGATCGCCGTCTACGCCGGGCCGTACGCCGCAGGGCGCGCCCTGTACCCCAGCAGCCTGATCGAGGACGAGCAGCTGCGCCGGGCGGTGGAGGAGGAGCGTCAGGAGGCGGTGGTTCCGCAGGCGGCGGCCGCGGCGGACTGACGGACCGGCACGGCGGCGGTGCGGCGGCCCGGCCGGCCGGGCGCGAGGACCCCGGACGGCCGGACGCACCGGCCTCACCACCCGCACCGACCGGCACATCCCGGCCAACTCGTACGCATGTGCCCGTGCCGCATCAGGCCTCACACCAGCAACGGAACCGTGCCGGGCGCGACCGGGCGTGGCCGGTGTCGTTCGGGCGGTGCTGTCGTACGGCATGCGCGTGTCTACTCTCCTCGGCCATGCGCTCTCACAGCCTCAGACGCTTCGGTCTGTCCGCCGTCCTCGCCCTCGCCGCCGGCCTGTCCGGGATGGTCCAGCCCGCCTCGGCGGCGCCCGCGCCCATGACGCTCACCGTCGACAAGGCCAGCGCCACGCCCGGCTCCACGGTGACCATCACCCTCACCTTCACCAACGACCAGACGACGAACACCCAGTTCGTCTACCAGTCGCTGCAGCCGACGTGGAACACCTCGCAGGACCCGGGCCTGAAGTACGCCCTGAAGACCTGCACCGGCGACACCGTCCAGTGCGACGTCACGCCGACGACCGGCACCCTGCGCTACAACGTCCCCGTCGTCCCCGGCGCCAGCCGCACCGCCAAGATCACCTACCAGATCGCCCCCGACTCGGCCTGCGGCCCCAGCCGCCGCATCGACTTCTACTCGTACCTCTACTACGAGTACCAGGGCGGTCAGGCCAAGAAGGACGGCATCTACCAGACCGGCACCGACATCACCTGCCCGGCGACCCCCAAGGCCGCCTCGCACACGTAACGAGCAGCGCACGCCGAAGCACGGCCCCGGCCCTTGGCCGGGGCCGTCGTCGTACCCCGCCCAAACCCGGGCTGACCAGGGTCGATTGTCAGTGCCCCGCAGTAAAATGGACCGTAAGAAAGAGGGTTGCACGACCGCCTCTGGAGGACGCCCAATGGCCGCTGCCCCGACCCCGCTGCCCAACCTGCCGACCCTGCCCACGCTGCCGCCCAAACGCCTGCCCGCCGGGCACCCGCGCGCCTGGTACGAGTCACACAACCGCCAGCTGAAGGCCATGCGCCTGACGATCGCCCTGCTGCACTCCGGCGTCTACACCGCGGACCGGGCCACCGACCGCCGCATACGCGTCGCCGCCGAGCAGATCGGGGTGCACCGCCCCTCCGACACCACCTGCAAGGCCGTGCGCTCGCTCATCCGCCGCTGCCACCGCGGCTGAGCCGGCCGCGCCCGCCCGGGAACACCCGGGGCACCCCGCCTCGTTGGGCACGTGAGGGCCCGGCACCCCGCACGGCCCACGAGGCGGACAGCAGGAGGGCATGTGACCGGCGCGGTCGAGCACAGGGACGTAGAGGTCAACGGCATCAGACTGCACATCGCCGAACAGGGGCAGGGGCCACTGGTCCTGCTCCTGCACGGCTTCCCGGAGAGCTGGTACTCCTGGCGGCACCAGTTCGCCCCGCTGGCCGCGGCCGGCTACCGCGTGGTCGCCCCCGACCAGCGCGGCTACGCCCGCAGTGAGCAGCCCGACGACATCGGCGCCTACACCATGGCGCACCTGACCGGCGACGTCATCGCCCTGATCCACGCGCTGGGGGAGGAGCGCGCCGTCGTCGTCGGGCACGACTGGGGCGCACCGGTCGCCTGGACGACCGCCCTGCTGCGCCCGGACGTCGTCCGGGGCGTGGCGGGGCTGAGCGTCCCGCCCGTCCCGCGCGGCACGCAGCCACCGCTGCCGGCCCTGCGCGCCCTGCTCGGCGACGGCTTCTACCAGATCTACTTCCAGGAGCCCGGCCGCGCCGACGCCGAGCTCGTGCACGATCCCGCCCGCACCTTCCGCAGCCTGCTGGCGGGTGCCTCGGGACAGAGCCCGGCCACCGACCCGCCACGACCCTGGGTGATTCCCCAGGGGCAGACCCTCCTCGACACCATGCCGGAGCCGAAGGAACTCCCCGCATGGCTCACCGAGGAGGACATCGACACCTTCGTGCGGGAGTACGCCACGCACGGCGCACGGGCCTTCACCGGCGGGCTCAACTGGTACCGGAACATCGACCGCAACTTCGAGCTGCTCGCCGCCTTCGACGGCCGCCGCATCGAGGTGCCCGCCCTCTACGTGGCGGGCGACCGCGATCTGGTGCGCTCCTTCCCCGGCATGGACCTCCTCATCGCCTCACTGGACCAGCAGCTGCCCCGGCTGCACCGCAGCCTGACCCTTCCCGGGTGCGGCCACTGGACGCAGCAGGAGCGCCCCCAGGAGGTCAACGAGGCCCTGCTGGACTTCCTGGAGCACCTCCCCGGCGAGGGGTGACCTTCCTCAGCAGCAGACGACGGGCGGGCGTTCCTCACCGGCTCCGGGCAGCGCGCCCGGGGCCGCGGACGCCGGGGCGGACAGACCGCCCAGGACCGCGAGGAGAAGGCCGGCAGCGGCGACGGCACGGCGGACATGGGCACGGACAACGAACATCACACACTCTCCGTCAAGGGTGGGCGGCCCCTGGGGCCGCGAGAGAAGAAGGCGGCGGGGCCAGTGGTGGTCCCCCCGCTCTCACCAGCACGTTCACTCTAGGAACCACCCTGCGGCACCACATCAGGGCAGACCCTGAAGAGGCCGCGCAGCCCCTCAGTTCCGCAGGTACGTCAGCACCGCCAGGACCCGCCGGTGGTCCGTCAGGCTCGGCTCCAGCCCCAGCTTGGTGAAGATGTTCCGCACGTGCGTCTCCACCGTCTTGCCGCCGACCACCAGACGGCGGGCGATTGCCTCGTTGGTGCGCCCCTGGGCCATGAGCTCCAGCACGTCCCGCTCCCGCGGCGTGAGCTCCTCCAGCGCACTGGAGGCGCGCCGGCGGGCCAGCAGCCGGGCGACCACCTCCGTGTCGATCACCGACTCACCGGCGCCCACCCGCTTGACGGCTGCCGTGAGCTCGTAGACGTCGGCGATGCGGTCCTTGAGCAGATAGCCGAAGCCCCGCGGCTCACGGGACATCACCTGCACCGCGCTGCCCGTCTCCACGTACTGCGACAGCAGCAGCACACCCACGCCGGGGAAGCGCTCGCGCAGCGCGCACGCCGCGCGCACACCCTCGTCGGTGAACGACGGGGGCAGCCGTACGTCGATCAGCGCCACGTCCGGCGGGTCCTCGCCGACCACGCGCAGCAACTGCGCGGCGTCCTCCGTCCGCCCGGTCACGGTGAAGCCCTCCTCGTTCAGCAGCCTCACCAGGCCCTCGCGCAGCAGCACCGAGTCCTCGGTCACCGTCACTCGCACGGCAGCTCCGCCCGCAGGCGGGTGCCCGCACCGACCGGGCTGCTCAGCCGCAGCGCTCCGCCGACCGCGGCGAGCCGGTCCGCCAGCCCGGCCAGTCCCGTGCCGCGCGCGGGATCTGCGCCGCCGCGACCGTCGTCGGCTATCTCGACGACCAGGCGCCCCGCCTCGTGGCGCGCGGTCACGCTCACCGCACGTGCCCCCGCGTGCTTGGTCGCGTTCGACAGCGCCTCGCACACCGCGAAGTACGCCGTCGACTCCACCAGTTCCGGGCAGCGTCGCGGCTCCACCGACACCACGACCGGCAGCTCGGCCTGCTCCGCCAGGGCGGTGACGGCCGGCCCCAGCCCCTCCCGGGTCAGGACGGCCGGGTGGATGCCCCGGGCCAGTGACCGCAGTTCCTCCAGGGCCGTCCGCAGGGTGCGGTCGGTCTCGGCGACCGAGCGCCGCACCGCGGGATCGGCGCCCGGCTCCAGCTGGGCCTCCAGCCGCTTCAGGTGCATCAGGGCGAACACCAGCCGCGTCTGGGCCCCGTCGTGCAGGTCGCGCTCCAGCCTCCGGCGTTCGCGGTCGGCGGCTTCGACCAGCCGTGCACCGGCCTGGCGGGCCTGGTGGTCGGCCGCCGAGCGCAGCCGTGCGTTGTCCAGGCACAGGCGCACCGAGGCGCCCACCGATGCCAGCAGTTCCCGTTCCTCCTCCAGGGCCGAGTCGTGTACGAGGACCGCCATCGGCTCGCCGGGCGGGCCCGCCCTGGTGAGGCCGCGTCCGGACCCCGGCCGCGGCAGGTGCACCCGCCGCCCGCCCGGGTCGAGATACGCCCCGGCCCCCGCCTCCCACAGCCCCAACCGCAGCGACGGATCGCCCAGCACGCGGGCCAGGGCCTCCTGCAGCCGGTCCGGCGTCGGGTCGGCACCCACTTCGAGCACGAGGTTGCCCACGGCCGCCCGGCGCAGCCGGATCCGCAGCAGGCCGGCGAGGAAGGCCAGCGGCACCGCGATCTCGCTCAGGTCCGACAACAGGGCCACGGTGTCCTCGCCGGGCCCGAGCAACCCGGGCGCCAGGACGTAGAGCACCTCCCAGCCGACCATGGCCGCGGCGACGGCCACCGCCACCCACGCCGGCAGCAGCGCCCGCCGCCGGGCCCGGCTGCTGCCGCGCCAGTGGCGCACCAGCTCGGCGAGCGTGAGCAGGGTGAGCACGGCGCCCACCCACCGGTACACCAGGTCGATGGCGTCGAACAGCTGCGGATCGGGGTGCACCAGCAGGGCGTTGGGCCCGCAGCGTGTGCAGGCGAGGTACGTGGCGGAGCTGCTCGCCTCCGGGGCGTAGGTCAGCACCCGCACCAGGCCGCCCACCAGCACCAGCACGTACGCCCCGGCCACGACGCGCCGGGCCGTGGGGGTGGTCAGCCGCCCGCCCGGGTAGGCGAGGAACACATGGGCCAGCACCGCGAGGTTGAGCCCCTCCCACCAGGCGCCCAGCGCGAACAGCAGCGGCACGTCGGTGCCCTGCAGGTTGCCCGCGAACCAGCTCAGGCCCTCCGCCAGCATCAGCAGCCCGGTGCGGTTGGCCGGGCGCCGCCACCAGGCGACCAGGCCCGCCCCGGCGAAGGCCCAGCCCACCGCCAGGTCGCGCAGCACGTCGGCCGGGGAGGCGCCCGCCCGGTGGAAGGCCAGGCCCCCGGCCAGGCCCGCGGCCAGCGCCAGCACGCCGGCACCCGTCACCGCGGCCGCCCGGCCCCGGCGGCCGCGGGTGAACGCAACGTCAGACCTGCACGTCGACACCGGCACCGTCCAGCAGCTCGGCACCCAGGCGGGTGATGCTGTGCAGGGCGTTGTTGCGATGCCGGAGGGTGCGGATCAGCCCCGCCCGGCGCAGGACCGTCGCGTGCTCGCTCGCACTGGCCTGCGCCACCCCGACCAGCGCCGCCAGTTCCTTGGTCGTGCAGCCCGGGTGGTCGGCGACGGCACCGAGCACGTGGGCCCGGGTCTGGCCCACCAGCGCCACCAGTGCCGACCCGGGACGGGCCGGGCCGCGCGGCGGAGCGAGCAGGGCCAGCCGGTGCAGCGTCCGGTCGGGACCGGCCGGATACGTCACCACCGGCCGGGGCAGGGCGTCGGCGTCGACGAGGGACCGGGAGCCGAACAACGAGGGCACCAGCAGCAGCCCCTGGCCCTCCAGGTACAGATCGCCGTCCGCGTCGTTGGCCATCCGCACCTCCAGCACCGGGGCCCGCCAGGTGATCCACTGCGGATTGGCCTGCATCAGCAGGGCCTCCACGCCCCCGCCCAGCAACTGGCGCGTGCGCAGGGAGCGGTCGGCCGCGAAGCTGCCGGCGAGCCGCTCCCAGTACGGGCCGAGCAGCCGGTCGAAGAGCTCTTCGAGCCCGTCGCAGAGCTGCCCGAGGAGGACGGGGTCGCCCGGCAGCCGGTGCGCCCAGCGCGGCAGTGGCTGCCGCTCGGCGATCGTGGCCAGCTCGGCCGCCACCACCCGGCGAGGGGTGCGCCGCACCTCCTCCAGCAGCGCCCGGGGCTCACCGGTGCGCGGCAGGTTCAGGAACGTCGGCGAGAAGCCGACCGGCGGGATGAGCGAGAGTGCCATCCTTGCCGGCCCCGAGAGCCCGCCGGCCACCCTGCCCCGCCACGCGTCGAAGAGCAGGGGACGGCTGCGGTCGCGCAGGGTCCGTGCAGCCGTACCCAGCTCCGCCAGCGGCAGGGGCGTCCCGGCGACGCGGGTGCGCGCCAGGTCCTGCGCCGTGAAGTGAATGCGGTAGGCCATGGCCCGTCCCCCCGGCTGACATCGAATGATCGCTCGGGGTACATGCTGGCGACGCTCCGTGGTGCGGACCAGGCCGAAACTGGTCGACGGCCGAGGGATTCAGCCACCGTGACCGGCGTGGTGGGGGTGGCCCTCCGCACCGCCGTGGTGGAACCGCATGACCTCCGGCGGCATCACCACGAACGGCCGCATCATCCCCATGTCCTCGTGCTCCAGCAGGTGGCAGTGGTACATGAAGCGGCCCTTGGCGCCGTGGAAGCGGCCCAGCACGCTCACCATCTGCCCGGCCGGCACCAGGACGGTGTCCTTCCAGCCCGCCTCGGTCTGCGCCACGGGCACCGTGCCGGTGTGCTGCAGCGGGGTGCGCGTGCCGCCCAGTGCCGGGTCGAAGGCGGTGCCCGCCGGGTACAGATCGCGGCGCAGGATCTGGAAGTCCACCAGGTGGATGTGCATGGGGTGGTCCGGGCCGCCCAGGTTCACGAAGCTCCACTGCTCCCAGGCGTCGTGCTCGACCATGTAGCCGAGCGCGTCGTCGAAGGCCCGGGCGCCCCTGACGTACGTGCGCAGCGTGCCGTCGGCGCCCTGCAGCTGGATCACGCCCGTGGCGGGCGCGGTCACCGAGCCGTCGGTCACCGGGTGCATCTCCCACAGCTCGGGGTGGGCGCTGCCGTCCGTGCCGGGCGGGGTGATGACGACCAGCCGGTGGCCGTGTCCGGGAGCGTCGTCGTGGGTGATCCGCCGGAAGGACGGCGAGAGCACCTGCGGCAGCACGAAGGAGTCGCCCGCCGGTGCGGCCCCCACGCGGAACTGCATCACCTGCGGGTGGCGCACGCCCGCGGTGACGTCCACCAGCCGCAGCCTGCGGCCGCGCAGGGCGCGGAAGTCGGCCAGCAGGTCGATCCGCTCGGCGGGCGCCACCGGCAGGGGTGCGTCCAGTGCGAGCGGCCGCGGCAGCAGCCCGCCGTCCGTGCCGATCTGCCACAGCACCCCCTCCACCGGCTGCCCGCTCTCGTCGTCCACCAGCGCCAGCCGGTAGCCGCGCGCGTTCGCGGCGTTGAGCAGGCGGAAGCGGTACCAGCGGGCACCGACGTCCAGGTGCGGCCAGATGACGCCGTTGACCAGGGTGTACGGGCCGGTGAACGCCCGGGTGACGTTCCGCCCGTGCGCGTCCTGCCCGAGCACCACCGTCTTGTGCAGCAGGGCGCCGGTCAGCCGGCCGTCCTCGTCCTGGTCGAGGTTGCGGTCCTGCAGGATCAGCGGGATCTCCCGCTCGCCGCGGGGCAGCCGCAGCGCGTCCTCCTCCTCGTCGCGCACGAGGTACATCCCGGCCAGGCCCGCGAAGACGTTCCAGCGGGTGATGTCCATGGCGTGGTCGTGGTACCACCAGGCCACCGCCGGGTGGTCGTTGGGATACTCCGACAGCTGGCTGTCGCCGGGCGAGACCGCGTTCTCCGCCCAGCCGTCGTTGCCGCCGCCGGTGCGCGCGCCGTGCACGTGCGTGACCGCCCACGGCGGCAGCGCGGCCACGCCCGCCAGCGGCTGGGCGCCGCCGCGGCCGGGCACGTCGGCCGGGTCGGGTGCGCCCGGCGTGGGCTGCACCTCCACGGCCACGACCGGGTGCGGCCCGGTCAGCCGGTTGGTCCAGGCCACGCGCAGCCGCCGGCCGCGGCGCACCTCGATCGTCGGCCCCGGGAAGTGGCCCTCGTAGGTCCACATGCGGGTGGGCGGCAGCTGGGAGTGCAGCCGCACCCAGGTGGTGGTCAGTTCGATCTCGATGCCGCGCAGCGCCTCGGCCCGGCCCGGCCGCAGCACCGGCGGCACGCGCAACGCGTCGAGGAAGGGTACGAGCTCGGCAACGGCTTCCTGTTTGGTGACAGCAGTGGACATGCCACGACCCCCGTGGATTCCCCCGTACCGCCGGCCGTCTCCGGCGGCAGCTCTCGCCCCACAGGACGCCGTCAGGGGCGCCGCGGTTGCCTGATCACGCGTCAGGACCGGCTGCGGCGCAGCCCGCGCAGGACCTTGCCCTCGGTGCTGAGGTAGCCGTTGCGGTAGTCGAAGCGCGGGGTGCCGGAGAACAGCAGGTAGAGCCACTTGAAGTTCTCGGCGAAGACGTACGCGGGGCAGTGGTCGCCCTTGGTCATGGGGCGGCGGGTGAGGTCGGTGACCACGGCGTAGCCGCCGTCGACGCGGTGGTGTTCGCGCAGGTTCTCGAAGTACCGCCAGGCGGTCCGGCGGTAATAGGGGTCACCGGTCTGCCAGTACAGCTCGAAGGCGCAGTTGGCGTACTCCGGGCGCAGCAGGTTGCGCCGGTCCAGCGCGGCGAGCCGGCCGTAGTCGATCAGCTCGGGGATCACCTCGTACTTCTCCAGCACGGCCGTCCACGAGCGGTAGTAGTCCGCGGCCAGGGAGTTGGCGCCGCCCACCGGCAGGATCGCCACGGCCAGGGAGGACTGGCGGCGGCCGAGTGCCTCCCCGGTGCGGAAGTCGACGTGGCGGAACCACAGCCGGCCGTCCACCCGCTCGGCCTGGTAGCGCTCCAGGGAGGCGGCGAACAGGCGGAACCAGTCACGGCAGTCCCGGTCGCCGAACATCTCCCAGGCGCCCCACAGGTATTCGTAGAAGGAGTCCACGGGCGGGTCGACGCCGATGCCCTCGCGGTCGGTCCACTCGCCGGTCTCCACGTTCATGACGGAGGCGATCAGGTCCAGGGAGGAGCGCCGCTCCACCACCGCGCCCAGGGCCCGCTTGGCGGCCCGCCGGTAGCGCGCGTCGCCGGTCAGCTCGGAGAGCACCCCGAACTCCAGGATGTTGGTGCCGATCTCCGCCACCGGAAGGACGGTGCCCGAGACCCGGCCGGTGCGCAGGTTCACGAAGCGGTAGGGCATGCCGGTCGGCGAGCGGGTGAAGGCCGGCAGCATCCGGTCGGCGAGGTCGGCGGCCAGCTCCAGCAGGGTGCGCACCCCGGTGGCGGCGTACCCCGCCAGCAGCCCGCCCACCAGCCGGATCGTGGCCTCGAAGACCTGGAAGTCGGCGTCGAGGTCGAAGTCCAGCCGGTCCTCGATCCACTCCAGGCACTCCTCGACCTCGGCGTCCAGCCCCATCACGTACAGGGTGTCGAGCGCCTCGATGATCGACAGGCCCACCGGCCGGCCGCGGGCGAAGAACTCCTGGTGCCCGCCGGAGAGCGGCAGCAGCTCGTCGTGGCCCCAGGCGTGGCGCTTGTAGCCCTGCCAGGCGTGCACGAACTCCGCGCGGATCTCGCGCGCGCGGTCCGGATCGGGATCCACGGCCCGGGTGGTCATGTGCCCCCGGGTGCCGCCCGCCGGCGGCCCCGGCTCGGCCGCGGCACGCGCCACCGGACCGCCGACCGTGCCCAGACCGCCGGCGGCCGCGAGGGCGCAGAGCAGTCGGCGGCGGGTCGGCCGTGCCGCGAGTGAAGTGCTGATCATGACACGCAGGCCCTCCTGACCACCGGCCCCGGACCGCGGGCCGTGATCGCAGTATGGGGCCGGGGGACGGCCGTCCCCGGCAGGCGCGGCGGATTTCACCCCGTGCAGGCGCTCATCCCGGTGCCGCTCAGCGCACGGGCGTCCGCCCGGGCGCGGGCGCCGGGCGTGCGCCCAGGGCCGCGCCGGGGGCGCCCGGGCCGCCGCGGCGGCGGGCGCCGGGCCACCAGTTGGCGCGGCCGGCCAAGGACATCACGGCGGGCACCAGCAGCGCCCGCACCAGCGTGCAGTCCAGCAGGACGGCCACGGCCAGCCCGAAGCCCATCAGCTGCAGCATCACCAGGTCGCAGGCGGCCAGGGAGGCCATGACGACGGCGAAGACCAGCGCGGCGGAGGTGAACAGGCGTGCGGTGCGCTGCAGTCCGACGGCGACCGCCGTCCGCGTGGGCGTACCGCGCCGGTGCTCCTCCAGGATGCGCGAGAGGAGGAACACCTCGTAGTCCATGGACAGCCCGAAGGCCGTGCAGAACATCACCGCCGGAATGATCACGTCGGTGGTGGGCGGCCCGTGCAGGGGGCCCAGCAGCGCCTCCAGGCGGCCCTGCTGGAAGACCGCGACGATGACGCCGAACGTCGCCGCCAGGCTCAGCGCGTTGAGCAGCACGGCCTTCAAGGGCACCAGCACGCTGCGGGTGTAGACGAACAGCAGCACGAGCGTGGCGGCCACCGTCAGGGCCACGGCGGCCGGCAGCCGGGTGCCCAGCGCGTCCTCGGTGTCGGTCAGCAGCGCTCCCGGGCCGCCGACCAGGGCCGCCCGCGTCGGGGCCGGCTCCCCGCGCAGCCGCTGCGTCAGCAGCCGGCCGTCCGGGGACAGGGCGGAGGCGGCGCTCGGCGTCACCCTCAGCCAGGTGCCGGCCGGGCCGGTGAACCCGGCCGCCCACGGCCCGCCCGAGCCGACGTGCCGGCCGCCGCGGTAGACCCCGGTCGCGGTGCTCACCTGGCGCACGCCCGGCAGCAGGGACACCCGCCTGGCGTAGGCGTCCACCGCCGCGGTCGCGCGTGCCGGCGCAGGCCGGGCCGCGCGCGCGGCCCGCTCCTGCACCGGGGGAGCGGCCCCCGGCCCCGCCACGCGCACGCCCGGCAGGACGACGCTCGCGGCGCTGTCGCCGTCCCCGGCGAAGCCGGTGCGCAGCCGCTGCGAGGCCCGGGCCACCGGCGAGGAGGGGGGAAGGATCCGGTCGTCGTACATCCCGAACCGGGCCTGGGCGCCGGGCGCCGCCAGCAGCCCGAGCAGCAGCAGGGTGCCCAGGGCGACCGCGGCGGGCCGCCGGGTGACCCACATCGCCAGCCGGTACCAGCGGCCCTCGGCCACCGTGCGGTCCGCCCCGCGGCGCCAGCGGGCGAACAGGTCGTAGCGGTTGACCCGCTCGCCCAGCAGCACCAGCAGCACCGGCAGCAGCACCAGGGCACCGGCGGCCGAGCACAGCGCCACCGCCGCCCCGCCCAGGGCCAGCGACCGCGTCAGTGGCAGCGGGAAGACCAGCAGGGCACCCAGGGCCGCGGCCACGGTGGTCGCCGAACAGGCCACCGCGCGGCCCGCGGTGGCCAGCACCCGCTCGGCGGCCCGCACCGGGCTCGCGCCGGCGGCGAGTTCCTCCCGGTAGCGGCTGACCATCAGCAGGCAGTAGTCGACGGCCAGGCCGAAGCCCAGGGCGGTGGCGATGTTCAGGACGAACACCGAGACGGTCGTCACTTCGCTCAGCAGCCGCAGCAGCGCGGTGGTGGTGACGACGGCGAACGCGCCGACCGCGACCGGCAGCAGGGCCGCCACCAGACTGCCGAAGACCCACAGCATGATGAGCAGGACCAGCGGGGCGATGACGATCTCGGCGATCATGGCCCCGCGGGTGCTCAGGCGCTCCATCTCGGCCGACAGCGCCGCCTCGCCGGTGACCGAGACCCGCAGCGCTCCCGCGCGCCCGCTCTCGCGCGCGGTGATCGCCTTGGCCGCCGCCAGCACGGCCTTCTCGTCCCCGCGGAACCGTACGGCCACCGCGGCGCTGCGCCCGTCGCGGCTGCGCAGCTCCGCGAGGGAGTGCGGCCAGTAGCCGCGCACCCACGCGGTGCGCGGGTCGCGGGCGAGGCGGTCGCTCAGCGCCCGGCCCTCGCGGGTGGCGGCGGGCGCGTCGACGCCCTGCGGCGCCGTGGCCACCAGCACCAGGTGCGGCTGGCCGGCGCCGAAGCGGGTGGCGAGGAAGGCGTCGGCCCGGCTGGAGGGCGCGTCGGCCGGTGTCCAGCCGCCGGGGGCCAGGCGCTCACCGACGCCGTGGCCGCCGACGGCGGCGGCGAGGGCCACCAGGCACAGGGCGAGGAGCAGGCCCACGGCGCGGCGCGGAGTGCGCAGGGCGGGGGAGAGGGGGAACCGCTGGGTCCGGTGGAGGAGCATCACGGGCGTCCTTCGCGGATTCGGGCGGGCCGAGGGAGGCGGCGGGGCCGAGGGGGCAAGCGTATTAATAAATGCTCATCAGATCGGCATTTGCCGCATTACGGGCGCGGCGTAGTCGGATCCGCCCTCCGGCCCGGGCGGTCGGGCGTAGGTCCAACGTCCGATGTGAGGGGTCGTCAATCCGCGTAGTGTCATGGGTGCAAACAAGGGGCAACCCTTACAGCAGGGTGACTCACCGATCGAGGAGCAGCCGTGAACGTCCATCTCGACCACACCGTCATCAACAGCACCCACCGCTTCGAGGCCGCCCGGTTCCTGACCGGGTTGCTCGGCGCTGCCGACCCGGAGGTCAACGGTCCGTTCGCGGCCGTGCGCCTGGAGGGCGGCGTGACCCTCGACTACGCCGACCACATCGTTCCGGCCCGGGAGATCGTGCAGCAGCACTTCTGCTTCCGGGTCACCGACGAGCACTTCGACGAGATCTTCGCCCGGGTCCAGGAGCGGGGGCTGGAGTACTGGGCCGACCCGTACCACCGCACGCCCGGCGAGATCAACCACCTCGCCGGCGGCCGCGGCTTCTACGTCCTCGACCCCGACGGCCACAACCTGGAGTTCCTCACGCGCACCCACTGAGGACTGGGGCGAACGAGTGAGTGTTCGGAACCAACACGGGGCGCCGCAGTTGGGCAGGGCGCCTTCCGCCCGGGAGGCGCAGACCTGACGCGAAGGGCAGGGCCGTGCTCCGCAAAGCTCTCACCACCGTCGCCCTCACGGCCACCGCCGTGGGGGCCGCCGCCGCCCCGGCGGTGGCGATCGACGACGACACGCCGGGCGCCAACGCCAATGGCGCCAGGACGGTGCACGGGGGGACGGTGACCGGCGGCGAGCGCAGCCCGCAGATGTCGGCGATCCAGAGCACCGCCGAGAAGCTGTGCGTCGGAGTGGGCGGGGCCGGGATCCAGTCGCTCCTGCTGTTGATCAACATCGGGATCCAGGACGTGCCCGTCCTCACCTCGCAGCAACAGCAGCAGTGCGCGGACAACTCCGAGATCAATGACGGTGACGATCCGTTGTCGCACCTGATCGAGCAGATCCCTGTGATCAGCGGAAACGGCTCCGGCAACCGCGGATGATCAATCGCGTAGCGTAACTGAACAGATAAATCAAGTTCCGGTTAACTCTTGACGCCGTGCTTACGCGCCTCTCACCATTCACGGCATGAACGTGTCCGACATCCGGTGCAGCGCCGCACGCCCGACGCCCTCGCGTCGCCGTGCCGGCGCTGCGGTTGTCGCGCGGTTAGCGCACCCGGCCTGACCGGCTGCTCCGCGTACGTTCCAGCTCCCCGCGAGCGGCATCGCCTGCCGCCCGCGGGTTCCGGGCGCACGAATGATCACCCCCACGATCGCCGCTTCGTGCCGCCCGGTCCTGCCCCCCTCCAAAGAAGGCGAAGCACTACATGAGTGACCGCACCCTCACTGCGGCCGACCCCCAGCTCGACGCGCCCGCTGCCGCGGCGTCCGCGCACGTCGACGCCGGCGACGCGGGCTACAGCAAGGACCTCAAGTCCCGCCACGTCAACATGATCGCCATCGGCGGCGCCATAGGCACCGGCCTCTTCCTCGGTGCCGGTGGCCGCCTCGCCAGCGCGGGCCCCTCCCTCTTCATCGCGTACGCCGTCTGCGGCCTCTTCGCCTTCTTCGTCGTGCGGGCACTGGGCGAGCTCGTGCTCTACCGCCCGTCCTCCGGCGCCTTCGTCTCCTACGCCCGTGAGTTCATGGGCGAGAAGGGCGCCTTCACCGCCGGCTGGCTCTACTTCCTGAACTGGGCCACCACCGGTATCGCCGACATCACGGCCGTCGCCACGTACACGCACTACTGGCACATGTTCAGCAGCATTCCGCAGTGGGTGCTCGCGCTGATCGCCCTGGCCGTCGTGCTCACGGTGAACCTCATCTCGGTGAAGTACTTCGGCGAGATGGAATTCTGGTTCGCGATCGTCAAGGTCGCGGCGATCACCATCTTCATGGTCGTCGGCATCTTCCTGCTGGCCAGCCAGCACAAGGTCGGCGACACCATGCCGGGCCTGTCCAACGTCATGGACCACGGCGGCATCTTCCCGACCGGCATCATGCCGATGCTGATGGTCATCCAGGGCGTCGTCTTCGCCTACGCCTCCGTCGAGCTGTGCGGCGTCGCCGCCGGTGAGACGAAGAACCCCGAGAAGATCATGCCGAAGGCGATCAACTCGATCATGTGGCGCGTGGGCCTGTTCTACGTCGGCTCGGTCATCCTGCTCGCGGTGCTGCTGCCATACACCGCCTACCACGCCGGCGAGAGCCCCTTCGTCACCGTCCTGTCCAAGATCGGCGTGCCGTACGCGGCCGGCGTGATGAACCTCGTCGTCCTGACCGCGGCCCTCTCCAGCCTGAACTCCGGCCTGTACTCCACCGGCCGCATCCTGCGCTCGATGGCCATGTCCGGCTCCGCGCCGAAGTTCACCGGCCTGATGAACAAGGGCCAGGTGCCCTACGGCGGCATCCTGCTCACCGCGTTCTTCTGCGTGCTGGGCGTGGGCCTGAACTTCGTGGTCCCGGCGGACGCCTTCGAGATCGTGCTGAACTTCGCCGCGATCGGCATCATCGGCACCTGGGGCATGATCATGGTCTGCTCCCTGCTGTTCTGGCGCCGCTCCAAGGACGGCCGGGTCACCCGCCCCGGGTACAAGCTGCCCTGGGCGCCCTACACCCAGATCGTCACGCTGGTCTTCCTGGCCGGTGTGCTGGGCCTGATGGCCTCCGAGCCGGGCGCCGGCCGCACCACGGTGCTGTGCCTGCCGCTGATCCTCGCGGCCCTCGTCGGCGGCTGGTTCCTCGTCCGCGGCCGTGTCGAGCGCACCAAGCGCGAGGCCGAGCCGCAGGCCGTGGAGGCCGGCTGAGTCCTCCCCACGGGCGGCGGTGACCCGCCGCCCGCAGGCCGCCCCCGGCGGGGTCCCCCGGCAACTGCCGGCGGGACACCGCCGGGGGCTTTTTCGTTCACCGGGGCAACCGAGTTTTTCCGCAGAATGTGACATTCGCAATTCCTCAATCGCCCGCAACCTGCTTCAATTCAAAGATCGGAATTCCCCGAATTCCCGCTCCGACCTGGGAAGCTTGCGTTTCCGGCCGGATAATGCTGTGGTTAAGGAGCGCCTAAACAAAGGCGTCCCACCTCGTCGAGAAAGACCTTGCCCTTTGCAGGTTGTTTGGAGCAACAACGTGGCCGCTCTGCCGTCGGAATCGTCCCTGACCGTCGTTCCCCCGCTGCGGGCGCCCCGTGCGCTCCGTCCCACCACCGCCCCCGCCGGCCGGCACGCCCGGCGCAAGCTCGGCCTGTACGACTCCTGGCGGACGGTCGGCGCCGCCGGCGCGGCCGTCTGCGTCGCCTGGGCCGCAGCCGTGTGGGTCGCCATGCACCTGCAGGCCGACGCCTCGCTGCACTCCGTGGCCCTGTTCGTCCACCTGTCGACCCTCGTGCTCGGCTTCGGCGCCGTCCTGGTGGCCGACTACTGGGGCCTGCTGTGGATGACCGGCCGCTGCACCCTCACCGAGGCCCTCAGCAGCACCAGCCGCCTGCACGTGCCCATCTGGGCCGGCCTCGCGGGCCTGGTCTTCAGCGGCCTCTTCCTGCACCCGAACCCCTTCGCGACGCCCACCCTGATCAAGATGGTGCTGGTCCTCGTGCTGACGCTGAACGGCCTGCAGGCGGGCCTGCTGGACCGCCGCATGGCCGAGCAGGCCGAGCGGCGCGCCGGCGGCCCGACCAACGCCCTGCTGGCCTGGGGCGGCGCCACGGCCGTCATCTCCCAGATCTGCTGGTGGGGCGCCGTGATCATCGGCTTCCGCAACAGCACCCGCTGAGCGGGCCCCCTCCACCGCACCGAAGGGCAGGCAGGCGCACCGGCGCCCCTGCCCTTCCGCATGCGCGGCAGGGACACGGCCCCGCGCCCCATGAGGGGCGCGGGGCCGTGTCGGTCTGCGGCTGCGGCTGCGGCCGTGTGGACGCGATCGGTCACCGGCGGCCTGCAGCCGGCACGCCGCCGCGGGGTCCGGGCGCAGCACGGCGCTTCGCCTGCGGGCGCGTCGTGGCTTGTCGCGCAGTTCCCCGCGCCCCTCACGGGGCGCCGTGGCCGCGGGACGAAGTCCTGCCGGACAGGCCCCAGGCGCGGCCGCGCCGCACCTCGGCGGCCTGCGCGCCCGCCGCGTGGCCGCGCAGGCGGTCCGGACCAGGCGGGCCAGCCGTCCGGGCCGCGCGCCGCTGATCTCGCTGTTCGCCCCGCGTACCGTGCCGCGTCACACGGCCGATACCAGACCTTCCCCGGCTCCGGATCCCCTTGGAACACTTCGCTGGCTTCCTTTCCTCACCCCAAGAGGTCATCCGGACATGGCAGAACTCAACCGGCGGCGCTTCCTGCAGATAGCCGGGGCCACCGCCGCCTTCTCGGCGCTCTCGGGCAGCATCGACCGCGCCGCGGCCATCCCCGCCAGACGGCGGACGGGCGGCATCCAGGACGTCGAGCACATCGTCGTCCTCATGCAGGAGAACCGTTCCTTCGACCACTACTTCGGCTCGCTCGCCGGAGTGCGCGGCTTCGGTGACCCCCGGCCCATGGTGCTCTCCGGCGGCAAGGACGTCTGGCACCAGAACTCCGGCGGCAAGGACGTGCTGCCCTACCGGCCGGACGCCGAGGACCTCGGCATGCAGTTCATCGAGGGCCTCAACCACGACTGGGCCGGCGGCCACAAGGCGTGGAACCAGGGGAAGTACGACCAGTGGATCCCTGCGAAGTCCGCCGGCACCATGGCCCACCTCACGCGCGAGGACATCCCCTTCCACTACGCCCTCGCCGACGCCTTCACGGTCTGCGACGCCTACCACTGCTCCTTCATCGGCGCCACCGACCCCAACCGCTACTACATGTGGACGGGCCACACCGGCAACGACGGCAAGGGCAAGGGCCCCGTCCTCGGCAACGAGGAGGCCGGCTACGCCTGGACGACCTATCCCGAGCGCCTGGAGAAGGCCGGCGTCTCCTGGAAGATCTACCAGGACGTCGGCAACGGCCTGGACGCCGCCGGCTCCTGGGGCTGGATCCAGGACGCCTACCGCGGCAACTACGGCGACAACTCGCTGCTGTACTTCGACCAGTTCCGCGGCGCCAAGCCGGGCGAGCCGCTGTACGAGAAGGCCCGCCGCGGCACCGACGTCGGCAAGGGCGACGGCTACTTCGACGTCCTCAAGGCCGACGTCGAGGCCGGCCGGCTCCCGCAGGTCTCCTGGATCGTCGCCCCCGAGGCCTTCTCCGAGCACCCGAACTGGCCGGCCAACTACGGCGCCTGGTACGTCTCCCAGGTCCTCGACGCCCTGACCGCGAATCCCGAGGTGTGGAGCAGGACCGCCCTGTTCCTCACCTACGACGAGAACGACGGCTACTTCGACCACGTCGCCCCGCCCTTCCCGCCCGCCTCCGCCGCCCAGGGCCGCTCCACCGTGGACGTCTCCCTCGACGTCTTCCGCGGCAACGCCCACTACGCGGCCGGCCCCTACGGTCTCGGCCAGCGCGTGCCCATGCTCGTCGTCTCGCCCTGGAGCACCGGCGGCTTCGTCTGCTCCGAGACCTTCGACCACACCTCGATCATCCGCTTCATGGAGCAGCGCTTCGGCGTGGCCGAGCCCAACATCTCGCCCTGGCGCCGGGCCGTGTGCGGCGACCTGACCTCCGCCTTCGACTTCAGCCTCAGCAAGCCCCGGCCCGCCTCGCTGCCGGACACTGCCGGCTATGTACCCAAGGACCACCAGCGGCACGACAGCTACGTGCCCAAGCCGCCGGCCACACCGAGCCTGCCGGTGCAGGAACGCGGCACCCGCCCCACCCGCCCGCTGCCGTACGCCCCGCTGGTCGACGGCACGGCGACGCCCTCCACCGGGCGTTTCACGCTCACCTTCAGCGGGGGAGAGGCGGCCGGCGCCTGCTTCACCGTCGCCTCCGGCAACCGCACCGACGGCCCGTGGACGTACACCGCGGAGGCGGGCAAGAAGATCTCCGACACCTGGAACACCGCCTACTCCCACGGCGTCTACGACCTGACCGCCTACGGTCCCAACGGCTTCCTGCGCACCTTCCGCGGCTCCGGCACCACGGCCGGACCGGAGGTCACCGCCCGGCACGACGCCCGCACCGGCGGCCTGGAGCTGACCGTGACCAACGCGGGCAGCGGCACCTGCCGGCTGACCGTCGCCAACGCCTACGGTGGCGCCCGCCGGACCCTCACGGTGCGCGCGGGCGGCCGCGCCGTGCACCACCTCGACCTGCACCACGGCAAGCGCTGGTACGACGTGACGGTCACCTGCGAGGGGGACGCCACGTACCTGCGCCGCTTCGCCGGACACGTGGAGAACGGCGAGAACGGGGTGAGCGACCCGGCCATCGCCACGCACTGACCCCGCGGACGTCCGGACCGTCCCGCCGCACCCGCGGTCGGGACGGTCCGGTGCTTTTTGACCGTTGTGTGACGAGAGGAACCCCTGCCGTCACGCGTGACATCACCACTTCCGGAAACACGTTCATGGCGCCCCGGTCGGGGCGCAGCAAGACCCCTGGAGTGTCGTGATGCCCCTCTCGCGCCGCAGGCGCCGGCTCTGGCTGGTGGCCCCTCTGGCCGTCCTCGCTCTGGTGGCCTGGCCGGTGCTGAATTTCTTCGGCGTCTTCTCCGACAAGGGCGACCCCGTCGACTTCGGCAAGGGCGGCGGCAAGGGCGCCGCGGGGACGCTGATGCCCACGGGTCCGCAGGCCGACTTCCGGGTGGAGAACACGCTGGGGGACGGCACCAAGATCGCCCGTACCACGCTGCACGGCAAGAAGTCCGGCTTCACCGGCGACGTGTGGGTCTGGGCGCCCGAGCAGTACAAGGAAGCCCAGTACGCCAACAGCGGCTTCCCCGTGCTCATCGCGCTGCCGGGCGGCGCGGGCTACCCCAGGAACTACTGGATGGGCACCAACCTCAAGCTGCAGTCCTCCATCGCCACGTGGTCCAAGGAGGGCACGTCCCTGCCCTTCATCGTGGTCATGCCCGTGCTCAACCCCGAGAACCACGACGAGGACCCCAAGGACCCCGAGCTCGGCCGGTACTGGGACGGCAGTGACATCCCCGGCCAGCCGAAGATGGGCACGTGGCTCACCGAGGACGTCCCCGACCTCGTCAAGGCCAACTTCCGGACGCTGACCTCCCGCGACGGCTGGGCGTTCATGGGCTCGTCCACCGGCGGCTTCGCGGGCCTGAAGTCCGTTCTGAAGAACCCCGACAAGTTCAAGGCCGTCATCGCCTCCGGCCCCGACACCGTCCCCGACTCCCTGCTGTGGAGCGGCCACGAGAAGGAGAAGCAGGAGAACAACCCGGAGAAGCTCGCCCCGCAGCTCATCGCCCGCAAGGGCCCGGACGTCTACCTCGCCTTCCAGGTCGGCACCAAGGAGAAGAAGGCGATGGCCGCGGCCAAGAAGTTCATCGCCTCGTACGGGAACAAGGGCCCCGTCCACACCATGCTGCGGGAGATACCGGACGGCGAGCACAACGCCGCCACGTACGTCCCCAGCATGGGCGAGGGGCCCATCCAGTGGATCAGCCGGCACATGCAGGGCCCCACGCCGGCCCCGTGACGGACGGTCCGCCGGCGCTCCCGCCCCACCGCCGCAGACAAATGTTTCTTTCTGCGTGCAACCGTCCAAGCGCACAGATCATCTGTAGAGGTGTGGTGGGGGCGCCGCCGGACTGTTCGGACATCGTGCGGCGGTTCGGCTGTGGGCGTGTCCGCCGCGAAGCTCACGACACTGTCAGACAGCTAGAAAGGTCGACTCACGTGCACGTCGGATCGGGCCGTCGCACCGCCCTGGTGGCATCCGCTCTTCTGGGCTCCATCGCCCTCACCGCCTGCTCCGGGGGCTCCGGCGGTGCGGACGCCGGGCCCGAGGCCAAGGTGACCGTCACCCCCGGCGGCGGCCAGGACGTCGCACTCGGCTCGCCGATATCCGTCAAGGCCGACGGCGGCCGGCTCACCGGCGTCGAGGTCAAGGACGACAAGGGCAACGCGGTCACGGGCAAGCTGGCCGGTGACGGCTCCGCGTGGACCTCCGACGGCAAGGTCGCCCCGAAGACCACGTACACCGTGCACACCAAGGCCAAGGGCGGCAAGGACGGCAAGGGCAAGGAGTCGCAGACCACCGCCACCTTCACCACCCAGCAGGCGCCGAAGGTCAACAAGCTCACCAACACCCCCGGCAACGGCGAGACCGTCGGCACGGGCATGCCGGTCTCCATCCTCTTCGACCACCCTGTCGACGAGAGCAAGCGCGCCGAGATCGAGAAGTCCCTGACGGTCACCACCCAGCCGAAGGTGGAGGGCGCCTGGGGCTGGGTGAAGGACTGGTCCGGCCAGGACCGCATCGACTGGCGGCCCAAGGACTACTGGCCCACGGGCACCAAGGTCTCCGTCAACGGCAACCTCGCCGGCGTCGACTCCGGCGAGGGCGGCTGGTTCGCCCGCAACTACGCCTTCGGCTTCTCCATAGGCGCCGACCGCAAGGCCGTCATCGACGTCCCGGCCCACAAGTTGACGATGTACGAGAACGGCAAGGAGGTCGGCCACATCATGGGCTCCGCCGGCTCCCCGACCGACCCCACCCGCGGCGGCATCCACACCGTGCGCAGCAAGAACGCCGCCGAGACCATGGATTCCTCCACCATCGGCCACGGCAACGAGTGGATGCTGGACTCGAAGTGGGTCACCCACCTGACCGCGTCCGGCACCTTCCTGCACTCCGCACCCTGGAACAACTCCATCGGCGTGGAGAACAACAGCCACGGCTGCTTCGGCATGACCACGAGCGACGCCAAGAAGATCTACGACTTCCTGCTGATCGGCTCCACCGTCGAGGTGAAGAACACCACCAGCACCAAGAAGACGGAGGTCGGCAACGGCCTGGAGGTCTGGCAGGAGAGCTGGGAGCAGTGGCAGAAGCGCACCGCGCTGAAGAAGTGACCACGGCCGGGGCCGCGCACGGGCCCCGGTGACCGTGAGGTCAGCCGTCGGGGTTGGCCTCCAGGCACGTCAGCTCTATGTCGTCGATGAGCGCCTCGTGCGTCTTGCTGGTCAGGTGGGCGATGTTCTCGATGCCGACCGCCGTCCACCCGGCCAGGCTCATCACCAGCACCCGCAGCCCGTCGGTGCCGTGCCGGGCCAGGACGTCGTCGGCGACCGCCAGCGCCTCCTGGGGCACCCGCTCCGCGGGCTCGAGCCCCACGGTCCTGCGCATCAGGCCGATGGTGACGTAGGAGATCTCCGGCGCGATCGCCCGTAACCGCCGGTCCTCGTCCTCGTCCATGCGTCCTCTCCCTCCGCCGGCTGCCGCCGGTCGTCGCCGAGCACAGTAGGGCAGCCGGGCGGCCGGCGGGAGGGCGCCACCGCCGCCCCCGCCGGCGGTCAGCGGATCGTGACACAGGCACGGCCGTGCGGCACGGTCTTCTCCTCCAGGTGCTCGACGCCCTCGACGCAGATCCGGTCGGGGGCGGGCAGCCGCCGGCCCAGCGCCTGGGTGTAGCGCTGGCCGTGCCGCCAGTGCCGCAGGGCGCTGGTGGTGTTCAGCCCGGCCCCGTAGAGGTGGAAGTGCCCGAAGAAGTCGCCGTCGGGGGCCGGGGAGGCGGAGATCCTGGCGACGTACAGCCCGTTCCCCTCGACGAGGACACAGGTCCCGCCGTCGCACACCGACGCGTCGGCCCCGGCCGGCGCGGCCGTGAGGAACAGCAGGACGGCCGCGCCCGCGACAGCCGGCACCGACCGCACCCGGCGGCGTCGTCCTGCTGTACGGCGAAGTGCGGCGTGACGGCGTGCGGCGTGGCGGAGTGCTGCGGCGATGCGTCCCATCTCCTGCGTCCCTCGGCTCGGCGGTCGGTGCTCGGTCGTGATCAGCACACGCTCGCGGGGCGGCACCCGTCGCCGCAACCGGCTCCGCCGGTCTTCACCCGGTCGCAGTAACCCCCGCCCCGGCCGTCACGCGCCGTCGGCCTCGCCGCCGCTGCGCCGCCAGTCCTGGCGCCGGCCCTCCTCCCGCACGACGATCCCCATCGCGCCGAGGTCCGCGCGCAGTTGCTCCGCGTCCTCGTGACGGCTCTTGCCGAGCGCGTGGGCGCGGGCCCGCAACAGGGCGTGGGCGGCGGGGGAGAGGGCCGGGTCGCCCGCGATCCAGCGCCGGAAGGCGGCACGGTGCGGATCCCCGTCCGGCTGCCAGGGCCAGCCGTGCCGCGTGAACGCCGCCTCGAACGCCTCGACCGAGAACTCGCCGGATATCCGGGCCACTTCCTGTGTGCCGCCGCCCAGCAGCACGATCCGCTTGCCGTCCCGGAACACCGCGGCAACCGCGTCGCGCGGCACCGTGCGCGTGTGCCCGTTCCGGGTGAAGGACACCTGCTTGCCGTCCATGACGGCGGTGACGTACTCGCGCTCGGTGAGCAGCGCCAGGCCCCCGCCCGCGGCCAGCCCGAGGACGACCGCCCCGATCGTGGCGTACGGCTCCGGCACGGAGGCCACCAGTTTGAACGGGCCGTGCAGCGGCGCCCAGGGCAGCGACGCCACCCAGCCCGCCGACGCCTTGAGCAACCACGCGACGGCGGCCCCCAGGAGCGGGAGGACGCTCCAGAGGAAGACGCGCTCCCCGGGCGTGGGGCCGAGCAGACTGCGGCCGTCGGCCGGTGGGTCGTACGAAGCCATGGCGGTACATCGCCTTTCGTCGTCGTGGTCTCGTCAGGGTCGTGCCGTGGTGCGCGCTGGTGCTCAGGACGGTGCGCGGCCCGTCAGCCAGGCGACGATCCGGCGCAGCTCGGCCGCGTGCGCCACGGGATCGAAGCCCGGCTCCCCGGCGCCGAGATAGCCGGAGTCGACGAGCCGGTGGATCCACCCGGCCACCCGCGCGGGGGCGAAGAGCGGGGTCCGGCCCGCCGCGGCCAGTCGCTGCACCAGCGTGGTGAGTGCGGCGCGCGTACGGGCCTCGTCCGCGGCGACCAGCCGGGCGAACTCCTCGTCCCGGTTCACCTCGAACAACACCGCCGCGGCCAGGCCCGGCACCAGCGGGTCGCCGAGATCGGCCAGCAGATGCTCCAGCAGCGCGTCCAGCCCCGCGGCCGGGTCCCCGAGGTCCAGGGCCTGCCGGCAGGCGGCGGCGTTCTTCTCGAAGTCGTCGCCGAAGAGCGCGTGGAAGATCGCGCGCTTGGTGGCGAAGTAGTGGAAGAGCGTGCCCGAGCCGATGCCGGCCCGGCGGCAGATCCGGGCGGTGGAGGTGCCGTCCACCCCGTGCGTGGCGAACTCCACCGCGGCGGCGTACAGGATCGCCGCCCGCTTGCGGGCGTGCTGTTCGGGATCGACCGTGCGCATCGCCCAATAATAGAGCAGCTGCTCCATTAATGGCGGCCGTGACGCGCGTCATGGGAGCCCGGCGCGCCGGCCGGTACCGTTACGGGTTCTCCCGCACCCGAGCCGAATGGTTTCTGGTTCCTCGTGTCCGCAGACCTCACCCCGCTCATCGCCGCCACCACCCAGTGGCTCACCCGCGCCTACGCGCCCACCGGCGGCGCCCTGAGCGCCGCCCTCGCCCAGACGCAGGCCCGCCAGGCCGTCACCGCCGCCGCCTGGCTGCGCTACCCCACCGAGCTCGACGCCGCCCTGGTCGTCGTCGCCGGGCCCGGCGGCTCCGCCCGCCTCGACTGGATCAGCGGCGCGGACTGCACCGACCTCGACACGGACGGTGCTCACGCGTGGCGGACCTGGGTCGACGAGGTCGTCGCCAGCTGGGCGGCCTGCCTGCTCTCCGACCCCGCCCTGGCCCGCACCGCGGCCGCCGCGGCCGCCGGCACCGACCACGCGGGCGGTCTGCCCGTCGACTTCCGCCGTCTGACCGCCCCCGACGACGGCGACCGGCGCGCGGCCGCCCTGCTGCGCCACCCCGACCTGGTCGCACCCCTGGCCGACCTGCACCGCCCGGCGCTCCTGCAGCACCTCGACGCCACCGCAGGCCCCCTCGCCGCCTGACCGAGCCCGACGGAGCCGACGGAGACCGACGGAGACCGGCCGCGCCGCGCCCGCCGCCGGACGCCGTATCCCACTCGGCCAGGCGAATGAAAAGCCGCCCCCGCGGCTGCTGCGACCGGACCACAACGGGTACCCGGTACCGGCGTATCCGCCGTCCGATCCGACAGGGAGTGGTCATGGCACAAAGGGCCCACGAGGGCGCCGCAGGCGCGCAGGACGACGTGGTGACGCTGCTCAAGCAGCAGCACCAGCAGATCCGCGAACTCTTCCGCGAGGTCGAGGCCAGCGGCGGCACCTCGCGCAAGGACGCCTTCAACCGCCTGGTGCGCCTGCTGGCCGTCCACGAGACGGCCGAGGAGGAGATCGTCCACCCGGCGGCCCGGCGCGCCTTCGCCAGCGGCGACAAAGTCGTCGACGACCGGCTGCGCGAGGAACACGACGCCAAGCAGGTCCTCTCCGAACTCGAGGACATGGACCCCGAGAGCCCCGAGTTCATGCCCACCCTCAACGCGCTGCGCGACGACATCGAGGCCCACGCCGACGCCGAGGAACGGCTGGAGTTCGACCGGCTGCGCGAGGCCCACGACCCCCGCCGGCTCGCCAGCATGGCCAAGGCCGTACGGACCGCGGAGGCCATGGCCCCCACCCACCCCCACCCGGGCGTCGAGAGCGCGACGAAGAACATCCTCCTCGGACCCTTCGCCGCCATCGCCGACCGCACCCGCGACGCCGTGCGGAAGGCCATGGGCGACGGCAAGTGACACGGCGCCGCCCCGCGGCGGCGCAGCCCGGCCTCCCCGTGCTCACCACCCTCGACGCGGTGGCCGCCCTTGTCGAACGCGTCGGCGAGCCCCTGTACGTACGGTGGTCCCGCGGGCCCGAGCCGGACCTCGCCCACCACGCGGGCGCCTCCAGCACCGACGACCTCACCGGCACCAGCCTGCCCGGGCTGTCGGCCAACCCCCTCGGCGTCGAACCCTGGTGGTCCGACCGCCCCGTCCGGCTGTGGGTGGCCAGACGCCTGCACGACTACAGCCACCTGCGCCACGACAAGGCGCCCGGGGTGCGCCCCTGGGTCCTGTCCGGCCGCGAGGCCGGCCGCGGACCCGACAACGAACCCCTCGTCCGCGACGTGCGCCCCATGGCCTGGATCGACCCCCGCGTGATCGACGAGGCGGAGGACGAGGTCCGCCGCCAACGCGGCCCCTGGGGCCCCCTGCGCCGCGCCCCCTGACGCCCCGAGATGTGCCCGGCCCGGTTGTGTGCCAGCCTGCTGCTGAACCGGGCCCTCCGCGGCCCCGCCGCCCCCGCGGAAGGGAGCACCCCATGCGGCCCACCCCGCCGTCGCCCCATTGCGGAGCGCCGCCCCTGCGGAGGGCGGCGCGCCGGCCCCGTTGCGGCCCGTTCGAAGCGGTCCGCCGAGCGGCTGCCGCCGCGTGGGCGCGACACGGCATCCCGTCTGCGGGCGCGTCGTGGCTTGTCGCGCAGTTCCCCGCGCCCCTTACGGGGCACTGCACCAGCCCACGGCGCCCCGTAGGGGCGCGGGGCGGCGTCGCATCTGCGGCTGCCGCCGCGGGACAGGCGCGGCCGGCCGCCCCCCTGGCCGTCAAGGACCGGCCCGGGGGTCGGTCGGAGGAGGCCGCGCCCGCGGGGCGGCGGCCGGGGCCGGGGCGGCCTGGGCCGCGGGGGCGGCGGGGGCGGCCGGACGAGGGCGGCAATCCGGCGCGGCGGGGGCCCTCGTGACGTCCTGTCATCCCACCGCGGTGGCGCTGCGCGCCGGCCCGCAGCGGCCCCGGCTGCTGGTGCTGCGGGCGCTCGGTCTGGGCGACCTGCTCGCCGGCGTGCCCGCGCTGCGGGCCCTGCGCCGGGCGCATCCCGGCCACGAGATCGTGCTCGCCGCCCCGCCCGGCCTCGCCGCGGCGGCCGCCGCGTGCGGTGCCGTGGACACCCTGCTGCCGGCCGCGGCGCCCGGGCGGGCCGTACCGCGCAGCATCCCGTGGGACGCGCCGCCCCCCGCCGTCGCGGTCGACCTGCACGGCAACGGGCCGCCCAGCCACCGCGTGCTGGCCTCCCTCGCCCCGGGCCGTCTGCTGGGCTTCGCCCGCGCCGGGGCGCCCGGCATCGACGGCCCCCGCTGGTCGCCGGACGAGCACGAGCGCGCACGCTGGTGCCGGCTGCTGCGCTTCTACGGCATTCCCGCCGACCCGGACGACCTGGCCCTCGACCCGCCCCCCGGGGCCTCGCCCGCGCCCGGCGCTGTCGTCCTGCACCCCGGTGCCGGTTCCGCCGCCCGCTGCTGGCCCGCCGAGCGGTACGCGGAAGTGGCCCGCCGCCTGCTGGATCGGGGGGAGCGCGTGGTGGTCACCGGGGGGCCCGGCGAGGAGGACCTGGTCGCCCGGGTGGCCGCGCCCGGTGCCGAGCCACTGGGCGGCGGGCTGCCCTTCCCCGTCCTGTCCGCCCTGGTCGCCGGCGCCCGGGCCGTCGTCAGCGGCGACACCGGCATCGCCCACCTCGCCGTCGCCCACGCCACCCCCAGCGTCACCCTCTTCGGCCCGGTGGCACCCGCCCTGTGGGGGCCCCCGCCGCTGCCGCGGCACCGCGCCCTGTGGCACCCCGGCCCCCCGGGCGACCCGCACGCGTCGCGCCCCGACGCGCGGCTGCTGCGCATCACCCCCGACGAGGTCCTGGACGCCCTGGCCGGGCTCGCCGCGGTGAGCGCGTGACACCCGGCGTCGGCGTCGTCGTCGCCACCCGAGACCGCAGGGCCTCCCTGGCCCGCACCCTGCAGCGGCTGACCGGCCTCCCGGAGCGGCCCGAGATCCTCGTCGTCGACAACGCCTCCACCGACGGCACCGCCGCCATGGTCCGGGAGCGCTTCCCGTACGTCCGGGTGCTGCGCCTGCCCCGCAACCGCGGCGCGCTCGCGCGCACGCACGGCGTGCGCCACGCACGGGCGCCGTACATCGCGTTCTGCGACGACGACTCGTGGTGGGCGCCCGGCTCCCTGGCCCGGGCCGTCGCTCTGATGCGCGACCATCCGCGGCTGGGCCTGCTCGCCGGAGCCGCCCTGATCGGCCACGACGAGCGGCCCGACCCCATGAACGCGGCCCTGGCGGCGTCACCACTGGGCCGTGCCCCCGACCTGCCCGGCCCCAGCGTGCTGGGCTTCCTGTGCTGTGCCGCCGTCGTCCGCCGCGAGGCGTACCTGCAGGCGGGAGGCTTCCACCCGGTCCTGTTCTTCGGGGGCGAGGAGAGCCTGCTGGCCTACGACCTGGCGGCCCGCGGCTGGGGCGTGGTGCACCGCCCCGACGTCGTCGCCCACCACCACCCCGAGCCGTTGCACCGCGCCGGCCGCGACGTGCGCTGGCGGCGCAACGAGCTGCTGACCTGCTGGTTGCGCCGCCCGCTGCCGCGCGTTCTCGGGCACACCCTGCAGACCGCCGCCGAGGCCCGTCACGACCCTGCCGTCCGGCGCGCCCTGTACGAGGCGCTGGCCCGGCTGCCGGTGGTCGTGGCGCACCGCCGGCGGCTGCCGGCGACCGTCGAGGCGGACGTCCGCCTGCTGGAGAAGGCCGGCGGGCCCGGCGCCCACGGGTGACGCGCCGCCCGCCGCGCCACCGGCACGGGCCGCGCCTACGCTGGTGACAGGGGGCGGGTTTTCGCCGGCGGCGACCGGCAAGGCGCACCAACAGCAAGCGCAACGACACGTACGCACGCGTGGAGGACGCGATGGGCAAGAACCCCCAGCAGAGCGCTGTGCACCGGAGCAAGAAGGGCGCCACCGTCCAGAACTCGGCGGAGGCCAAGGCGGGCCAGGACCGCTCGGTGGGCCCCGGCGGTTCCCGGCGGGCGCACGGGAGCGACAAGGGCGCCAAGGGAGGCGGCCGCGGTGGCGCGGTGCCGCCCGAGCAGCAGTCCGACAAGCCCTGAACCCCTGATCCGAACCCGCCGGACCCACTGGACCCGCCGGATACCCGGACCCGAAAAGGAGCGGCACTGCCATGGAGCGCCAGAGCGACAAGCACGGGCCGAAGAAGGACGACGAGCTGAAGCGGGAGATGCGTACGGCGCAGACCCGCGACGGCCGTCCCACACGGACCGAGGAGTGGCGCGAGCCCGAGGCGCTGACCCCGGAGGAGGCCGAGCCCCTCGACGAGCACCGCCCGCGCAAGCCGAGCTGAGGCCGGCGCTGCGCCACACCGGCGCACTCCGTGCCCCGCCACGAGCGGGCTGCGTGATCCGCGGGGCGTGCCGCACTAGTGTGCCGCCATGGACAAGCAAGAGCCCCCGGTCGTCGTCCACCCGCTCGTGGAGGGCACCCGCATGGTGAAGATCCACGGCGATTCGGTGGGCAAGGCCCACTCCCTGCGGGACCTGCAGGACTTCATGCGCCGCTACGGGCTGGACACCGTCGACCTCGACAACTCCGCGCTCGTCGAGTGGCGCGGCGGCGGCAGCAGCGTCTGGCCCGAGACGAGCCTGTGACCTAGCGGTCGCGGTGCACGCGGCACGAGGGCGCCCCGTAAGGGGCGCGGGGAACTGCGCGACAAGCCACGACGTGCCCGCAGACGGAGTGCCCTCGGCTGCAGGCCGTCGGTGGCCGGTCGCGCAGTTCCCCGCGCCCCTTACGGGGCGCCGCGGCGCCGTGCGGCCGCGGTCTCGCGGGCGTTGGCCTTGCGGATCGCGTCGACGAGCTCGGCCTTCGCCATGGTCGAGCGGCCCTCGATGCCCAGTTCGCGGGCCACGTGGCGCAGGTGTTCCTTGCTCGCCTCGGTGTCGACTCCCTCGGCCGAGGCGCCGGAGGTGCCGCGGGGGCGGCGCGAGCGCTCGTCGGAGGGGCCCTTGCGGCCGTGTTCCTTGGGCTGCCAGTGGTCGCCGACCTTCTCGTGGGTGTGTTTGAGGGCCCCGAAGGCCACGCGGTGGGCGCGTTCGCCCTCGCCGTACTGCTCGACGGCCGAGTCGTGGGCCTTGATCCAGGTGCGGCGGGCCTTCGCGTCCGAGCGCCGGATGGTGTCGGGCAGTTCTTCACGTCCGGGCATGGTCGGTCCACCCCTTTCCTGTGTGCGTACCGGCCGCCCCTCTGGGCGGCTCAGGCGGCCCGCCGGCGGGCCCGCTGGTTGAAGCGGGCGGCCGCCCGGTCGTTGAGCACGGTGAGCCGGTGCAGGAGGGACGAGGAGACGCCCGCCGCCTCGTACCCCGGAACGAGGCGCTCCGGCCGGGCACCGGCGTCCGGCAGCAGCCGGCAGGCGAGCGACAGGGCCCGGGTCGTGGTGGCCGGTGCCAGGCCGTGCATCCGCACCGCGGCCTTCGCCCAGGCGGTCAGGACGAGTTCCGGCCGGCGCCGCTCGGCGGCGCGGACGATGGCGCGGGCGGCCCGTTCGGCGTCCATGGACAGCCCCGGCAGCCCCGCGGCCGCGGCGAACCAGCCGTACTCCCGCGCCGCCTGCCCGCTGAAGCGGGCCGCGGTGTGCGAGCCGGTGCGCATGAGCCCCGGCACCACCGTGGTGACGCTGATGCCCTCGCCGGCGAGCTCGGCCCGCAGGCCCTCGGACAGGCCCGCGGTGGCGAACTTCGCCGCGCCGTAGGGCAGCAGGTGCGGGGCGGCGATGCGGCCGCCGATGGACGACACGTTCACGATGCGGCCCTCGCCGCGCTCCCGCATGCCCTCCAGGGCGGCCAGCGTCAGCCGCAGCGGCCCGAAGAACATGGTCTCCATCGCGGCGCGGAAGTCCTCCTCCCGCATGGCCCGCAGCGGCCCGACCTGGATCACTCCGGCGTTGTTCACCAGGACGTCCACACTGCCGAACGCCTCGGTGGTACGGGCCACCAGGCGCTCGGCAGCGGAGGGTTCGCTCACGTCGGCCGCGACCGAGGCGACCTCGGCACCGTCCTCGCGCAGCATGCGCTCGGCGCGGCGCAGCCCGGCCTCGTCACGGGCGCAGAGCATCACCGCGCAGCCGCGCCGGGCCAGCTCGCGGGCGACCAGCAGGCCCAGGCCCCGCGAGGAGCCCGTCACCAGGGCGGCTCTGCCCTGCAAGTGATCATGGTGCCCCAGCGCCATCGCATCACCTCCGCAGCGGCCCGAGGGCCGCCTCGGGTTCTACCAGCGGTACCAGCGGCCTCCGCCGGAGCGCATCAGGAAGCCCAGCAGCCACAGGATGAGGACGGCCAGGGCGATCCACCACAGGACCTTGATGGCGAATCCAGCGCCGAAGAGGATCACGACGAGGACCAGAACCAGCAACAGTGGCACCACAATGATCACCTCCGCAAGGGGGACCTTTCCACTGTCCAGTGTCCTCCCGGCGGGCCCGTCGTGCTCACCGAGCCGCTCGCGGCGGCCCGGCCGGCGGGCGCTGGGCCGTCGGGGTGAATCGCCGGCGACCCGCTCATGTCGCGCACCGGGCCGGTTACCCCGGGGGCCATGACAGTGAACCCCATCCAGCTCCAGAAGTCCCTCGGCGGCGTGGACTACCCCGCGTCCAAGGAGACCCTCGTGGAGCACGCCAAGAGCCACGGTGCCGACAAGAAGACGGTCGACGCCCTGAGCGCCATGCCCAAGAAGAGCTACGGATCCCCGGCGGAGGTCACCAAGGAGGCGACGAAGAAGGGATGAGCTGACCCGACGCACCGCGGAGCACTCCTGTCCGCCGCCGGAACGCCGGTCCCCCGAGGCCGGCGGCCCGGCGGCGGGCTTGCGCGCGCCCGGGCCCGCCGCGGCGGGCTCACGGCACGCGCCAGGAGTCGTCCCGCAGGTGGGAGCCGGCCTGCGGGCCCATGCGCAGCATGCCGCCGTCCACGCTCCACGAGGCCCCGGTGACGTAGCCGGCCTCCGGCCCGGCCAGGAAGGCGATGACGGCGGCCACCTCCCGCGCGTCCCCCGGCCGTCCCAGGGGCACGCCCGGCCTGCTCACGCCGTGGACGTCGACGTCCTCCTGCCCGGTCATGGGCGTGGCGATCTCGCCGGGGGCGACCGCGTTGACGGTGATGCCGTGCTCGGCCAGTTCCAGGGCCATCACCTGCGTGAGCAGGCCGAGCCCGCCTTTGGCGGCGCAGTAGGGAGCCGCTCCCACCCGCGGCTGGTGCTCGTGGACGCTGGTGACGTTGACGATCCGGCCGCCGCCGCCCTGCCGGATCATGCGGCGCGCCGCCCGCTGCGCGCACAGCAGCGGGCCGACGAGGTTCACGTCGAGCACCTCGCGGACCGCCTCCAGCGGCACCTCGACGAAGGGGGCCCGTACGCCCGTCCCGGCGTTGTTGACCAGGACGTCGAGGCGCCCGAGTTCCTCGGCCAGCCCGTCGACGGCGTCGGCGGCCGCGGGCAGCTCGGTGAGGTCCATGGGCGCGATCGCCGCCCGCCGGCCCAGGGCGCGTACCTCGGCGGCGGTGCCCCGGGCGCCGTCGAGGTCGCGGTGGTAGGTGATGCCGACGTCGAGGCCGGCGCGGGCCAGCCGGACGGCCGTGGCCCGGCCGATGCCGGAGTCGGCGCCGGTCACCACGGCCACGCCCCCGGTGGCACCGCTGTGCTGCGCGTCCATGAGGTCCCCTTCTCCCGGTGGTCGTCGGGGGCGGATGCGCCCCCGTCCCGGCATCCTTGCCACGGCCGCCGCCGTGTCTCACAGCGGCCCGGGCGGGACGGGCCCGCCCGGGCCGCCGCGGTGAGGCGCCCTCAGGCGGCGTGCCGGCCACGGGAACGGTGCCGGGGCCCGTCCTCGGCGGGCGGCCCCGGCAGGGCCCGCAGCCTCCTCACGGGCGCCTGCTGCCCGTCCGGTGCGGCGGGCTCCCGCACCCGGGTGGCGGAACCATTCTTCAGAAGACGTTCCTCGTACTGGCCCAGGGCGAGCACCAACCCGAGCAGCAGGGGCGGCAGGAGAAGGGCGACGACGACCACGAGGGGCTCCTTCCGGCGTCGGCTTGCGGCACGGACGCGTACCAGGAGGCGGCTTGCCCCCGCGAGCCGGAACAAACACGAAGAACCGGCCGGTACCGGCACGCAGATCCGCAAGGACGGGCGACACCGCGCCCGTGGCACACGCGCCGCACGGCCACCCGGCACGCTACGCATCTCGCCGTAGTGCGGCCGCCGGACCGCGGGCGACGCAGTACCGTCGCTCCTACGCGTCCCGACCCGCCCGCACCCGCGCAGGTGCGCAGCTCGCGTGCGACCACCGCCGGGAGACGGCGGCACCCGTGCTCAGCCGTCGGTGAGCATGTGCTCGCGCAGCCGCGCGAGCGTGCGGCTCAGCAGCCGCGAGACGTGCATCTGGGAGATGCCCAGCTGCGCCCCGATCTGGGACTGCGTCATCTCCTGGCCGAAGCGCATCCCCAGGATCCGCCGCTCGCGCTCGTCCAGGCACGGCAGCAGGCGCTCGAGGACGTGCAGGTTCTCGACCTTCTCCAGGTTCTCGTCGGTGGTGCCGATCCGCTCCGACCACGGCCGGGCACTGCCGTGGCCGCGCTGCGGTGCCTCGTCGGCGGGCATGTCGAGGGAGTTGGCCCGGTAGCCGTTGCTGGCGATCCTGGCCTCGATGACCTCCTCGTCCGACAGGTTCATCACCTCGGCCAGCTCGCGGACGCTGGGGGAGCGGCCGAGCCGGCTGGAGAGCTCGTCGGTGGCCTTGGCCAGCTCCACCCGCAACTCCTGCAGCCGCCGCGGCACATGCACGGCCCAACCGGTGTCACGGAAGAAACGCTTGATCTCACCAGTGACGTAAGGAATGGCGAACGTGGTGAACTCGACCTCGCGCGTCAGGTCGAAGCGGTCGATCGCCTTGATCAGACCGATCGTGCCGACCTGGACGATGTCCTCCATCTGCTCGGCGCGGCCGCGGAACCGCCCGGCGACGAAGCGCACGAGCGAGAGGTTCATCTCTATCAGGGTGTTGCGCACGTACTGGTAGTCGTGCGTGCCCTCCTCCAGCACGGCCAGGCGGTCGAGGAAGACCTTCGTCAGGGCCCGGGCGTCGCGCGGATCCACGCTGCCCGCGTCGTCCACCCGCGGCAGCGGGTCCGCCGCGGACTTCGGCGCGGCGATACCGCTCCGCCGGGTCGTCACCGACCGCGTCGCGCTGGTGCCGGTCATGTCACAGCCTCCTTTGCGTCTGCAGTCCCACAGAGCTGCTCCTGCCCGGAGCACGGCGGGTCACTCCGTCCCCGACGCACTTGTTCCGCACTTCTTTCGGACGTGCGCCGGCGGACGGTGAACGACCAGGGGCCGCCGGGTGGATTCCCGGCGGCCCCTGCGCGGTGGGTGTGCGACGTCCACGCGGGAAAGCGATTCACACGCTCACCATCGGTACCAGCGACCCCGGCCACCTCCCGTCCCCGCGGAGCGCATGACGAAGCCGAGGAGCCAGATCACCAGGACCGCGACGGCGAACCACCACAGGACCTTGATGGCGAATCCGGCGCCGAAGAGGATCAGGGCGAGGAGCAGAACAAGGAGCAGAGGAACCATAGTTATCAACCTCCGACGGTTCGTGTTCCCGGAATTACCCCGGTTACTCCACGGCCCGCTCGACGAACGGGCGCACGGTGGTTTTTCTCCTTCCCGTGTTTGAGCGGCCCACACCACGGTATCCGCAGCAGCAGGCCCGTCGACCGAAACCGAGAGGGGCCCATGACCGACTCCGAGAAGACATCCGGTACACCCGACGAACGCGGAATCGAACGCTCCGCCCCGTCGGCCGTACAACTGCTCCGCGCCGCCCGCGAACAGTTCGCCGAACTCACCGGACTGCGCCCCGAGGGCCTGGCCCGGTTCGAGCGGACACAGGACGGCGGCTGGGTGCTGGAGGCCGAAGTGGTCGAGCTCTCCCGCATTCCCGACACGATGAGCGTGATGGCGCTCTACGAAGTCACCCTCGATTCCGACGGCATGCTCACCGGCTACCGCCGGCTGCGCCGCTACGAACGGGGAAGGACCGATTCCCGTTAGTTCCACGGGAAGGGTGGGAGCGAGGAAAGCGGGTCCAGGAGGTACCGGAGGGAATTCCCGGCCGGGAAATCCCGCAGAAGGACGAGAGGAAGTCTTTCGATGAGCGTTGTCCCCGCACCACAGGGCGGCGGGGGTGCAGGCGGTACCAGCGGTCTGTACGACGTCCTGGAGCTGGTGCTCGACCGCGGCCTGGTGATCGACGCCTTCGTGCGCGTCTCCCTGGTCGGCATCGAGATCCTGAAGATCGACGTGCGTGTCGTCGTCGCGAGCGTCGACACCTACCTGCGCTTCGCCGAGGCCTGCAACCGCCTCGACCTGGAAGCCGGCCCGCACCGCAGCGCGGGCCTGCCCGACCTCGTCGGCAACGTCACCGAGGGCGTCACCGAAGGCGGTGCCCGGGGCAAGACCAAGGGCGCCATCTCCGGGGCCGCGCAGAGCATCGCGGACGCGGTGCAGCAGGTGCGCGGCGACTCCCAGGGATCCCGCCGCGGCGCCTCCCGCAAGAAGGAGGAGAGCGAGTGAGCACCTACGTCTACGGCATCGCACGCGCCGCCGACGCGGGCCTGCCGGCCGGCCTCACCGGCATCGGCGACCCCGCGCTGCCGGTGCGCCTGGTGACGGCCGCCGGCCTGGCCGCGGTCGTCAGCGACTGCCCCACCGAGCTGCGGCCCAAGCGGCGCGACCTGCTCGCCCACCAGCGCGTCCTGGCCGAGGTCGGCCTGCACACCACCGTGCTGCCCATGCGCTTCGGCAGCGTCTCCGACGACGACGAGAAGGTGCGCGAGGTCCTCGCCGAGCACACCGACCGCTACCGCGACCGACTCGACCGCCTCGCAGGGCGCGTCGAGTACAACGTCAAGGCGGTCCACCACGAGGACGCCGTCCTCCACCTCGTCCTCGCCGAGGACGCCGGCCTGCGCACCCTGGCCGAGGCCAACCGCGCCGACGGCGGCGGCTCCTACGAGCAGCGTCTGCAGTTCGGCGAGAAGGTGGCCGCAGCCGTGCGCGAGCGCGAGATGCGCGACGCCCGGCTGCTGCGCGAGGCCCTCGCCCCACGGGCGGAGGACGAGCGCCCCGGCCCCGACAGCGGCGGATGGTTCCTCAACGTCTCCTACCTGGTGCCCGAATCCGGCGCCGGAGCGCTGCTGGAGGAGGCGGAGCGGCTGCGCCGCGCCCACCCCCACATCGACCTGACGATCCACGGACCGCTGCCGGTCTACAGCTTCGTCGAATGATCGGCTTCGTCGGCTGGGTCCTGCGCCGGGTCGTCGACGAGGCCGAGCGCCTCTACTACGACCCGGCCGTCGTCCGGGCCGAACTGAAAGCGCTGGAGGAAGAACTGATGCGCGGGGAGATCGACGAGGAGGAGTTCGACCGGCGCGAGGACGCGCTGCTCGAACGGCTGGAGGAAGTCCGGCTGCACACCCCGGGGAGGAGCTGGACGCCATGACCCCCGACCGGCCCGGGCCGCCGGCCACCACCGCCTCCGGCGCCAACCTGGCCGACATCCTGGAGCGGGTGCTCGACAAGGGCGTGGTCATCGCCGGCGACATCCGCGTGAACCTCCTCGACATCGAACTGCTGACCATCAAGCTCCGCCTCGTCGTCGCCTCCGTCGACAAGGCCAAGGAGATGGGCATCGACTGGTGGGAGAGCGACCCGGCCCTCTCCTCCGGCGCCCGCCGCCGGGAACTGGGCGCCGAGAACGAGCGGCTGCGGGCCCGCGTCGCCGAACTCGAGCAGCACAGGGAGGAACACCGGTGAACCACCCCGACACCGGGCGGCTGCTGTACGCCTACGCCGTCGCCCGCGACACCCCCGCCCTCGGCGCCGTCGCCCTGCGCACGGTCACCGGCGTTGCCGGCGAGCCCGTACGCGCCGTACGTCACCAGGGGCTCACCGCCCTCGTCGGGGCGGTGGACGCCGCGGACTTCGGCGAGCGGGCCCTGCGCGCCCGCCTGGAGGAACTGTCCTGGCTGGAGAGCACCGCCCGCGCCCACCAGCGGGTCGTCGACGCGGCCGGCGCCACCGGCACCTGCGTCCTGCCGCTGCGCCTGGCGACGGTCTACCGCGACGAGGCCTCGGTGCGCGCGATGCTCCAGGAGCGGGGCGCACACCTGGCCGCCACCCTGGAGCGCCTCGACGGCCGCGTCGAGTGGGGCGTCAAGGTCCACGCCAGGGCGCCCGGGGCCACGACGGCCGCCCCGCGCGCCCCCAGCAGCGGCCGGGACTACCTGCGCCGCCGCATCTCGGCGCGCCGGGCGCACGAGGAGGACGCCCGGCGCGCCGAGGAGACCGCGCACGACATCCACGCCGCACTCACCGCCCTCGCCGAGGAGACCCGCCTGTACCCGCCGCAGCACGCCGGCCTCACCGGCCGCAACCTGCTCAACGCCGCCTACCTCGTGCCCCGCACCGCCGGCGACCGCTTCACCGCGGCCGTCGCCCGCCTGACCGGCTCCGCCCCGGCGGACGGCGCGGAGGTGGAGCTGACCGGGCCCTGGGCGCCCTACTCCTTCGCCGGGCCCGCCGCCGGCGACGAGGAGGAACCGGCGAGGACGCGGGAGCCGTCGTGACGCCCGGCGGCGAGCTCGCCGGACGGCGGATCGCGCTGGTGGACCTGCTCGACCGGCTGCTCGCCGGCGGCGTGGTGCTGGCCGGCGACCTCACCCTGCGGATCGCCGACGTCGACCTCGTCCGCATCGACCTGCACGCGCTGATCAGCTCCGTCGGCGAGCGCGTCCCCGCACCCTGGGAGGAGGCGAACGCACCGTGACCCGCCGCGTGGAGCTGGACCGGGACACCGTCGAGCGCGACCTGGTCCGGCTGGTCCTCACCATCGTCGAACTGCTGCGCCAGCTGATGGAACGCCAGGCACTGCGCCGGGTCGAGGCCGGCGACCTCACCGAGGAGCAGGAGGAACGCATCGGCACGACCCTGATGCTGCTGGCCGAGCGCATGGAGGAGCTCGCCGCCCGCTACGACCTCACCCCGGAGGACCTCAACCTCGACCTCGGCCCCCTGGGCACCCTGCTGTGATCACCGCACCAGGGCCCCGCCCCCGACCGGCCTCGGGATCAGCTCCCGGTCGCCGCGGGATCCCCGGTCTCCGTCAGCGCACCTGCCGATAGATCGAGCCACCGGTTCACCCCGATCTCCCGCAGGAACCGCTCGTCGTGGCTGACCACGACGAAGGCCCCACGGTAGGAGTTCAGGGCGCCGGCCAGCCGGGCCACGCCGACCAGGTCGAGGTTGTTCGTCGGCTCGTCCAGGAGCAGCAGATGGGGGGCCGGTTCGGCGCACAGGACGCAGGCCAGCGTGGCGCGCAGGCGTTCACCGCCGGAGAGCACGCCGACTGGCAGGTGCGCCCGGGCGCCGCGGAAGAGGAAGCGGGCCAGGAGGTTCATCCGTTCGGCCTCCGGCCGGCCCGGTGCGGACGCGGCGAAGTTGTCGGCGACGGTGGCCTGCGGATCCAGCAGGTCGAGGCGCTGCGAGAGGTAGGCGATCCGGCCCCGGGCCCGCTTGATGCGTCCGCTGTCGGCATCCAGGTCGCCGCCGATCAGGCGCAGCAGCGTGGTCTTGCCGGCGCCGTTGGGGCCGGTGAGCGCGATCCGCTCGGGGCCGCGGATGTTCAGCTCCAGGCCGTCCTCCGTGAAGACGGCCCGGCCGTCGCGGCGGACCTGCATCCCCTCGCCGAGGAAGAGGGTGCGCCCGGCGGGCACCTCGGTGTCGGGCAGGTCGAGGATGAGCCGCTGTTCCTCGCGCAGCGAGCGCTCGGCCTCGTCCAGGCGCGCCCGGGCCTCGGTGATCCGCGTCGCGTGCATCTGACCCGCCCGGCCGGCGGACTCCTGGGCCCCGCGCTTCATGGTGCCGGCGAAGATGCGGGGCAGGCCGGCGTTCTTGAGGTTGCGGGCGGCGTTGCTCGCACGGCGCTCGGCGCGTTCGCGGGCCTGCTGCATCTCCCGCTTCTCGCGCCTGAGTTCCTGCTCGGCGTTGCGGACGTTCTTCTCGGCGGCTTCCTGCTCGGCCCGCACCGCCTCCTCGTACGCGGTGAAGTTGCCGCCGTGGAAGCGCAGTTCGCCGCCGTCCAGCTCGGCGATGCGTTCCATGCGGTCGAGCAGGGCGCGGTCGTGGCTGACGACGAGCAGGGTGCCGGAGAAGTCCGTCAGCACGTCGTAGAGCCGGTGGCGGGACTTCAGGTCGAGGTTGTTCGTGGGCTCGTCGAGCAGCAGCACGTGCGGTCGCCTCAGCAGCTGGGCCGCGAGCCCGAGCGAGACGACCTGGCCGCCGCTGAGCGTGGCCAGGCTCCGGTCGAAGGACAAGTCCGCCAGGCCCAGGCGCTGCAGTTGGGCGCGGGTGCGTTCCTCGATGTCCCAGTCGTCGCCGATCGTCGCGAAGTGCTCCTCGCCGACGTCGCCCGACTCGACGGCGTCCAGGGCGCGGATCACCTCGGCCACGCCGAGCACCTGCGCGACGGTCATGTCGCGCTGCAGGGGGAGGGTCTGAGGGAGGTAGCCCGTCGTGCCGGGCACGGACACCGAGCCGGCGTCGGGCTCGAGCTCGCCGGCGATGAGCTTCAGCAGCGTGCTCTTGCCCGCGCCGTTGGGGGCGACCAGCCCGGTGCGGCCGGAACCCATCGCGAAGGACAGGTCCTGGAAGACGGGGGTCGCGTCGGGCCAGGAGAAGGACAGGTGGGAGCAGACGACGGAAACGTCGGACATGGAACGACCTCGAAAGAAGCACGGGCACGCGCACGGGTTGCCACAGGCAGACACGCGTGCCACAGGCAGACAAGGGAAAAGGAGACGACGAAGAGGCCACGGCGGCGCTTCAGCGCGCGACCGACGGCCGAACGACTCGGGTATCACCCGGAGATGTCGTCGTCACTCACCATGTCTGCGGCTCCTCGCTGATCGAGAACGTCTCCCGCACTGTAACAGCCGGGACTAGAACGCTCCCATGTCCGCCGAGAGCCAGTGCTCCGGGCGCATGTAAATGGCCACGTGCTCGCCCAGATGCGTCTGTTCGTACTCCACGAAGGCCGCCACCCGCTCCGGCGGCAGGTAGCGCGCGGCCATCTCCCAGGACAGCTCCCGGCTGCCGGGGACGATCCGGGTGACCGGTCCCTCCACGGACACGTAGCGCACGGTCGGGTCCGTCCGCTGCGCCATCAGGCTGAATCTGCCCGCCGCCTTGATGGCCTGCGCCTTCCGCGAGTGCGGACCCGTGTGGATCCACAGCTCGCCACCGGGCGCGTAGTGGTACCAGATCGGGACGGTCAGCGGCCCTCGCCCGGGCTGCCCGGTCACCGCCAGCGCACCGATGTGGGGTTCGGCCAGGAACTGCTCTCGTTCGTCACCGGACAACGCCATGTGTTCGAAGGTAGCACCGGCTGCCGGTCATCGGCGCGGGATGCGGGCCGTCCGCCCGGCGGCACCGGCCGCGCCGGATCCCGATCCTCCGCTTATTGTGACGGCATGGGTGGCAAGGACGACCCCGCGACGGAGCGGCGACGGTGGACGGCCTTCCGGCATTCGCCGTTCTTCCCCGCGGTCGTCGTCTGCCTCATCACGGCCGCGGGCGCGGGCCTGTTCGCCGGCTCGTACACGTACGCCATGGCCAACCCCACGCCCCACAACATCCCCACCGCCGTCACCGGGGTGCCCCCGCCCGAGGTCACCCGCGCCGCCTTCGTGCAGGGCATGGAGAAGGCGCTCGGAGCCGAACTCAGGCTCCGGCACTACGACACCTACGCCGACGCCCGCCGGGCGGTCGAGGAGCAGAAGGTCTACGCGATCCTGCGCGAGCGCCCCGACTCCGCCGAACTGGACGTCTCCGGGGCCTCCGGCGCCACCGTCGCCCAACTGCTCGCCCAGACCGCCCCGCAGGTCGGCCGGGCCATCGGTGCCCCCGTCATGGTCAAGGACATCAACCCCCTGCAGAAGGGCGACCCGCGCGGGCTGGCGCTGTTCTACATCACCCTCGCCGCCGTCGTCGTCGGCTTCGTCGGCGCCATCCAGCTCAGCGTCAACGCCGCCGCCCTCAACCCGGGCGAGCGCATCGCCTTCACGGCCGTCTACGCCCTGCTCGGCGGGTTCGCCATCGCCGCCATCGTGGACTGGGGCCTGGGCGCCCTGCGCCTGCCCTTCGTGGAGTCCTGGCTGATCCTGGCGCTGACGATGTTCACCTCCGGCATGGTCTTTTCGATGTTCAATGCCTTGATGGGGCGCTGGGCCATGCTGCCCACCTGGGGCCTGATGGTGCTGCTGGGCAACCCCTCCTCCGGCGGCGCCGTCTCCTGGCCGCTGCTGCCCTCGCTCCTGGGCACGATCGGACGCTGGCTGCCGCCCGGCGCCTCCGTCAACGCCCAGCACACCGCGGTCTACTTCCATCACCACCAGCACTTCTTCCCCTTCGCCGTACTCGTGGTGTGGGCGGCCGTGGCGTGCGCGGTCTTCTGGACCTGGCGCCACCGCCACCCCGGCGGCCGGCCACCGCTGCGCCCGGCCCGCTGACGTCCGCAGCCGCAACGGCGCCAGGAACCGGCCACCCGCCGCGCATAACCGCGCCGTCCCCGGTTAGCCGCTACCGGGAACGCCACAACGGCGGACTGGCAACCCACCGGCGACAGGGAGGAAGCGCGCGCAATGAACTGGCGGCAGTACGCCAAATGCCGGTACGAGGACCCCGATCTGTTCTTCCCCATCGGCAGGAGCGGCCCTGCCCTCGCCCAGGCGCAGGACGCCAAATCGGTCTGCCGCACCTGCCCCGTGCAGGAGCAGTGCCTGCGGTGGGCGATGGAGACCGGGCAGGAGTACGGCGTGTGGGGCGGCACCAGCGAGGACGACCGGCGGGCCCTGCGCCGCGCCCGGCAGCGACGGCAGCGCGCCGCGGCCGAGGAGCACGCGGCCTGAAAGCGGCCTGAGAAGGCCTCACTCGCGGAACGGCGGCCCCTCGCGCACCTGGTCCAGGGCCTGCTGGGAGGCCGTGCGCACCTCGTGCAGCTGCCGGCGCCCCCACCACGCGAGGCCCGCGCCGCACACCGCGTACCCGGCGCCCAGTGCCGTGGCGGCGCACCGCCGGGGCATCGACCGCTCCAGGGCGGCCAGGGCCGCCTCGTGCGCCGAGAGCACCGCGAGCGCGCCGCACACCGCCGCGGCCGTCAGGGTGAGCGTGCCCAGCCCCGCCCGGCGCAGCGATGCCAGGGCCTCCGGGCGCGCCCGCTCCAGCTCGCGCCGCACGAGCTCCAGGACGTCGCGCGAGAGCCGTTCGGCGGCCGCCGCGAGGGTCGCGTCGTCCTCGGGCGGGTGAGCCCGCCCGGACCGCCGTGGTCCGCGCCGTGCATGTGACATGCCGCTTCCTCCCGCCTACCGCTGCCGGTCCCCGCCGGCGATGCCGCGCAGGGAGCGCGTCGTGCCGGGCGGCGGGGCGGAGAGCACCCCGGCGTGCCGCAGGGAGACGTCCAGCAGCAGGTCCCATTTGTCGTCGACGGCCGCGGCCGTCGCGCGCTCGTCGGCCAGGTGCCGCGCGGCGACCTCGGCGGTCGCCGCGTCCCCGGCGCGCCGCGCCAGGTGTCCCAGCAGTTCGTAGCCGGCGACGGCGGCGTGGATCAGGGTGTACGCATCGCGGGCGTGCTTGCCGGCGTGGTCGGCCCGCACCCGCGCCAGCAGCCCCTCGGCGAGGGCCGCGGCGGCCAGCCCCGAGTCCTTGGGCGCCGAGGCGTGCCGGTCGTGGGCGGCCAGCCGGTCCTCCAGCGCGGCCAGGTGAGCGCGCGTCAGCTCGCGGTGGTGCTCCAGCAGATCGCGCAGCTCGGGGGCCCCGGCGGTGGGGATCAGCGCGCCCAGCGCGGTGTCCACGAACTTCTCCAGCGCGTGGGCGTCCTGCAGGTGCGTGAGGAACACGTCCTCGATCGTCGGATGGCTCATGGTCGCGGGTCCGTCCTCACATGCTCTCCATCTTGATGTAGCGCACCGCGTCGGGCGTGCTGAAGGCGATGGCCGCGAGCGCGGCCGCGGCGAGCGCGCCCACCGCGATGCGCACCACGACCGCCGGGATGAAAATGCCGTTCCGCATGTCGAGTCACCTCCTCGCCGCGTCCGCAGTCAGCGCGCCGCGCGGGTCGCGCAGCAGCTCCTTCGTCAGCGACGGCAGCCACGCCGCGGCCTCGCCGACCGCGGCCCGCACCGGTGGGCTGAGCCCGACCTCCACGTCCGTCTCGTCGCCGCGCATCCGCAGCAGCGGCTCGCAGCCGAGCACGACGACGCGCGGCAGCTCCAGGCCCTCCTGGCGGGCCAGTTCGCGGGCCAGGGCGAGCACCTTGACCGGGTCCATGCCGTGCGCCCCGGGCACGTCCGCCAGGGCGCCGACGTCGTCGGGGCCGACGTCGAGGAGGTGGAGGGTGCCCGGGCTGCCGCCGCGCGGCGCCGCGTCCACGAGCACGGCCGCGTCGTAGCCCTCCAGCAGCCGGTAGGCCAGGTCCATGCCGCGGATGCCGAAGTCGGCGGCGTGCACGCCGTGCGGCAGGGACCGGCCCAGCAGGGCGTTGATCACCTCGGGGCCGAAGCCGTCGTCGGCCAGGAAGAGGTTGCCGATGCCCGCGACCAGCACGCGCCGGCCGGCCGCCGGCGGCCGCGCCGCGGCGTCCGGTCCGTCCGGCCCCGTGGTGGCGTACGGCTCGACCTCCTCCGGCGCGAAGAAGAAGCGGTGCCCCAGGCCCGTGGCGAAATCCCGCCCGGCGTCCCCGTGCAGGCTCACCACGAGGTGGACGCGGCCCTCCATGTCCTCCTCCACGGCCTCGACCTCGGCGGTGCGCCCGGTCAGTGCCAGGTCGAGCACGTCGGTGCGGTGCAGCGGCCGCAGCCGCACCGTGCTGCCGCGGCCGAGCCGTACGCCGGCGACGACCACCGTCCGGGCGTTCACACCGCCTCCCGGGAGGGGGCCGGTGCGGCGGGCGCGACGCCGCGGAGGGCGCCGTGCAGCGCCATCAGCTCGCGCGGGGACAGCGCGGCGCAGCGGTCGAGGATCTCCCGGGCCCGGGGATCGCTCGCCCGGGCCTCCTGCTGTTCCTCGGGGGTCAGGGCGAGCACGCTGAGGACCAGCAACTGGTCGATCTCGCCCCCGTCGAACATCGGCCCCGGGCTCTCGGGCGCGACCGAGGGGAAGTCCTCCAGCGTGACGGGCGAGGCCAGCACGGCGGCGCAGCGGTGCCGGTCGCCGTCCGGGGGCCCGTCGGGGCCGGCCACCAGGGCCGGCCACACGCCCTCGTTGCGGCACTCCCGCGCCGCCTGCGCGAGGGGGCCGGCGGGCGGGGCGGCGAGCGAGACGAACGCGCCCTCGCCGGCGCACTCCAGCACGGCGTGGGTGGAGAGGAAGGCGTGCCGGGCCAGCTCGTCGCGGGCCGTGCGCCGGCCCGGCACCACCGGCGGGCACGGCGAGGTGTTGTGCAGGGTGACGCCGAAGCGCCAGGCACCGCCGCCCAGCGGCACGGCCGCCACCTCCAGCTCCCCGGCCAGCGGCTGCCAGCTGCGCACCAGGCTGCCCTCCGGCTGCCCGTCCGCGCCCGTCAGCACCTCCTCGCAGCGGCCGCCCGGCACCTCGACGGGCACCCGCAGCGGGCCGTCGCCCGGCGACCACGGCGGCAGCGGCCACTCGCGCTCGGTGGCCTCCTGCCACGTCAGGTGCCGGGTGCCGGCGACGGTGAGGGCGTCGACCGGCTCCCGGCCGCCGTCCGGCAGCCGCCGGTGCACCTGCCGGTCGACGGCGTGCAGGAACCGCACCCGTCCCCGCACGCGCACTGCTCCGGCCGCCTCCAGCAGCACCTCCGTGCGCATCCGGTTCCGCTCGCCCAGGGCCGCCGCGCAGGCGGTGGGGAAGACGGCGCCGAACGTCCAGCGCCGGGTGTTCTTCAGCGCCGAGCGGCGGTAGGGCCACAGCAGGTAGCCCTCGTACAGGCAGGTACGGGTGATCTCCTCGACGGCCCGGGCGACCGTCCGGGCGGCGGCAGCGGGCGCGGTCATCCTGCGGTCCCCTCGACGAGGTCGCGGACGGTCTCGTCCCAGCCGGCCAGCGCCCGGCGGTCGCGGTGGGCGGCGAGGAGGTCGTGGGTCTCCCGGGAGACGCGCAGCCAGCTCTGCCCGCCGAAGTAGCGGCCCGTCAGCTCGTGCCACTGCCGGGCGGGCAGCCGGTGCACCGCCTCGCCGTTCCAGGAGATCTGCGAGGTGCGCAGCCTCCCGTCGTCCCCGGTGTGGAAGACCGTGCCGCTGAAGTGGAACTCCAGCGGCACCTCCCCGTCCCGCACCGCCTCGAAGTAGGCGGTCACGGCCAGCTCGCACTCGCGGGTGCAGGGCACGGGCAGCTCCAGGACCGTACGCGCGTCGAAGGGCGGTACGAACGTGGTCAGCCGCGCCCAGGACAGGGGCCGCATGCTGGTGGCCCACTGCTCGGGCCGCCCGAACAGGCGGGCCAGGGCGAGCCGTTCGCCGTCCGCCGGGCGCCGGCGCGCCGGCGCGATGCGCACGTCCGTGGTCAGCGCCACCGAGCGCACCGGACCGCCGCCGGTGCGGGTGAGGGACAGCCGGAAGGCCAGCGTGGGCACGGCGGCGTGCTCGAGCGGGCGGCAGCCGGTGACGGCGAACGACAGCTCGGCGATGTCCTCGCGCCGCGCCGGCCCGGGCGCGCACCCGGGGGCGGTGGGCGCGCTCATGCGGGGGAGAGGTTGGGCATGCCGGGCAGGATCGGGTTCTTCGGGCCCGGGTTGATGCCGGTCGACCGGCGGGAGGAGGACCGCTGGTCCTTCTGGTGGCCGGGCTGGCGTTTGTAGTGCCCGGTGTGGTTGCCCTGCCGTACGCCGCGGACGTGCGCGGGCTTGTCCGGGCGCACCTGCGGCCTGCCGACGGTGATGGCGGCCATGCCGGTCGACGCTTGCGTGCGGTCCATCTCGCCTCCTACAGCTCCCCGGGGGCCGGCGCGTCCGTCGCCAGCTCCCTGAAGAAATCCGTGATCCGGGCCCGGGCCGCGGGTCCTCCGGACAGGCCCTTCCAGTGTGCGCGGAGCACGGCCACCAGGCGACGGCAGTCGTCCACCGGGACGATCCAGTGCTCGCCCGCCTGCCGGTCCACCAGCAGCGCCTCCACCCCGGCGGCCGGGCGTGCCTGCTCGGGCAGGCCGGCGGCGAGCTCGCGCCACAGCTCGGCGTCCACGGCGGCGCACGGCGCCCCGAGCGGGCCGGGGTAGCTCGCCGTGGCCGCGCCGTCCCCCTCCTCGGGGACGAAGAACGCCAGGTGCACCGGCACGCCGAGCGCCGCCCACAGCAGGTCGTCGATCCGGTGGCCGGCGAGGCGGATCCGGCGCCGGGGCACCAGCCGGTAGCGCCCGGCCGCCTGGTGGCCGAAGAGCAGCGCGCACGCGCCGCAGGCGCACACCAGCGCCGTGCCGTCGGCGGCGTCGAGCAGGTGCCGGTGGCCGGCGGGCAGCAGGCCGGCGCACAGGTCGCAGCGCTGCGGCGGCGCCGCGGGCGGTGGCCGCCGGGCGAGGGCGCGCAGGCGCACGGCGGTGCTCACGGCACCTTCTCCCCGCCGGCACCGGCCCGGAAGAGCGCCTCCACCGGGATCAGCGCCTGCGCGGCCGCCGGGGCGCTCTCCTCCAGCTCCACGTGCTCGATCTCGGGCGCCGCCCACGTCACCGCCTCGCGGACCTGCTGCCGTGCCCGGTCGGCCGAGCAGCCGCAGCCGGCGGCATCGAGCCGGACGCGGGCCACCGTGCCCTCCACGGAGGTCAGCTCGGCGGCCCGGGCGGGGCGCAGGGTCGCCAGGGCGCGCCGCACCCGGTCGGCGGCCGGCTGCGGGTGCAGGTCGTGCACCAGCAGCAGGTGGCCGACGAGCTCGTCGGCCGCCAGCTCCGCCGCCGTCGCCTCGTCCACCTGCGCCAGGACGCGGGCCAGGCACTCGCCGTACAGGGCGACGACGGCGTGCAGGGCGTCGGCGGCCACCTCGCGCGCGGCCGGGCCGGGCAGCTCCTCCAGCCCGGCCAGCAACGCCTCGGTACGGGCGACCCGGGCGCGGGCCTCGTCACGGTTCCAGGGCATGGATGCGCCTCCCGCCTACGCCAGGGCGCCGAAGGTCGGCGAGTGGCTCTGCCGCAGGGTGCGCCCGCCGCCGAGGTACATGTGCACGCCGCACGGCAGGCACGGGTCGAAGCTGCGGACGGTGCGCATGATGTCGATGCCCTTGAAGTTCTCGGGCCCGTTCTCCTCGAACAGCTGCAGACCCTGCACGGCGTCCTCGTACGGGCCGGGCGTGCCGTAGGGGTCGCGCGGGCTGGCGTTCCAGGGGGTGGGCGGGTACGGGTGGTAGTTGGCGATCTTGTGGTCGCGGATGACGAGGTGGTGGGAGAGCACGCCGCGCACGGCCTCGTGGAAGCCCACGCCGATGGCCTCCTTGGGCACGTCGAAGTCCTCGAAGACCTTGGTGCGCCCGGCCCGCACCTCCTCCAGGGCCCGTTCGACGAAGTACAGGGCCATGCCGGCGGCGTAGGCGACGAAGTACATCCGCGCCCGGTCGCGCTCGATGGTGTTGGGGAAGGGCGGCGGCTTCCACTGCAGGCGCATCTCCGGGGTCGAGGGCGTCTTCGGCAGGTCGATCTCGACGCCCTGCCCGGTGGAGCGCACGTACGGGGTGCGGACCTTGCCGGCCAGCGCCGTGACCCACAGCCGGGCCAGCGGGCCGCCGCCGGTGTCGAGCGCGAGGTGGTCGCCGGTGCGGGCGTCGTACCAGCGCGGGCTCATCACCCAGCTGTAGTTGCCGCCGTCGAGGTCGCGCTTCTGGGGGCGGGGCAGGGTGGTCTGGTTCCAGGGGTGGCGCTGGTCGACGGGGTTGCCGAGGGGGTCCTTCTCGACGTAGGTCTCCTCGCCCGCCCAGTCCTCGTAGTACGAGCTGCCCAGCAGCACGCGCATGCCGAGGTTGATGTCGACGAGGTCGGTGGTGACCAGTTCGTTGTCGACGACGATGCCGGGGGTGACGAACATGGCGTTGCCCCAGGTGTTCATGTGCCGGTAGTCGTAGTCGACGACCTCCGGGTCCTGGAAGCAGCCCCAGCAGCCCAGCAGCGTGCGCCGCCGGCCCACCTCCTCGTAGCCGGGCAGGGCCTCGTAGAAGAAGTCGAAGACGTCGTCGTTGAGGGCCACGCCGCGCTTGACGAAGTCCAGGCAGCGCATCAGGCGCACCAGGTAGTCGGTGAAGACCTGCGGGGTGGCCACCGTGCCGACGCCGCCGGGGTAGAGGGTCGAGGGGTGCACGTGGCGCCCCTCCATCAGGCAGCACATCTCGCGCGTGATCCGGCTCATGCGCAGCGCTTCCTTGTAGACCTCGCCCTCGAAGGGGTTGAAGGCGCGCATGATGTCGGCGATCGTGCGGAAGCCGTGGACGTCGCCGCGCGGGGCGGGGGTGCGCTCGGCGCGTTCGAGGACCGAGGGGTTGGTCTCCTTGACCATGCGTTCGCAGAAGTCGACGAAGACCAGGTTGTCCTGGAAGATCGTGTGGTCGAACATGAACTCGGCGGCCTCGCCGAGGTTGATGATCCAGTCGGCGAGCGGCGGCGGCTTGACGCCGTAGGCCATGTTCTGGGCGTACACCGAGCAGGTGGCGTGGTTGTCGCCGCAGATCCCGCAGATGCGGCTGGTGATGAAGTGCGCGTCGCGGGGGTCCTTGCCCTTCATGAAGACGCTGTAGCCGCGGAAGATGGACGAGGTGCTGCGGCACTCGACGACCCGCCGCGCCGGGAAGTCGATCTTCGTGTAGATGCCCAGATTGCCCACGATCCGGGTGATGGGGTCGAAGGCGACCTCGGTGAGGTCGCGCTGTGCCGCGTCGATGTCCTGGGCGGTTGCCACGGGCGGTTCCTCTCCTGGTGCCTGGGGTGCGTCGGGCCTTCGGCCGGCTAGTGGCCGCCCGACCAGCGCGGCTCGTAGCCGCTGGTCAGTGCCGGTTGGTTGTGGCGCCACTTCGGCTCGCGGTTGGCGCTGACGTTCGTGATCGAGCGCAGGGTGCGGATGACCGGGCCGTAGACGGCCATCGCGGCGGTGGAGACGGTGCCGCCGGGCGGCTCGTCCATGAACGGCATGAACTTGTCGGGGAAGCCCGGCATGGTGCAGCCGATGCAGATCCCGCCGACGTTCGGGCAGCCGCCGACGCCGTCCATCCAGCCGCGCTTGGTGACGTTGCAGTTGACCACCGGGCCCCAGCAGCCCACCTTCACCTGGCATTTGGGGGAGTTGTAGTCCTTGGCGAAGTCGCCCTGCTCGTAGTACGCGGCCCGGTCGCAGCCCTCGTGCACCGTCTTGCCGAACAGCCAGGTCGGCCGCAGCTGTTCGTCCAGCGGGATGACCGGCGCCAGCCCCGCCGCCTGGTGCAGCACCCACAGCAGGGTCTCCATGAAGTTGTCCGGCTGCACGGGACAGCCGGGCACGTTGACCACCGGCAGCCCGCCGGCCGAGCGGAAGTCCTCGCCCAGGTAGTCCACCAGGCCCATGCAGCCGGTGGGATTGCCGGCCATGGCGTGGATGCCGCCGTACGCGGCGCAGGTGCCGACGGCCACCACCGCCCAGGCCCGGGGGGCCAGCCGGTCGAGCCAGGTGTTGAGGGTGATCGGCTCGCCGGTGTCCGGGTCGTTGCCCATCGAGGTCCAGTAGCCCTCGCCGTTGATCTTCTCGTTGGGGATCGACCCCTCGACCACGAGGATGAACGGCTCCAGCTCGCCGCGCGCCGCCCGGTGGAAGGCGGCCGTGAAGTCGTCCCCGGTCTCGTAGGCGAGCACCTTGTTGTGCAGGTGCACCTTCGGCAGGCCGGGGATCGCCCCGAGGAGCACGTCCTCCAGGCTCGGCAGCGAGGCGGCGGTCACCGAGACGGTGTCGCCGTCGCAGCTCATGCCCTCCGAGGTCCACAGGACGTGCACCTCGTCGAAGCCGGGTGTCATGGGCTCGAAACCCATCGGCTCGCTTCCCTTCGGCTTCCGGCGGGCGCGGCAGGCGGCGCGGCACCGGGATACGGCCCCGGGGCTAAAACTGGCATACCTCATCTTTCCCGGCAATACGCCTGCTCGGGGCGTGCAGGCGCGACAACGCCTCCAGCCGCCCCTGCGCACCCGGCGCCGGCAGCCCCCGCACGAACGCCGACCGCAGCGCGTGGTACGGCGCGTCCGGCGTGAAGAACACCTCCCGCATGCGCTCCAGCTCCTGCGCCCGGTACGCCGCCAGGGGCCGCAGCCCCTCGTCCCGCTCCCGCGCCGCCTTCTTCACCGCGATGCGCACCGGCACGTCCGATTCACCGATCAGGTCCGCGGCCATCCGGGTGACCGCACCGGCGAACTCCTGCGCCGGCCCCGCAACGATCCGGTCCACCAGCCCCAGCGACCGCGCCCGGGCCGCGCTCACCGGCGCCGCCTGCTCCATCAGCGCCTGCGCCTGCCGCGCACCCACCCGCCGCGGCAGGGTGTACGTCCAGTACTCCGAGCCGTACAGCCCCATCAGCCGGTAGTGCGGGTTGAACACCGACCCCGCCCGGCACCACACCTCGTCCGCCGCCAGCGCCAGCATCGCCCCGCCCGCCGCCGCGTTCCCCGCCACGGCCGCCACCACCAGCCGGTCGGTGGTCGTCAGCACCGCCTCCACCAGGTCGTCGATCGCGTTGATGTTCGCCCACGACTCCGCCGCCGGGTCCGCATCCGCCTCGATCACGTTCAGATGGATGCCGTTGGAGAAGAAGTCCCGCTCCCCGCCCAGCACGACCACCGACGTCGGCCGCCGGCAGGCGAAGCGGTACGCGTTGAGCAACCGCCGGCACTGATCCGTGCTCATCGCCCCGCCCGGGAAGCGGAACCGGACGAAACCCACCTCGCCCTGCTCCGTGTAGCGGATGTCGCTCCACGTGCACCGGTGCGCCGGCAGCTCCAGCGGCGCGGGCACCTCCGGCACGTCCGGCAGCGCGTCACCCAGCGCCAGGGTGGCCGGCAGCTTCACCCCCGCCGGCGCGTCCTGCGTCCGGCAGCGGCGCAGCTGCGGGATCCACACCGCACCGTCCACCGTCGCCCGGCAGATCGCGCCCGCCCGCGTCGCCAGCACCTCACCGGGCCGGCCCCGCAGCCGGTCCTCCGGATGCCCGCCGTACAGGAACCACTCCGCCCCCAGGAACGCGTCGCGCACCCCCGGCCGGGAATCGGCCGCCCGCAACGCCCGCAGCACCGACTCCGTCGGCTGCGCCTCCCAGTCGATGCGGCGCTGCGCCTGCCGCAGCGCCGGCCGCGTCCGCACCCGCAGCCCCTCCTGCGGCCGCGGACGCCAGGAGCCCGACGCGAACCGCTGCACCGCCAGCAGCACCGCCTCCACCGCCGCGTCCGCCACCTCCCCCCGGTACAGCTCGCTCTTGGTCACCCCCGGCGCCACCGCGAACTGCGCACTCGCCCACACCGGACCCGCGTCCATCTCCTCCTGCGCCTGCAGCACCGTCACCCCCCAGCGCCGCTCGCCCTCGTGCAGCGCCCAGTCCAGCGCCGCGGGCCCCCGGTCGCCCGGCGGCCCCGGATGCACCACCAGACACGGCCGGCGCGACCACACGTCACGCGGGATCGCCGACGTCAGCATCGGCGCGAGGACCAGCTCCGGACAGTGCCGGCGCACCGCGGCCCGCAGCGACTCGTCCCCGTCCACGACGGCCACGGCCACCGCGTGGCCCCGGTCGCCGAGCTCGGCGAACACCCGCTGGGTCAGGCTGTTGAACGCGCTGGCGATGAGCAGGATCTGCACGGGATCGACCTCCTGGCGCGGCTTTGCCGGCCCCGGCCCGGACGCGGGCCACCGGCACACCGATCGTCACCACGGGCGGCCCCCGCCCCGCGCAGCGCCGCGCGGACGGCACCGTGATTGCGCTACGCGGGCGAATACCCCGCCCCCGTCGCACCGGTGCCGCCGTGGCGCTGCGCCGTCCACGGCGGCGCTGTGCGCACTGTGGTCGCACAAGCACCTTTTCCGACGGCGGTGACCTGAGCAGGAGGGCGCGTGCACGAGCTGTCCATCGCCACCGCGATCGTCGAACGCGCGGCCGCCCTGGCCCGGCCGCACGGCCCCGCGGCCGTGGCCGCGGTGCGCGTACGCGTCGGCGAACTCGCCGGCGTCGTCCCCGACGCCCTGCGCTTCTCCTTCGCCGTCGCCCGCCAGGACACCGAGCTCGCCGCCGCCCGGCTCGACGTCGAGGAGATCCCCGCACGCGCCCGCTGCGCCGCGTGCGCCCACGACTTCGCCGTCGGCACCCCGCCCTTCCTGTGGTGCCCGCGCTGCGAGGGCTCCACGACGCACCTGCTGAGCGGCCGGGAGCTGGAGATCACCGGAATCGAACTTCAGGAGGCGAGCGCGTGATGTGCCGCGCCATCGACGTGCGCCAGGCGGTCCTGGCCGAGAACGACATGCTGGCCGGCGCCCTGCGCGAGGAACTCGCCGCGCACGGCACCACGGCGGTCAACCTGCTCTCCAGCCCCGGCAGCGGCAAGACCGCCCTGCTGGAACCCGTCCTGACCGCGACCGCCGCCCGCGGCGTGCCGGCCGCCGCCCTGACCGCCGACCTGGCCACCGACCACGACGCCGTACGCCTGGCCCGCTCCGGCGCCCCCGTCAAACAGGTCCTCACCGGCGGCCTGTGCCACCTGGAGGCCTCCCACCTGCGCTCCCACCTCGACGGCTGGCCCCCGCCCGGCACCCGCGTGCTGTACGTCGAGAACGTCGGCAACCTCGTCTGCCCGGCCGCCTTCGACCTGGGCGAGACGCTGCGCGTGACGCTGATGTCGGTGACGGAGGGCGAGGACAAACCCCTGAAGTACCCGCTGGCCTTCGGCCTCGCCCACCTGGTCGTCCTGACCAAGACCGACCTGGAGGAGGCGGCCGCCTTCGACCGCGCCGCCTTCACGGCCCACGTCCACCGCGTCAACCCCGGCGTCCCGATCCTGCCCACCTCCGCCCGCACGGGCGAGGGCGTGGGCACGCTCGTCGACCACGTCCTGGCCGCGTCCGACGGCGCCACCCTCCACCGGCCGGCGCTGCAGAGCGCCCCCGCGACGGCGGACCTCCCGAAGACCTGCACCCCGGGCCCGGGCCGCCACCGCCGCCCGGACCCCGACGACGCGACCGCACCCCGGCCGTGACGACGCCCACCGACGAGGGGCGGTCCGCGCCCGGCGCACCTGCGGAGGGCGGCACGGCCGCCGCCGGCTGCGTGCGGGAGCGCGTCGTCGTGCGGGGGGCCGTGCAGGGGGTGGGCTTCCGGCCGTTCGTGCACGGGCTCGCGCGGGAGCTCGGGCTGTCCGGGTTCGTCCGCAACGACGCCGGCGGGCTCGTCGCCGAGGTCGAGGGCGACCCGCACCGCCTGCGCGCCTTCCGCGAGCGCCTGACCGGCCACGCCCCGCCGCTGGCCGTCATCTCCTCCATCGACCGGCACCGCCTGCCCGCCCTCGGCGGGACCGGTTTCGTCATCCGGCCCTCCGTGCCCGGGCCCGGCCACACGCGCGTGCCCCCCGACGCCGCCCTGTGCCCGCAGTGCCACGCCGAACTCACCGACCCCGCCGACCGGCGCCACCGGCACCCCTTCATCGCCTGCACCCATTGCGGCCCGCGCTTCACCATCGTCACCGGCCTGCCCTACGACCGCGCCACCACCACCATGGCGCCGTTCGCGCTGTGCGAGCGCTGCGCCGCGGAGTACGCCGACCCCGCCGACCGCCGCTTCCACACCCAGCCCGTGGCCTGCCCCGACTGCGGCCCCCGGCTCCACCTGGACGACAGCGGCGCGCACCTCACCGGCGAGCAGGCGCTCGCCCGGGCCCGCGACCTGCTCGCCGGCGGCCGCATCGTCGCCGTCAAGGGCATCGGCGGCCACCACCTGGCCTGCGACGCCACCGACCCCGCCGCCGTCGGCCGGCTGCGCGCCCTGAAGGAACGCGGCGGCAAACCCTTCGCCGTCATGGCCGCCGACCTCGCCGCCGTACGCGCCCTCGCCGCCGTCTCCGACGCCGAACGCGACCTGCTGTGCGGGCCGCGCGCCCCCGTCGTCCTGCTGCGCCGCCGCACGACCGCACCCCTGGCCGACGCCGTGTGCCCCGGCACCCCCGACGTCGGCGTCATGCTGCCCTACAGCCCCCTGCACCGGCTGCTGTTCGGGCTGCCGGGCGATCCGCCCGGACCCCGGGTGCTCGTGATGACCAGCGCCAACCGCTCGGGCGAGCCGCTGGTCACCGACGACGCCGACGCCCGGCTGCCCGCCCTGTGCGACGCCCGCCTGGGGCACGACCGCGCCATCCGCACCCCGTGCGACGACTCCGTCGTGCGCGTACGCCCCGACGGCAGCCACCTGCCGCTGCGCCGCTCCCGCGGCTACGTGCCCGAACCCCTCGACCTGCCCTTCGACGTCACCCCCGCCCTCGCCGCCGGCGGCGACCTGAAGAACGTCTTCTGCCTCGCCCGCGGCCGCACCGCCTGGCTCTCGCAGCACATCGGCGACCTCGACCGCCTGGAGAACGTCGCCGTCCTCGACGCGGCCGTACGCCACCTGTCCGCACTCACCGGCGTACGCCCCCGCCTGCTCGCCGCCGACCGGCACCCCGGCTACCGCTCCACCGCCTGGGCCCGCGACCGCGCCGCCGGCCGCCCCCTGCACCTCGTGCAGCACCACCACGCCCACGTCGCCTCCGCCATGGCCGACGCCGGCCTCGACGGCAGTGCACCGGTCATCGGCGTCGCCTTCGACGGCACCGGCTACGGCGACGACGGCGCCGTGTGGGGCGGCGAGGTGCTGCTCGCCGACTACGCCGGCTACCGGCGCCTGGCCCACCTGGCCTACGTGCCGCTGCCGGGCGGCGACGCCGCCGTGCGCAACCCCTGCCGCATGGCGCTGGCCCACCTCTACGCCGCGGGGGAGCCCTGGCACGCGGACCTGCCCTGCGTACGCGCCTGCGACGAGCGCGAACGCACCCTGCTCGCCCGCCAGCTGGAGCGCGGCGTGGCCTGCGTACCCACCTCCAGCATGGGCCGGCTCTTCGACGCCCTGGCCTCCCTCGCCGGCATCCGCCACCGCACCGGCCACGAGGCCCAGGCCGCCGTCGAACTGCAGGCCCACGCCGCGCCCGCCATGGACCACTGCGGCACCCCGTACGCCTTCGCGCTGCACGGCGAGCCCGGGCGGCCGCAGGCCATCGACCCGGCCCCGGTCCTGCGCGCCGCGGCCGCCGACGTACGGGCGGGCACGCCCCGCGAGGTCGTCGCCGCCCGCTTCCACCACGCCGTCGCCGCAGCCGTGGCGGCCGCCTGCGAGGCGGCCCGGCAGCGCACCGGCACCACCACCGTCGCCCTGACCGGCGGCGTGTTCGCCAACGCCGTGCTCGACGAGGCCTGCACGGCGGCCCTGGGCGCACGGCACTTCACCGTGCTCCGGCACCGCGCCGTGCCCTGCGGCGACGGCGGACTGGCCCTCGGCCAGCTGCTGGTGGCCGCCCGCGCCCACCGCACCCCGGAAGGAGGGACCCATGTGCCTGGCCGTGCCCGGCAAGGTCGTCCGCATTGAGGAACGCGACGGAACCCGCATGGCGCAGGTCGACTTCGGCGGCGCGGTCAAGGACGTCTGCCTGGCCTACCTGCCCGACATCGAGGTCGGCGACTACGCCATCGTGCACGTCGGCTTCGCCCTGCAGCGCCTGGACGAGCAGGCCGCCCGGGCGACGCTCGACCTCTTCCGGCGCATCGGCGCCCTGGAGGAGGAGTTCGGCGACGCCTGGGGCCGCGCCGCGGCCGAGGCGGGCGCCCCCGCCCCCGACATCCCGGAGAAGGACGCGCGGTGAAGTACCTCGAAGAGTTCCAGGACCCAGCCCTCGCCCGGCGGCTGCTGGAGGACGTCCACGCCACCGTCACCCGCCCCTGGGCGCTGATGGAGGTCTGCGGCGGCCAGACCCACTCGATCATCCGGCACGGCATCGACCAGCTGCTCCCGGACGCCGTCGAGCTCATCCACGGCCCCGGCTGCCCGGTGTGCGTCACCCCGCTGGAGACCATCGACAAGGCGCTGGCCATCGCGGCCCTGCCCGAGGTCGTCTTCTGCTCCTTCGGCGACATGCTGCGCGTCCCGGGCACCGGCCGCGACCTGTTCCGCGTCAAGAGCGACGGCGGCGACGTACGGGTGGTCTACTCCCCGCTGGACGCGCTCGACATCGCCCGCCGCACCCCCGACAAGCAGGTCGTCTTCTTCGGCATCGGCTTCGAGACCACGGCCCCCGCCAACGCCATGACGGTGCACCAGGCCCGCCGGCTGGGCGTGCGCAACTTCAGCATGCTCGTCTCGCACGTGCGCGTACCGCCCGCCATCGAGGCGATCATGAGCTCCCCGCACTGCCGCGTCCAGGCGTTCCTGGCCGCCGGGCACGTGTGCAGCGTGATGGGCACCGCCGAGTACCCCGCCCTCGCCGAGCGGTTCGGCGTGCCCGTCGTCGTCACCGGCTTCGAGCCCCTCGACATCCTCGAAGGCGTCCGCCGCGCCGTCCACCAGCTCGAACGCGGCGAGCACCGGGTGGAGAACGCCTACCCGCGCGCCGTACCCGAGCGCGGCAACCCCGCCGCGCTCGCGATCCTCGCCGACGTCTTCGAGGTCACCGACCGCCCCTGGCGCGGCATCGGCACCATCCCCGGCAGCGGCTGGCGACTGGCCCCCGCCTGGCGGGAGTACGACGCCGAGCACCGTTTCGGCGTCACCGGCCCCGGCACCCGCGAACCGGAGGCCTGCCGCAGCGGCGAGGTGCTCCAGGGCCACATCAAGCCGCACGAGTGCGCCGCCTTCGGCACCACCTGCACCCCCCGCACCCCCCTCGGCGCCACCATGGTCTCCAGCGAGGGGGCCTGCGCCGCCTACTACCTCTACCGCCGCCTGGGCACCGGCCCGGCGGCCGCGACCGGCAAGGAGGCCACCCCCGTTGGCTGACGCCACCACCACACCAGGGGCCACCGCCCTGCCCGACCCGAGCGCCTGGTCCTGCCCGGCGCCCCTGCGCGAGGCACCCGTCGTCGTCCTGGGCCACGGCGGGGGAGGGGCCCTGTCGGCCGAGCTGATCACCGGCCTGTTCACGCCCGCCTACGGCAACGACGTCCTCGACGCCCTCGGCGACTGCGCCCAGCTGCGCCTGGGCGGCACCCGCCTGGCCTTCTCCACCGACTCCTACGTGGTGCGGCCGCTGTTCTTCCCCGGCGGCTGCATCGGCGACCTCGCCGTCAACGGCACCGTCAACGACCTGGCGATGAGCGGCGCCCGCCCCGCGTACCTGTCCTGCGCGTTCGTCCTGGAGGAGGGCACCGCCCTCGGCGTCGTCGAACGCGTCGCCCGCGCGATCGGCGCCGCGGCGCGGGCGGCCGGCGTCACCGTGGCGACGGGGGACACCAAGGTGGTCGACGCCGGCCACGGCGACGGCGTGTACGTGACGACCTCCGGCATCGGGGTGATCCCCGACGGCGTGGACATCCGCCCCCAGCGGGCCCGGCCCGGCGACGTCGTGCTCGTCAGCGGCCCGATCGGCCTGCACGGGGTGGCCGTGCTCAGCGTCCGCGAGGGCCTGGAGTTCGGCGTGGAGGTCGCCAGCGACACCGCCCCGCTGGCCTCCCTCGTCACCGCCATGCTCGCCGTCACCCCCGACCTGCACGCCCTGCGCGACCCCACCCGCGGCGGTCTCGCCACGGCCCTGAACGAGATCGCCGCGGCCTCCGGCACCGGCGTCGTGCTGAGCGAGGACGCGGTGCCGGTGCCCGAGGCCGTCGCCGGCGCCTGCGGCTTCCTCGGCCTGGACCCGCTCTACGTCGCCAACGAGGGCCGGCTGGTGGCCTTCGTCCCGCGGGAGCACGCCGACGCCGTCCTGGCCGCGATGCGCGCGCACCCCCAGGGCGCCGGTGCCGCCGTGGTCGGCGAGTGCGTCGCCGAGCACCCCGGTACGGTCGTCGCCCGCACCCGCTTCGGCGGGACGCGCGTGGTCGCCCTGCCCGACGGCGAGCAACTGCCGCGCATCTGCTGACGGCCGCGCCTCACGTCTCCTCCTCCATGCGGATCGCGTCGCGCAGCTCGTCGAACGCCTCCTCGTCGCCTCCTTCGTGCTGCGCCAGCAGCGCCCGGGCGATCGCGTCCAGCTTGCGCTGGATGGCGTGCTCGGCGCGCTGCTCGGAGTTCTTCAGCAGGGCGAGCAGCAACAGGGTGACCGCCGTCATCACACCGGCCGCCAGCAGCTCCAGTTCGACGGACGGCTGCAGGACGTGCATCGCCACGAAGTTGGCGACCAGCAGGAAGCAGACCACGAAGAACGACCGCGAGCTGGTGAAATGCGAGGCGTTCTCGGCCAGGTGCTCGAAGGCCCCGCGTCGCCCGCCGCCGCGGTGGGAAGGGTGCCGGACTCTCACCTGGCGCCGGTACCCCGCAGCGCGGCCCGCCAACGCGCCATGACGCCGAAAGGCGGAACGGCGCGGCGCGAACGGGTGGCTTCACCGCGCGGTCCGCCGCCGGGCGGGCAGGCGCCTTCAGGGGGAAGGACCCGCACGGAAATGGGTATGGCATGAGCGAATACGAGCGGTCCCGCACGATGCCCGCGCTGGCCGACCACGTCTTCCAGGAGGCCTCGGACGTGACCCGGCTCGGCAGCTGGCTCCCGGACGACCTGCACGTACGGGCCGAGGAGCTGCCGGCGGTCACCGTCCACGAGGACCGCACCGGCCAGGACGAGCCCGGGCTCTTCCGCGCGGAGGCCGAGCAGATGCGCGTGGAGTGGGGTACGCGCGAGGGCGGGAGTTACGCGGGCTGGCTGCAGGTGGCGGGCATCGGCGGCGGCGCCAGCGAGGTCACGGTCCACCTGTCGTTCTTCGACGAGCGGCACGACCCCGGAGCGGACGTCGTCACCACCGCGCTGGAGCGCAGCCTGGACCGCCTGGAGGAGCAGGTGCGGCTGCGGGTCGACGGCCCGGAGGGCCCCGGCTGACCCGGTCACCTGCCCGCGGGGAGCGAGGGCGCCCCCGCGGGCAGGCGTGCCGCTCAGCTCGTGACGACGTTGTGCGCGGGCGTGATCTCCGGCCGCAGGTGCCCGTAGCCGAGCTCGGCGAGCACGGGGGCCAGTATCTTGCCGAAGGCCTCCAGGGCCTCCGGCGACTCCCACACGTCGGTGACCCGCCAGCCGCCGTCGACCGGCCCGGCGACGTGCGCGAGCAGTCCGCTGACGGGCATGTCGGCGAGCGAGGTGAAGGGCCGGCCGACGAGGCGCTCGATGCACGCGTCGTAGAGCTCCTGACCGGCGCCCTCGGCGTGGAACGTGACGATGATGGCCACTGCTGGCACTCCTGTCCCTGGGGTTCGTCCTGGCGGCGGCCCGGCGGGTCGGGGGTGGGGGCCGCACCCACCGGTCTCCCCCTCGGCCCCGGGCGGAACCCCCGTGCCCGGGCGGCTCGTCGGAGCGCCCGTCCGCGTGCGGCGGCGGACACCACGCCGGTGGTACGGCGCGCTCACGAGCCGGGCGGCAGGGCGCCCGTGGCGTGCTCCGGGGCGATGCGCAGCCCGTCGGCGTCGATGACGTCGCTGGTGATCAGGGCCTGCCGGGCGCGCACGTCCGTCATGAAGACGAACGGCGGCACCACCGGCGGCACGGGCAGGGCGTCCGCGCTGAAGGACAGGCACAGCAGCCCCTGGACGCAGCCGCTGAAGTCGGTGACGTACAGCGTGACGTCCCCGCGCAGCCGCAGTTCCCGCACGTCCAGGGCCAGTTCGGGGCCGCCGTCGTGGGTGAGCAGCCGGTAGTCGCGCAGGGACGCGGCCCGCATCCTGAGCACCATCACCTTGCGCGGCCCGGCGGCGGTCGGCAGGCGCTCGACGGAGGCGAGGGTGAACCCGCTGGGGGCGAAGCGGGTGGTGGTCACCGTCGGCGGGACGGCACCGGCCGGGACGGGCCCGGTCCGCTGCGGGGCCCGCGCCGGCAGGGCGGTCGCCAGCAGGACCAGGGGCAGCGCCACCGCCAGCGCCCTGGACGGCGACTCGCCCGCAGCCGGCCCGGGCCCCGGTGCGGGCGGCGCGCCCGCCCGCACCGGGCGCCACGCGAACGCCATGGCGCCGCCGGCGATGCCCAGCAGCATCCCGGCCCCGAACCCACCGAGGTTGCTGGCAGCGAAGGAGACCACCGACAGGATCACCGCGTGGAGGCCCACGTAGTGCCGCATCTGCGGCCGCAGCAACAGGAACACCCCGGCGACCACCAGGGCCGCGCCGATGCCGAGGGCGGCGATGCCGCCCAGCCCGAGCCCGATGAGCACGCTCCACGGCGCGAGGGGCGCCAGGGCCAGCTCCGCACCGGCCAGGACGAGCAGCACCGCCGCCCAGAACGGCCGGGTGCGCCGCCAGCGCCTGCTCAGAAGCACGCCGGCCCGTTCAGGCCCACGTCCAGCCGCAGCCCCGTCAGGCGGAAGTCGCCGCCGGTGACCGACCAGGCGTGGGAGCGCACGCCGGTCACCGACACCTCGCGGGCCTGCAGGCCGAACTGCCCGGGCGCGCCGTGCACTGCGGGCACCTGGTCCAGCGTCGAGGCGTCCCGGCCGATCTGCACCTGGCCGAAGCGGGCGTCGCCCACCAGGTCGTCGCCGTGCAGCACCAGGTCGTGCACGTCCACCGGCCCGGCGCTGCCGCCGGCCCGCAGCCGGAGGACCACCTCGCCCACCGGGGTGGGCACGCGCGCCGCCTGGCAGATGTCCGACAGCCGGGCGTCGCCGATGCCCAGCAGGGCGCCGGGGCGGCCGCCGCCGGTGGACGGGGCCACGTCGACGTACGCGGCCAGGCCCTTGCTCCGCAGCTGCTGCGCGGAGACCTGGAAGGCCGTGCCGGACACCGCGAAGGAGGAGGCGAGGACGCCGTCCGCCATCGCCACGGCCATCGCCGCGACGGCCAGCAGCGCGGGCAGGGCGACGAGGGCCGCCCTGGGCCAGGACGTCCGGCCCTCGGGCGGGTCGCCTTCCAACTCGGCAGGGTTCACGGTGGGTTGACTTCCCGGGAACGCAGACGGCATCCGTCGTGGGATGTCACCCACACGGATGAGAAGTGGTGGAGTGAGCTATTCCGGACATCAGTTGCCAATCACACAGATTTTTGCCGGGGTCCTGCGAAGGGGTGTTGTCCGTTTATGCCCGGCCTGCGAGGTCATCGATATCCGCGAAGGGTTCCCGGGGGAAAGGCGTGCAGGCCCATGGGAGTTGACGGCAACGGCAAGGTCCCGGCGGACAGGATCGTGGCGGTGGTCGGAGCGGCCTGCCGCCTGCCCGGCGGCATCGGCGGCCTCGACGCACTGTGGCGGGCCCTGCGCGAGGGCCGCGACCTGATCACCGAGGCCCCCGCCGACCGCTTCGACAGTTCCCGCTTCGTCGACCCGGCCATGCCCCGGCCCGGCAAGAGCTACACCGCCGCCGGTGGATTCCTCGACGACATCAGCGGCTTCGACGCCTCCTACTTCGGCATCTCGCCCCGCGAGGCCGCCCAGATGGACCCCCAGCAAAGACTGCTGCTGGAACTGGCCGCCGAAGCCTGCGACGACGCCGCCGTCGCCCCCGCCGCCCTCGCCGGCACCGACACCGCCGTGCACGTCGGCATCTTCGACAACTCCTACGGCGCCCTGCAGTTCATGAACCGCAGCGTCAACGCCTACACCATGTCCGGCGCCGCCTCCTCCATCGCCGCCAACCGCATCTCCCACGTGATGGACCTGCACGGCCCCAGCGTCGTCGTGGACACCGCCTGCTCCTCCTCGCTGGTCGCCCTCGTCCAGGCCTGCCGCGACCTGCAGGCCGGCATCAGCCGGACCGCCCTCGCCGGCGGCGCCAACATCCTGCTCAACCCCTACCACTACGTCGGCTTCTGCCAGGCCTCCATGCTCTCCCCGACCGGCCGCTGCCGCTCCTTCTCCGCCGGCGCCGACGGCTACGTCCGCGCCGAGGGCGGCGGCATGGTGCTCCTCAAGCGCCTGCCCGACGCGCTCGCCGACGGCGACCGCATCCACGCCCTCGTCCTCGCCGGCGCCGTCAACAGCGACGGCCGCACCCCCGGCATTTCGCTGCCCCGCATGCAGCTCCAGGAGCGCCTGCTGCGCGAGGTCTACGAGCACGCCGGCATCGCCCCCGACGACATCGCCTACCTGGAGGCGCACGGCACCGGCACCCCCGCCGGCGACCCCATCGAGGCCGAGGCCATCGGCCGGGCCCTGGGCAGCCGCCGCACCCGCGACGCACTGCCCATCGGCTCGGTGAAGTCCAACCTCGGCCACCTGGAATCCGCCTCCGGCATGGCCGGCCTGATGAAGGCCCTGCTCGTCCTGCGCGAAGGCGAGATCCCGCCCACCCTGCACGCCGACGAACCCACCCCCCACGTCGACTTCGCCGCCCTGCGCCTGGCCCTCACCGTACGGCCCCGGCCCGCGGGCCTCGGCGAACGCTCCGTGGTGGGCGTCAACTCCTTCGGGTTCGGCGGCACCAACGCCCACGTGGTCCTCGCCCCGCCACCCGCCCCGCCCGCGACCCCCGCACCCCCGCCGCCGGCGGCACGCCCCCTCCTGGTCACGGCGCGCACGCGCCGCGCACTCGCCGACGCCCTGCAGCGCACGGCGACCCGCCTGGCCCAGGCACCGGACGAGGAGTTCTACGACCTCGCCTACACGGCCACGATGCGCCGCGGGAAGCACCCCCACCGCGCCGCAGTCCTGGCGCCCGACCCGGCCACGGCGGCCGAACGCCTCGGCGCCCTCGCGCAGTCGCTCACACTGGCACCGGAGCCCCGCCAGGGGCGGCTGCCCACCCCGCCTCCGGAGCCCCGTAAGGGGCACGGGGAACTGCGCGACCAGCCACAACGGACCGGCAGCCGGGAGGACGGCACCTGGCAGCAGCGCGTCTCGACCCTGCTGCAGAAGCCCGACCTCCTCGCCGAAGCGCCCACGCCGACCGCCGAAGGCGACACCGGCCGGCCCGCCCCCGCGCCGCGCCACGCGGCGCTCGGCACCGAAGCCGCCCACGGCCGGGTCGCCTTCGTCTTCACCGGCAACGGCGGCCAGTGGCCCGGCATGGGCGAGGCCCTCATGGCCGGTGACCCCGGCTTCCGGGAGACCGTCGAGACGCTCGACACCCTGCTCGCCCCCCGCCTGGGCTGGTCCGTGGCCCGGGCCATGGCCGATCCCGGCAGCGGCCCCGACCTGTCGGCCACCGAGTACGCCCAGCCCCTGCTGTTCGCCCTCCAGACGGGCCTCGTCGGCATGCTGCGGCGGCACGGCGTCACCCCCGCCGCGGTCGTCGGCCACAGCGTGGGCGAGGTCGCGGCCGCGCACGCCGCCGGGGCCCTGGACCTCGCGCAGGCGGCCGCCGTCATCGCGGCCCGCGTCCGGGCCCAGGCCCCCACGGCCGGCAGCGGTGGCATGACCGCGGTGTCGCTGCCGCGCCACGAGGCCGAGGACGTCCTCGCGCGCCACCCCGGCCTCGGCATCGCCTGCGTCAACACCGACAGCGACGTGACCGTCTCCGGCCCCACCGCCCAACTGGCCGCCCTGGAGGCGGAGCTGGCGCGCAAGGGCGTCGCCTGCAGCCGCCTGGACGTCGACTACGCCTTCCACAGCCCCGCGATGGACGCCGCCCGCGCCCTCATCGGCACCGATCTGGCGGAGCTGCGCCCGGCCGCCGCGACGGTCCCCATGGTCTCCACGGTCACCGGCGCCCCCGTGACGGGCACCGAACTCGGGGCCGACCACTGGTGGCGCAACGTCCGCGAACCGGTGCTCCTCACCCCCGCCGTCCAGCACCTCCTCGCCACCGGGCACGACGTCTTCCTCGAAGTGGGCCCGCACCCCGTGGTGTGCCCCTACCTGCGCCGCCTGACCCGCAAGCACCCCACACCGGTGGCCGTGGTGCCCACCCTCGCCCAGGACGCCGCCGGGCCGGACGCCGTGCACACCGCCGTGGCCGCCCTCGCCGCCGCCGGCGCGGACCTCGACTGGCGGCACCACTACCCCGTACCCGGCCGGGTGGCGGACCTGCCCGCCTACCCCTGGCAGCGGGAACGGCACTGGAACGGCTCCCCGGGCATCTGGTCCGGCGTCGCCGGGGACGGCGGGGTGGACCACCCGCTGCTCGGCGACCGGCTCGTCCCCCTGCACCAGCCGACCTGGCGGGGGCCGGTCGAGCCGGCCCTCGCGCCCTGGCTCGCCGACCACCGCGTCGGCGCCGCGGTGGTCTGGCCCGCCACCGGGTACGTGGAGATGGCCCTGGCAGCCGGCCGGCGCGTCCTGGACGCCCCCGCCGAGGCCGAACACCTGGAGATCACCCGCGCCCTCGTCGTGCCGTGGGACGACCCCGGGAGCACCGTCCTCTACCTCACCGTCTCGCCCGACGACGGCGCCGTCACGATCACCAGTGTCACCGGCGACCGCAGCGCGCCCGTCCAGCACGCCCGGGCCCGCCTGCGCCGCCTGCTGCGCCCGCGCCCCGGGCCCGTCGACCTCACCGCCGTACGCCGCCGCTGCACCGCCTCCGCCGATCCCGCCGAGCTGTACCGCACCGCCGCGAGCGCCGGCCTCGACTACGGCCCCGCCTTCCGTACCCTGCGCCGCCTGCACACCGGCGACGGCGAGGTCCTCGCCGCCTACGAGATCGAAGAACCCCGCGACGCCTACGAGGCCCACCCCGCCCTGCTGGACGGCGCCCTGCAGGCAGGACTGCCGCTCATGGCCGGTGCCCTGGCCCGCGGCGAGGCCTACCTGCCCGCCGGTATCGAGGCCGTACGCGTCTGGCAGGCGCCGCCCGCCCAGGGGCTCGTGCACCTGCGCGAACGGCCGCGCACCGCCACCGAGGTCTGCTGGGACATCACCGTCACCGCCCTCGACGGCACCGTCACAGCCGAACTGCAGGGCTGCCGGCTGCGGCGCTTCGACGGCGCACGGACCACACCGCTGATCCGCTCCGCCACCGTGCTGCGCGCCGCCCCGCACACCGACCTGCCCTGCCCGCCCTCGCCCCTGCCCTCCTGCACCGACCTGGTCTCTCGGGCGCGCCCGCGCATCGAGGCCGCCCGGGACGCCCTGCGCGCCGGCGGCTACGAACGGGCCCGCCGCATGAACCTGCTGGCCACCGCCATCGCCTTCACGGAGGGGCTGCGCGGGCTGCTGCCGGAGGGGGAGCGGATCCTCGCCCTCGACGGCGAGGGCGCGCCACCGCTGCGACCGCACCACCGGCAGATGTGCGCCTGGGTCCTGCCCGTGCTGGCCCGCCGGGGCCTGGCCGAGCGGCTGCCGGACGGCCGCTGGGCCCTGCAGCCGTCCGCGGTGACCGCCGACGACGTCCTGCGCCGGGCGGCGTACGAACTACCCGCCTTCGCCACCGAGATCGCCCTGGCCGCCCTCCACCGCGGGGGCCTGACCAAGGTGTTGCGGGGCGAGAGGCAGGAGTTGGAGTACCTGGTCGAGGGCGGCATGGAGCTGATGGACCAGTTCTTCGACCTCGCCCCGTTCATCCGGTGCCAGAACCGTATGCTCAGGGCGCTCATGGAGGAGATCGTGCGGCAGTGGCCCGCCGACCGGCCCCTGCGCATCCTCGAAGTGGGCGGCGGCACCGGTGGCGCCACCGCCGCTCTGCTGGCCGTCCTGCCGCCCGAGCGCACCCGCTACACCTTCACCGACGTGTCGCAGTACTTCACCGGCCGGGCCGAGAAGCGCTTCGCCCGCCACGACTTCGTCGACTACCGCCCCTTCGACCTGGACGCCGATCCGGCCGGGCAGGGCCTGACCCCCGGTGGCTTCGACGTGGTCGTCGCGGCCAACGCCCTGCACACGGCCAAGGACCTGGCCCCTGCCCTGCGCCGCGTTGCCGGCCTCCTGGCGCCCGGAGGGCGCCTGCTGGCCTCCGAGCAGCACAACGTGGAGGCCATGGCGCAGTACTTCGCCACCCTGGAGAGCTTCTGGCACCACACCGACCGCGACCTGCGCCCCGAGGTGCTGCCGCTGCCCGCCCACCGGTGGCCCCGGCTGCTGCGGCAGTGCGGCTTCACCGACGTCGTCGGTCTCGGCGAGGGACGCCGCCGCACCGCCGGCGCCGACGGATCCGTTCTGCTGGCCACCGCCGCGGACACCGCCGCAGCCGCCGTCGTCCCGCCGGCCGCCCCACCCCCGGCCGGCACGGCCGGCGCGTGGATCCTGGCGGCCGAGGGGGACCAGGAGAACGAGCCACAAGCCCTGGCCCACGCCTTGCGGCAGTCCACGGACGCGCCCGTACGCATCACCGGCGTCCCGGACGACACCGCGGCGTGGGACCGGCTCCTCGCGCGCGAGCGCGGCGACGTGACCGTCGTCCTCCTCCTCGACCCCGCCGCCCCGGACCCCGGCCCCGGCGACGTGGTCGGCCTCACCGCCCGGCGGATCGCCGTGCTGGCCGCCCTCGCCTCCGCCGGGGAGCGGCTCCCCGCCGGCACCGGCCTGACGGTGTGGCTCGTCACCAGGCCCAGCGGCGTCCTGCCGGCCCCCGAACGCCCCGACGCCCCCCACGACGCCGCCGTCTGGGGCGTCGCCCGGACGCTGGCCAACGAGCACCCCCGCATCACGGTGCGGCGCCTGTCCTTCGAACGCACCGCGGACCCCGGCGCGGATGCCCACCGCCTCGCGCGCGAGCTGCTGACCGCCACCGACGAGGACGAGATCGTCCTGACGGCCGGCGGACGCTTCGTCCCCCGCGTGGTCGACCTCGCGGAGCATCCGCAGCTCACCGCCGACAGCCGTACGGTGGCCGCCTTCGCCCTGGAGGTACGCGACCGCGGCCTGGCCTACCGCCTGGCCTGGACCGAGACCGAGGCCCCTGCCGAACCCGGCGTCGGCCAGGTCGTCGTGGCCGTCCGCGCCGCCGCCCTGAACTACCGCGACATCATGCACGCCATCGGCGTCCTGCCACAGGCCGAGGTGGTGCGCGAGCTGCCCCGGCAGCCCGGCCCCGGCATGGAGTGCGCGGGCGTCGTCGAGGCCGTCGGCCCCGGCGTGACCGGCGTGGCCGTGGGCGACCGCGTCTTCGGCCTGGCCCCCAGCGCACTGGCCTCCCACGTGCTCACCAGCGAACACGCCCTCGCGCCCATTCCGGCCCGCATGTCCTTCGCCGAGGCCGCCACCCTGCCCGTGGTCTTCCTGACCGTCCACTACGGGCTCGGGCACCTGGCCCGGCTGCAGCGCGGCGAGACCGTCCTGGTGCACGGCGCCGCCGGCGGCGTGGGCCTGGCCGCCCTGCAGTACGCCCGGCGCTGCGGCGCCCGCGTCATCGCCACGGCGGGCACCGCCGCCAAGCGCAACCTGCTGCACGTCCTCGGCGTCGAACACGTCCTGGACTCCCGCGACCTGGCCTTCGCCGAACAGGTCCGGCAGATCACCGGGGGCGAGGGCGTCGACGTCGTCCTCAACTCGCTCGCCGGCGAGGCCATCGCCCGGGGACTGGACGTCCTGCGTCCCGGCGGCCGGTTCGTCGAACTCGGCAAGCGCGACATCGTGGAGGACAAGCCACTGCGGCTGCACCCCTTCAGCAAGAACATCGCCTTCTTCGGCGTCGACCTCGCCCGGCTGCGGCACCACCCCGAGCTCGCCATGCGGCAGTTCGCCGAGGTCGCCGCGCTGGTCAAGTGCGGCCGGTACCGCCCCTTGCTGCACACCGTCTATCCGGCGGCCAGGGCGGGCGAGGCATTCCGGCTGCTGCAGCACTCCCGGCACATCGGCAAGGTCGTGGTCACCTTCGACCCCCTGGACGAGCCCCTGCACGTCGAACGCGCACCCGCCCCGCCCCCGATCGACCCGAAGGGCACCTACCTCGTCGCCGGCGGCCTCGGCGGCTTCGGTGCCGCCACGGCCCGCTGGCTCGCCGGTCACGGCGCCCGTCATCTCGACCTCGTCGGCCGCCGTGGCCCCGACAGCCCGGAGGCGGCGCAGCTCCTGGCCGACCTCGCCGCCCACGGCACCCGGGCACGCGCCCACGCGGCGGACATCGGTGACGCCGGCGCCATCGAGGCCATCGCCGCACAGGCCGACGCCGAGGGCCGCCCGCTGCGCGGCGTCGTCCACTCGGCGATGCACATCGACGACGCCTTCCTGGCCCGTCTCACCGACGAGCAGGTGCGTGCCGTCCTGGTGCCGAAGACGGCCGGCGGGGCCGTCCTCGACGCCGTCACCCGCGGCCGGGACCTGAGCCTGTTCCTCGCGTACTCCTCCGCCACCGCCACCTTCGGCCATGTCTCCCAGGCCAGTTACGTGGCCGGCAACTGTTACCTGGAGGCCCTCGTCCGCCGGCGCCGCCGGCAGGGCCTGCCCGGCACCGCCATCGCCTGGGGCGCCATCGGCGGCACGGGCTACGTCGTCCGCAACGACATGCTCTCGCTCCTGGAGCAGGCGGGCATCGAGCCCGTCATGCCGGAGGAGGCCCTCGAAGCGGCCGCGGAATTCCTCGCCGCCGGCGTCGACGTGGCAGGCGTCGGGCGCTACGACTGGGGACGGATCCACGCGCTGCTGCAGTGCGTCGGCGCCCCCCGGCTGGCCACCCTCCTGCCGGCGAGGACCGCCCAGGGCACCCTGACCCGGGAGGACATCCGGCGCAAACTGGCCGGCATGGCGCCCGACGAGGCCCACCAGTACATCGCCGACTCGCTCACCAGCGTGCTCGCCGAGGTCCTGCAGATCCCCGTCGAGGAGATCGACCACCACCGCAGGCTCGACACCTTCGGCGTGGACTCCCTCATGGCCACCGAGGCCCTGGCCATGCTCCGCCGGCAGTACGACGTGGACATCCCGCCCATGGAACTCCTGCGCAGCGAGGGCACCATCGCCGACATCGCCCGCATCGTCCAGCTGCGCCTCGGCCTGGCCGCCGGCGAACAGCCGGGTGCGGCGCCGCCCGCAGGAGGGAAGGAGCAGGTCACGGACGCAGCGGCGCGTAGGTGAACGGCCGCCACAGCGCCCGGGCGTCGGGCACGCACGGGCCGACCGGCCCGCCGTCCTCCACCGACCAGGTGCGCACGGGCCCGCCGGCCGGGCCCAGCGGCGGCCAGCCCGGGTCGCCGGTGGCCGCGAAGGAGACCCACGCCGCCACCATCCGCTCCGACAGCCGCTGGTCGGCGGCGGTGGGCGGGCCGCCGATCAGGAACTCCACATGGGGGCAGGCGAGGGTGCCGAACGCGAAGGGGACGTCCGCGCAGTGCCACGGCCGCACCACACCACCGGGTCCGGTGCGCTGCCGGTCGAAGCGGGAGAGGAACACCCGCCCGCCGGCCCGCGCGTGGGCCTCGGCGAGCCGCCTGCCGTACTCGGCGAACAGCAGGTCGCCGTAGGCGGCGAGGTACACCTCCAGCACGGACGCGCCCGGCATGAGGGCCCGGTATCCGGCCATCATGTCCGGCGGCAGCCCGAAGTCGGCCGCAAAGGCGCCCAGTTGCTCCTCGGTGGTCACTTTCGCGCTGCTGCCGACGGCGTCCAGCAGCCAGTACTCCTGCGTGGTGTGGCACACCAGCAGCTCCACGCCGCCGGCAGCCCCGGCGGCCACGGCGGACAGCGGTTCGGCCGGCAGGACGTGCCCGTCGACGACGGGACCGTAGAGCACCGGGTCGTAGTGGCGGTGGCCGGACGCCGGGTCGCGCCGGTAGGCGTCCGCGACCCGGTCGGAGGCCTCGACCAGGACGCCGGGCGGGGCGGCCAGGAGGGCCTCGGCGGTCGCGGGCAGCCCGGCGGCCGCCGCCACCCGCCGGGTGGTCTGCGCCGCGAGGGCGGGGGAGAAGCTGGGGCTGGCCGGGCTGTGAGCGACGGCCCGCCGGAAGAGCCCGCGGGCGCCCTCCATCACCGCCAGGCAGACCACCGAAGCGGCGCCCGAGGACTGCCCGGCCACCGTGACCCGCTCGGGGTCGCCGCCGAACGCGGCGATGTTCTCCCGGACCCAGCGCAGGGCCGCGACCTGGTCGAGCAGGCCGCGGTTGTCCGGGTACCGGGAGCCGCCGGCCCCGGGCGGGACGTGGCCGAAACCCTCGAAGCCCAGGCGGTAGGTGACGGTGACCACGACCAGGCCCGCCCGGGCGAGCGCGGTGCCGTCGAAGTCGGGCTGCGCCGACGACCCGAAGGTGTAGGCACCCCCGTGCAGCCACACCAGCACCGGAGCCGACCGCGCGCCGGCCGGCGTCCAGACGTTCAGCGTCAGGACGTCCTCGTCGCCCGGTGACCAGTGGGGTGCGCCCGGCAGGCGCGCCGACTGCGGGGCGACGGGCCCGAAGTCCGTGCAGTCCCTGACCGCTGTCCACGGGACCGGCGGCTGCGGCTCGCGGAACCGCGCCGCGCCGAACGGCGCGGCGGCGTAGGGGATTCCGGGCACCGCGACCACGGCCCCGTCGCGCGGGTGGCCCCGTACCGGGCCGGAGGTCGTGGGGAAGACGGTCACGTTCGGCGCTCCTCAAGATCTGTAAGCAACAAGCGAATTATGTGTGTCGCCGACGTAAAACGTGACAGTGCTTCCCACCAACACGTGCCCCAACTTGCCGTGTTTCCTTGTGGTTTGCATTTACGCAGGGGCGTTGCGTATGTCACACCTCGGTTCAGGTGTTGATCTGCCCGCGTCAAAGCTGACAGGGTTTCGGGTCATCCGGAGCCGATCACTTCGGTTCCGGGGTGTCGCATGCCGACACGCACGTCCCCCCACAACCTCACGAGGAGGAACCCTCGTCATGGCACACCACAAGCGCGCCGGCAAGCGGCGGATCACTCTTGCGATATCCGCCGCAGTGGCCGTCACGGCCGGCGCAACCCTCTTAACCCTTCCCGCCGAGGCCACGCCCCCCGCGGAGGGCACGGTCTTCGGGACCGACGCGAAGGGCGCCATTGAGGGCAGCTACATCGTCCTGCTCAAGGACGGCAAGGCGGCGGCGCACGACGGCGCCTTCTCCGCCCAGGGCAAGGACCTCGCGGAGCGGTACGGCGGCAAGCTGGAGCGCACGTACTCCTCCGCCGTGCACGGCTTCTCGGCCAGCGGCCTGAACCGCACCGAGGCCAAGCGGCTCGCCGCGGACCCCTCGGTCGCCAAGGTCGTCCAGAACCACCGCTTCACCATCAACGCCGCCCAGGAGGCCCCACCCTCCTGGGGGCTCGACCGCATCGACCAGACCGAGACCAAGGGCGACGGCAAGTACACCTACCCGGACGGCGCCGGCGAGGGCGTCACCGCGTACGTCATCGACACCGGCGTGCGCATCAGCCACAAGGACTTCGGCGGCCGGGCGGCGTACGGCTTCAACGCCGTCGACAACAACGACAAGGCCGACGACGGCAACGGCCACGGCACCCACGTGGCCGGCACCATCGCCGGCACCGCGCACGGCGTCGCCAAGAAGGCGAAGATCGTGGCCGTGCGCGTGCTCGACGCCCAGGGCTCCGGCACCACCGAGCAGGTCGTGGCGGGCATCGACTGGGTCACCAAGAACCACAAGGGCCCCTCGGTCGCCAACATGAGCCTCGGTGGCGGTGCGGACGAGGCCCTCGACGCCGCCGTCCAGAAGGCGATCGCCTCCGGCGTGACCTTCGCCGTCGCCGCGGGCAACGAGTCCACCGACGCGGGCAAGGGCTCCCCGGCCCGGGTCAAGGAGGCCATCACCGTGGCCTCCAGCACCAAGGACGACCAGCAGTCCGACTTCTCCAACTTCGGCAGCGTCGTCGACCTCTACGCCCCGGGCACGGACATCACGTCCGACTGGAACGACAGCGACTCCGGCACCAAGACCATCTCCGGCACCTCGATGGCCACCCCGCACGTCACCGGCGCGGCGGCCGTCTACCTGAGCGGTCACAAGGACGCCAAGCCCGAGCAGGTCGCCCAGGCCCTGACGGCCGGGGCCACGCCGGACAAGATCAGCAACCCCGGTCAGGGGACGCCCAACAAGCTGCTCAAGATCGTCGAGTAGCCCCGGCGCCTGCTTCCGCCCCCCGGCGCCGCGCGTACGAGTGCACGCGTCGCGTAGCGGCGGGGGGTGCGGGGCGTGAGGACGCCCATAGGGCGTGGATCACATACGAAAGAGGGCCGTTGACGTCGGTGGACGTCACGGCCCTTCGCCGTCGGTGGGTACGGCGCCGGGTCGTAGGTCACATCGTTGCAGGGGGTTTCGGGCGCCGCTAAGAATGGCTGGGTCGCACGGCGCCGTCCGATCGAGAACGGCGCTTCTTTATGCGCCGCTTCCGGGCTCGTGCGGCATCCCCGATCGAGAGGTTCAGCTCCTTCATGCGCTCCAACCACTCCGGCTATACCCGTCTGACCAAGACCCACAAGTTCATCGCTGCCGGCCTCACCGCCGCCGGTGCCACGGGTGTCGTGCTGGGCGTCGTCCCCGCCGCCACCGCCGCCACCCACACCCCGGTCAAGCCGGTGGCGTGGAACGCGGAGGCCTTCGGTCAGACCCAGGACGCCGAGCTGGCGAAGACCGCTGACGCCGCTGCCACCCAGGCCAAGGCCGACGCGTCGGCCAAGGTCAAGGCCGCCGGGCGTGGTGCCCAGGCCGCTTCCCGCTCCGAGGCCCGCACCGCCCTGAAGCCCGCCGCTGCGGCGCCGAAGGCTTACGCGGACAATCTGGACGGCTGGATCCGCCAGGCTCTGGACATCATGAAGTCCAAGAACATCCCGGGCTCCTACGAGGGCATCAAGCGCAACGTGATGCGTGAGTCCACCGGTAACCCGCGTGCGATCAACGACTGGGACGTCAACGCCGTCAACGGTGTCCCCTCGAAGGGTCTGCTGCAGATCATCGACCCGACGTTCAAGGCGTACCACGTCGACGGCACCTCCTGGGACATCTACGACCCGGTCGCCAACATCGTCGCGTCCTGCAACTACGCCGCCGACAAGTACGGCTCCATGGACAACGTCAACTCCGCCTACTGACGGCAGGACGCACCGGCTTTCCCGGGGCGGCGGCACCTCAACGGTGCCGCCGCCCCTTTCTCATGGTGTTGCGACACGTGGATGATTAATTTGTTTTGTATTTGATTAAGGATCGCCGTGCCTGCACAGTTTCGGGTAAGCGGAAACGTATTTGTTCCGTCGTATCCCGGTTCACGACAGTCAGGGGAGTGATCGTGAAGGGCAGACACAAGAGGTTCCAGGAAAGGCGGCGTGGGAGCGCTCCCCGCCGGCACCCTCTCGCCGACCAGGTGTATGACGCGCTGACGATCGTGATCGTCGTGGTCGTCGTCGCGGTGTGCGCACCGGGCATGAAACCCGAAGCGCTGGGACTGGTCGGACTCGTGGCATCGATTGTCGGATCGCGATCGCGTATGGGCGCGCATCGCTAGAAAGGAAAATCCAGCACCCCGCGCCTGTTCGTCCTATCGCCGTACCGGGTGACCTCATCGCGTAGTGCACGTTGAACCCTGCGTGACGAAGTTGCCAACAGCCGCGGTGCCGTCACCCCGCCCGGCCGGTCAGGCCGGGCGGAAGGCGGTGGAGAACCCGCCCATCTTCCAGGCCCTGGCGGAGCGATGGCGCGAGGCCGGCCGGCTCGTGCCGGGCGACCACGACCCCGACTGGGCCCGGCTGACCGGGGAGCCCCCGGTCTTCGACCCCTGGCGGCGACATCCACGTCCCCAGGGTTGAGCCGGGTCTTGTCAGCTTTCTGCTGTCGGAGTATATAAGAAAGCGACGCATCCGCTTGTCTCACGCAGTCGCAAGGAGGGATCCCCGATGCTGATGCGTACCGACCCGTTCCGTGAGCTCGACCGCCTCACCCAGCAGCTGCTCGGGACGCCCGCCCACCCGGCCGCCATGCCCATGGACGCCTTCCGGGAGGGCGAGACCTTCGTCGTCCAGCTCGACCTGCCGGGCGTGGACCCCGAGAGCATCGACCTGGACGTCGAGCGCAACGTCGTCACGGTGAGGGCCGAGCGCCGTCCCGCCGCGGGCGAGGGCGTCGAGATGGTGGTGGCCGAGCGGCCCGTGGGCACCTTCAGCCGCCAGGTGTTCCTCGGTGACACCCTGGACACGGAGCGCATCGAGGCGCACTACGACGCCGGCGTGCTGACGCTGCGCATCCCGGTCGCCGAGCACGCCAAGCCGCGCAAGATCGCCATCAGCGGCGGCAGCAAGCCGCGTCAGATCAGCAGCTGATCGCACACCCGGCCCCGGGCGGTGCACCGCCCGGGGCCCTCGCGTCCGCGCGCGCCGGAGCGCGGCCTCAGGTCGCCGGTGCCGCGGTGACCTTGTGGCCCTTGTCGTCCACGGCGAACCACAGCCCCTGCTTGCCCTGGCCGTTGACGTCCCCCGGCGCGCTGTCACCGGTGAACCAGTACACCGGCCAGCAGTCGATGGCCAGTTGCTGCGTGCCGTCCGGCCGGGTCACCGTGCTGACCAGCTTCTCCGGAACGTCCTTGACCTTGGCCTTCTCCGCCGGCTTCGCCGGCTTCCAGGTGTCCAGGCAGGCGCCCGTGCAGCCGAACTTCATCGGCCAGGGGTTGTCCTTGGCGAACCGGTAGAGCGTCCGGCCCTGGCCGTCGACCAGGATCCTCCCCAGCTTGGGGTTGTCCGAGACGGACAACCCCGCGGCGCCGTCCTTGCCGTCCTGGCCCCCCTTGTCGTCCTTGTTGTCCTTGCCGGCGCCGTTGTCCTTGCCGGCGCCCGTCTTGCCCGCCTTGCCGCCGTCGGGGGCCAGGGCGTTCCACGTGCCGCCCACCCCCTGGCCCTTGGCGTCACCGGGCGAAGTGTCCTTGGCGTACCGGTACACCGGCCAGCCGGCCAGCGTCAGCTGGCGCGAGCCGTCGGCGCGCACGACCTGCCCCAGGTCGCCGGTCCTGACACCGGCCGCCGCCGAGGCGTCGCCCGCGGGAACGGGCGGCCACGCCTTCGCGCAGTCCCCGTCGCAGTGCGACGCCGGGGGTTTGGCGGTGTCCTTGTCGAAGCGGTAGAGCGTGAAGCCCTTGCTGTCGGTCACCACCGGCCCCAGGTCGGCCGTCTGCCGGACGGCCAGCATGCCCGCGGTCGCGTCCGGCGCCGTGCCCGCCGCACCGCTGCCCGACCCCTTGCCGCCGTACCCCGACCCGTACCCGCCGGCCTGCGAACTGTCCGCCGCCGGCTGGGCGTCGGTGCGTCCCTGCGCCGCCGGGCTGCCGCCGCAGCCCGCCGTCAGGGCCACGATCGCCACTGCTGCTGCCGTCAGGGAGGCACTGTGCCGCTTGTCCATGTCCGTCTCTTCCTTCCTGGGATTCTTCTGCAAGGCCCGGCGGCAGCGCCGCCACCGGTCAGTACGGGGACGAGCCCCGCAAGTACTCAAAGGCCGAGGGAAATCGCCGTGGAGGCGCCGCCCGGCTCAGCCCGTCTCCAGGCGCAGGGCCAGGGCAGGGCAGCGGCGTACCGCGCGCAGCGCCCGCTGGCGCATCCGGGCCGGCACGGCGATGGCCGCCCGCTCGGGGTAGCCGTCCGCGCCCAGCCGCAGCAGGCCCGGCAGCAGGTCCGCGCACAGGCCGTGCCCGCGGCACAACGTCCAGTCGACCAGCAGCCGTTCACCGGGAGCGGGCCGCGCGGCGCCCTCCCGCGCCGCCCCGGCGGACCGCGGCCCCGCGGGCAGCGGCAGCGAGCCCAGTACCGGGCGCCCGCAGCCGGCGCCGGCCGCGTGCGCCTCGAACTCCTCGGCGAAGACCTCCAGCGAGGAGGCCACGAAGCGGGCGGTGCCGTCGGGGTGGCCGCAGGCCCCGCGCCGCTCCACCGCCCGCAGCCCGGCCCGTACGGCCTCCAACGCGCCCCGGCCGCCTCCGTGCACCGCCTCGTACAGGCCCTCGGCGAGCGACGGCAGGCCCCGGAAGCAGGGCCCGCACTGCCCGGCGGTCTCCGCCGCCAGCCAGCGGGCCACCCGGGCGGTCTCCCCGGCCGGGCAGGTGGCCTCGGGCAGCGGCATCAGCGCCCCCGCCCCGAAGACGGCGCCGGCCGCGGCCAGCGACGCCCGGGAGACCGTCGCCGCGCGGGCACCGTCCGCTGGCAGCCAGGAGCCGTGGTACCCGCCCGCCAGCACCCCCTGCCCGGGGCCCGTGCCGCACAACTGGAGGGCGTACGGCAGCGGAAGACCGGTCGGGGTCTCCACCACGTGCGTCCCCGCGACCGTCAGCAGCACCGTGCCCGGCTCCTCCGGCAGCCCCAGTTCGGCAAAGCCCGTCGCACCCAGCCGGGCGGCGACCGCCAGCTGCGCGAACGTCTCGGTGTTGGACAGCAACGTCGGCACCCCGCCCAGGCCCGAGTCGCTGGCCCGCACGCGCCGCCCGGACGGCAGGGCCGGGCCGCCGCCCACCCCGCGCAGCAGCGCGCTGCTCTCACCCGTGACGAACCGCTCCGGCAGCCGCACCACGCGCACCTCCTGACCCTCAACGGCGCGTTCGCCCACGGCACGGCGCACGGAGGCCTCCACGTCCTCGCGGGCCACGCCGACCACCACCTCCCGCGCGCCCAGGGCACCGGCGGCCAGCAGCGCGCCGTCGAGCACCAGATGGGGTACGTGCAACAGCAGCGCCGTGTCCTTCAGGCAGCCCGGTTCCCCCTCGCTGCCGTTGACCACGACCGCGGCACCGCCCTGCGTACGCCGCAGGGAATCCCGCACCGCCCGCAGCTTGCGGGCGAAGGGGAACCCCGCCCCGCCGCGGCCGCGCAGGTCGATCTCCTGCGCCAGCACGGCCAGTTCCTCGGCCGGCAGGGCGGGCGGCGGCCCGTGCAGGGCCAGGTGCGCCGCCCGGTCCACCCACATCTGCCGGTCCAGGCCGGCCAGCAGCCGCGGCGGCCCCACCGCGCACAGCGCCGGCACCGGCCCGCTCACGCGCCGCCACCCCGCTCGCGCCGGGCCCGGCGCAGCCGCAGCACCAGCGCCACCGCGGCCCCCGCCACGCACAGCGCGTACGAGGCGGTCACCCAGACGCGCGCCGCACGCCCCGCGTACAGCCCGTGCACCAGCGCAGCCCCCCAGGCCACGTACGCACCCATGTGCAGCGCCCGCCAGGCCCGCGAACGGCCCACCGAGGCGAAGGCGCTGCGCACCGCACCGGTGACGGCCACGACGACGAACAGGTAGCCGGCCAGCGTCCCCAGCCCGACCAGCAGCGGCCGGCCTGCGTCGGCGAACGGCACCGCCACGGCCGTCCCGGTGGTGTGCCCCTCGGCCACCTTCACCCAGATGTGCAGCCCCAGGAAGCCGAAGCCGGCCACCGCCAGCCCGCGGTGCACCCCCTGGGCGAGCAGCCGGTGTGCCGAGCCCAGCAGCATCCGGTCGGTGGCCGCCAGCCCCCACATCACCGTGGCGGTCAGCGAGACCAGCGCCAGCACCCCGGCGCCGAAGTCCAGGAACTCCAGCGTCCGTTCCGCCACCCCCGCCCGGGCCGCCACGGCGAGCAGCAGCAGGATCGCCGCCGGCAGCGCGGGCCGCGCCGAGGGCCTGCTCGCCGGCCGCGAGCGCGGGCGCGACCTGAGCGGCGCGAGGCGCCGGCGGGGGAGCGGCCCGGGGGGCACCCCGCCGGGCGGCGGGCCCGCCGGGGGTCCCGCCAACAGGTCGGGCGCCGGCGGGGACGGATGGGACACGGACATAGGGGCCTCCGGCGGGGCAGCCCGCGACGAGCCGGGCGGGCGCCCGCGTAACTCGAGAAATCCGGAAAATCCCGCGCATCGGCAGCAGCTGCCGGGCGGTCGAATGCCCAGCAGGATCCTTGAATTCCGCAAGTCCTTCATAAGCTTTATCGCGCTGTGACAAATTCGCGCATGGGCACCCCGAGACGGCGGAGGGCTGTCGATGATGCCCACTCAGGCGAGCGGATCCGAACCCCTCTTCGGATCGCTTGTCCGGTGCAAAAGTCCGGAGGTAGACGATGTGCGACATGCTCAACCGCATCTGGTCACGGCCACGCCGCGAATGGACCCGCGTCCTGCGCAGGGAACTCCCCGCCGTCGCGGCCCGCACGGTCGACGAACTGCTGCGCAACACACCGGGTTTCGCGCCGGCCGTGGAGAGGCTCGGAAGGGACGTGGCGCAGGCGGCGGTCGAACAGGCCCTGATCCTGGCCCTCGGACTGCGGGTGGGCGCCGCCGCCCGCCAGGCCCTGCCCGCGCCCGCGCGCCCGGCCGGCCGGGTGGTCACCACCATGCCCGTCGCCCGGGCCCGCCAGGCGCTCTTCGCCGCCCTCGCCGAGGAGCGCTGCCTGCCCGCCAAGGCCCTGGGCGAGCTGGCCCGGGCGGCCGGCTGGCCGCTGCCCGGCCGGGCGCGGGCGGTGATCCTGGCGAATCCTTCCGCCACCGAGACCCCCCACCTGACCGCCCAGCTCGACGCCGCCCTCGGGCCGGGCCTGCTCGGCATCCTCGACACCGACGTCTGCCTGCTGGTCCCCGACCCCGGCCCCGAGGCCCGCACCGCCCTGACCACCGTCCTCGGCAGCCGCACGGCCGCCGTCGGGCACGCCGTGCCCGTCGCCGACGCCGCCTCCTCCCTGCGCTGGGCCCGCCGCCTGCTCGCGCTCACCCCCGCCGCCCCGGCCGGCGAGGGCCGGCGCCCCGTCTTCGTCGACGACCACCTCTCGGACCTGCTGCTGCTCCAGGACGAGTCCCTCGCCCGCGCCCTGTCCGACCGCTGGCTCGGCCCCCTCGACGGGCTCACCCCCCGGCAGAGCGAACGCCTGGAGGACACCCTGCTGGCCTGGCTGGAGAGCGGCGCCGCCCCCGAGGCCGCCCGGACCCTGCAGGTCCACCCGCAGACCGTGCGCTACCGCCTGCGCCAGATCGAGAAGCTCTTCGGCCCCGCCCTGCGCGAGCCGCGCACCCGCTTCGAACTGGAGCTCGCCCTGCGCAGCCGCCGGCTGCTGGCCCAGTCCCGCCGGCCGCGCGCCCGCGGCGGGTCCGGGCGCGCACGCGCCGCCGGCACCGGCATCCGTCCGCTGGGCCCGGGCCGCCGGGCCCGCGTCAACGGCCTGTGAGGGCCGGCCGGCACCCACGACGCACCGCGGCGGCCCGGTCCTCCTGGTGGGAGGACCGGCCCGCCTTCTTCCCCGGCACCGGGCGGCTGGGGCAATGGGGAGCACCCGGCGCCGGGAGTCGCCGGCGCGCGCTTCAGCAGCGGCGCCCGCCGTTGATGCAGCCCACCGCCTTCGCCATCAGCGCCTGCGGCATGACGTTGATGAAGTCGCCGTGGTCGGTGACGGGCTTGTGCAGCTGCTCGGGGAAGCTGTCGACCGCGAACGCGGTGCGCGCCGGCACGTCGTAGGTCAGGCGCTGCACCAGCTGCGGCACCGCCGTGAAGCCGCGCGGGCAGGAACCGTCCTGCCGGGCGAAGGCCACGTGCGTGCGGTGGTTGGCGCTGTCGGTGGACCGCCCGTCCCAGCAGCTCTGGAAGGCCAGGGTGCGCACCACGTTCGACCCGGGCGGGCAGAGCGGGTACTTGTCCTTCAGCTGCCGCTCCTCGAAGCCCGTGCAGCTCCAGGACGCGTTGGCGTTGCGCGGGCCGCTGGTGAACGCCTTGGCGTCACCGGTGATGATGCGCAGGAACCGCGGCATCGCCGCCACCTTCGTCACCGGGCTCCCGCGGAAGGTGAGCGTCACCGACGAGGGGCGCAGGATCCGGCCCATGTTCCCGTCGTGCCCGCCGCCCGGCGCGTTCGCATCGGGCGCCGCCTTGCCGTCCAGGACGCGCAGCACCGGCCAGTAGTGCGTCGAGAGGTCACCGTTCGTGCACGTGGTGCTGGCGGCCGCCAGGGAGGCGTCCGTGGAGAACGCGTTCGTGGACACGTTGCCGACGTAGTCGTGCGTGTGGTGCGCCCCGTTGCTCACCCCCGGGGTGACGATGACGTTGTCGGAGTTGAAGTGGCCGTTCTCGTTGCGCCCGCAGCGGGAGACGAACGTCCCCGTGGAGCCCCCGCCGCGCGCCGCCGGCTGCCGGCTCACCGGGGCGCTGCGGATGTCCGCGAAGTCCCCCGGGGCCGGGCCGCCGGGCATCGGCGCCCCCAGCACGGTGGGCTCGCCGGAAGCGGCCTGCGTACGCACCGTACGGGCGCTGCACGCGCTCAGCCCCATCAGGTCCGACGGCCTGGCCGAACCCTCCCCGATGGCGTCGGCCATCCGCCCGATGGTCGCCGAGCGCTGCTGCTCCAGCTCGCCGAGCACCCCGGCCCCGGCCGACCCCGACGCCGTCGTGCGCTCGTACGCCCGCGCCACCTGGGCGTCGAGGTCGGCCAGGCCCTGCGAGACGCGCTGCCGGGCCGCGTCGGGCACCGGCGGCAACCGGTCGCCGACGTCGGGACACGCGATGGTGTTCGCCACCGCGCCGGCCGGGGCCGCGTCGTGGGCCCCGGCCCCGGCGTGCCCGGGCTGCCGGTGCGTGCTGCCGGCCGAGGCGTTGGCCGCGATCACCGCCGTCCCGCCGCCGCCCAGCAGCAGCGCGGCGGCCGCGGCCAGCGCCCGCACCTTCAGCGGTGCACGGAACTTGTGGCCCTGTCGTGTGGTGCGGGGCCGTGTGGTGGGGATCATGCGATCACTTCATCTCCTGGTCGCTGTGCGGCGGCATCCCGGCGAGGGGCGGGACCGGGTCCGGCGGAGGGGACTGGGCCGGGGCGTTGGCAACACCCGACACGCCCGTGCCCTCCAGGACGGTGATGTGGTCGAGCACCACGGTGTTCGCGCGCGTCGCCAGCTCCCGGACCAGCGCGTTGCCCGTGCGGTCCCGCACGAGCGCCACCAGGCCGAAGACCTTGCCGTGCGCGGCGCGCACCACCTGGGCGAAGACGCGGTCGAAGTCGGCGCCCTGCGCCGCCCGGATCTGCTCCAGCCACCCCTGCTGCTGGTCCGTGGGCCGGTCCGGCAGCGATATGCCCAGCATCCGCGCCGTGTCGACCGAGCGCCGGTCCAACTCCGCGTGCCCGCCGATCAGGTGCTCGCCCGCGGCCCGTACGGTGGCGGTGGTGCCCCGCTCGCGGGCCAGCCGGCCGGCCGGCTGCTCCCACAGGCCCGCCAGCCGCACCTTGCGCACGAAGTCGCGGTCCAGCGCCGTCAGCGGGCCGTACGCGCTCTCGCGCACCCCCTGGCCGTCGTCGCTCCACGCCGGGGCCACCGCGGCACCCGCGGCCGCCGGCCGCGCCGCCGGGAACAACGTCACCGGCACGATCAGCGCCACCAGGGTGGCGGCCAGCGCCCCCACCACGAGCCAGGTGCCCAGCACCCGGCCCGCACCCGCCCCGCCCACCGCGGCCTCGGGGCCGGCGCGCCGGCCCCGGAAACCGGCCAGGCGCGCGGTGATGGCAGGGGCCGGACGCATACGCCGCATGGCGCCGCCTCCCTCGTTCCTCGGTGCCGTCTCATCGGACGATCGGCGACGCTAGCCGCCGGGCGGGAACGCGGAACGAGGTTCCTCGGCATGTGACAAATCGGCGGGCACCCCCGCCGGCGGCTGTTACCGTGCGCGCGCCCGGCCGAAGGTCCGGACCACAGGCCCCGATCGGCCGGAATCCGCCTCGTGCCCGCCGGACGCGGCCAGGAGGATACCCACCGGCAAAGCAAGGCCCTCACGTGTCCGTCGTGTCCATCGAGGAAGGACGAGCATGAAGCTCCGCACTTTGCCCACGACCCTGGCCCTCTCCGGCATCGTGCTGGCCGGTACGGCCGTGGCCGTCCCCGCCCAGGCGGCCGTCACCGGCACGCCGACGGCGGTCAGCGCCGTACCGGGCCCGTACGGATGCAACTACTCCGACGGCAAGGAGCCCCAGCTCTCCCGGGGCAGCTCGGGCCGGTACGTGAAGCAGGCACAGTGCCTGCTGCTGCACTGGGGCGAGAAGCTGCCGAAGTACGGCATCGACGGCGACTTCGGCAGCGAGACGGAGAACGCCGTCGTCGACTTCCAGAAGACGTACTGCGGCCTCGACCCGGACGGCATCATCGGCCCGAAGACGTGGTTCGCCCTCAAGCACGACGGCTGTTCCTGACGGACCCCGGCTCCCCGCACCGCCCGGCAGCGCCCGCGCCGCCGGGCGGTGTCCTTGTCCTGCGCCCCGCCGGGGCCGGGCAGCGCCCCGTCAGGGGCGCGGGGAACTGCGCGATCGGCCACCGACGGCCCGCAGCCGACGCACTACCCCGGGGCCCGGCGAAGCCCGGAACTCCGTCTGCGGGCGCGTCGTGGCTTGTCGCGCAGTTCCCCGCGCCCCTACGGGGCGCTACGGGATCCGCCGGACACGGCCTAGCCCAGCAGGAGCGGCAGCTCCTTGAGCGCGTGCGACCGGAAGGAGGCGCGCCGCCGCAGCTCCCGCGGCGCCGCGGCCAGCTCGATGCGGGCGAACCGCCCCAGCAGCGTCTCCAGCGCGATCCGTGTCTCCAGGCGGGCCAGCGGCGCGCCGAGGCAGTAGTGCAGCCCGTGCCCCAGGGCCAGGTGCTGCTTGTCGGCGCGGTGGATGTCGAAGACGTCCGGCTCCGGATGGCGCTCGGGATCGCGGCCCGCGGCGGCGATGCCCAGCATCACCGTGTCGCCCGCCGGAATGCGCACGCCCGCGATCTCCACGTCCTCGGTGGGGAAGCGGCGGATGGCCCACTGGTTGGGCGGGGCGTGGCGCAGGATCTCCTCCACCGCCGCCTCCAGCAGGCCCGGATCGGCGCGCACCTCGGCCAGCTGCCGCGGGTGCCGCAGCAGGGTCAGCAGGCCGCCCGAGATCACGTGCTGGGTGTTCTCGCTGCCGGCGAAGAGGATGAGGAACGCCAGCGACACCAGCTCTTCCTCGCTCAGCCGGTCGCCCTCGTCCCGCGCCGCGATCATCGCCGACAGCAGGTCGGTCCCCGGGGCGGCGCGCCGCGCCGCGACGAGGTCCAGCAGGAAGCGGTGGATGTGCCCGACGCACTCCGCGACCTGCCCCGGGTACGCCGGGTCGAACATCGCCCCCACCCAGGAGGAGAACGCGCTCCGGCTCCCCTCCGGCACGTCCAGCAGGTCGCCGATCACGGCGAGCGGCAGGGGGTTGGCGTACGCCGCGACGAGGTCCACGGACCCGCCGGCGGCGGCCCGCTCCGCCAGGCCGTCGGCCAGCTGCCCGGCGGCGAGGCGTATGCGCGCGCGCAGCTCCTCGACGCGGCGCGGGGTGAACGCCTGGGACACCAGGCGGCGCAGCCGCAGGTGGTCGGCGCGATCGATGTTGAGCAGATTGGCGTCCAGGGCCGGCGGCAGCGCGAAGCCCCGGTAGCCGTTGCGCGAGCGGGCCTTGTTCACCGACAGCCGCTCGTCGGTCAGCCCCGCGCGGACGTCCGCCTCGCGCAGGACGAGCCACACGGGCGCACCGTCGGGCGTCGCCACCCGGTGCACGGGACCGGCTGCGCGCAGCCGCGCGTACACCGGATGGGGGTCGGCGAAGAACGCCTCGTCGAAGGGCATGGGCAACGGGGACGCGGGGGAGGTCATGCGGTTTCCTCGGCACGGGGGCGGGGCGGGGTGGTCAGGGCTTCCTCGACGACGGGGCTGGAGCGCAGCGCCCGGGCCAGCCGGCGCTGGAAGTCCAGCTCGGCCATCAGGTCCTCGGGTTCGGCCACGCGCGGGGTGTCCGCGTGCTGTTCCGGCCGCCTCCCGGCGGCCTTCGCCCGCAGCGCGTCGCGCAGCAGGGCCGCCTCCACGGCGGCGGCCGCGTCCTGCTCCGCCAGCCCGGCCGCGGCCGCGGCTTCGCGCGCCGCGTGCCCGACGGCCGGGTCCATCCAGGTGCGCAGCGCCCACTGGGCGTCCCGTATCTCGACGACCGTGCGGTACAGCCGTGTGCGCACGTCGGCGCGCGTGTCCAGCGGGATCACCGGTTCGGGCACCAGCGCCGTCACCTCGCGGTGCAATCCGGACAGCTGCCGCAGGGCCCGCCGGTCGCGCCACCGCTCGGCCAGCGTGCTCAGGTGCCGGCCCCAGTCGGGGATCGTCCAGCCCGCCGTCTTGGTGATCGTGGCGATCGTCACGGACACCTGGGCGACCGGCTCCCAGGCGCGCCCGCTCGTGCCGAACTGCCCCGCCACGACGTCCGCCGCCCGGCAGGCGCTGTAGACCAGGGCGAACGGCAGCGTGAGCGCGATCAGGTACAGCCCGCGCCGCAGCCACGGCGCGGCGGCGATCCTCGCGTAGCGCCAGCCCAGCAGGCCGACGTCGATCTGGTTCGCCGAATAGGCCAGCAAGTAGACGACGATGTAGGCCGGGTAGTACTGCGCGTGCGAGAGCGCGAAGTCGTTCGGCGCCTCCCGCTCGACGGTCGCCGCCGAGAACAGCGTCACCATCGCCACCAGGGCCAGCGCCAGCCCCAGCAGCCGCGGCACGGCCTTGCGCCGGGCCACCTCGCGCTCGTACGTCAGGTGCAGCAGCACCAGTTGCTGGCAGGCGGACATCAGCACCACACAGCTCTGCGTGAGCAGACCCGAGAAGTTGACGATGCCCACGGTCTTGCTGGTCGCCACCCAGACGGTCGGTGTGGACACGGTGTACGTGATGAACAGGAGCACGAAGTTGCCCGTCAGGGCGAGCTGCGTGGGCGATCTGTCGGTGCGCAGCACGCGCACCTTGTAGAGCAGTGCCAGTAACGCGACGACGGCGCAGACCGGATACAGGACGCTATTCATTTCTCCCTCGGTGGGTCGGGGACTGAAGGGCGGCGAGCCGGGCGGCGAGCTCCTGCGCCTCCGGCGGCACGGACCACGGCCGCTGCGCGGTCCAGGAACTGATGTGGCGCCCGATGAGCGACCCCACCAGCTCCGCCTCCATCTCCACTTCCGAGTGCTCGTGCTCGCGGCCCAGCGTCCGGCGCACCATCTCCGGGTCCAGCGAGGGCAGCAGCAGGCGCGAGGAGTCCGCCGAGAGCACCGGCGCCGCCTCGTGGTCGCACACCAGATGACCGATCTCGTGCAGGATCACCTGCTGCTGGTGGACCGGCGCCAGCCGGCGCTCGAAAATGACGTAGTCCGCGTTCTCCGCGGAGACCCACAGCCCGTCCGGGCTGCCCACCGGCAGCTCCAGGGCCATGAGATGAATCGGCCGGCCGTGCAGGCGGCTGATGTGCCCGCAGACGTCCTCGACCGTCAGAGCCTCCGCATGCGGCAGCCCCAGCGCCCGCACCCGCTGCTCGCACCGCTCCCGCAGGCCCGGCGGACGCCCCGCACCGCGCCCCTCACCGGACCTCGGCCGCCACCGCACCACCATCACGACGAACCGTCACCACACCGCCGGACCACGCCCGTCCGGCTCCCGCTCTCGTCACGTTCCGTCACGGATCATCCACCTTCCATCGCGGCATGGTGCACCGAGTAGGCGACCGGACGCAAGAAAGATCGATACCGTGCGACGGGCGGTGGGCGACCATGGAACCCATGACCACCCTCACCCTCGCCCGCGGCGACATCACCCGCCAGCACGTCGACGCCGTCGTCAACGCCGCCAACTCCTCCCTCCTCGGCGGAGGCGGCGTCGACGGAGCCATCCACCGCGCCGGCGGCCCCGACATCCTCGCCGCCTGCCGCGCCCTGCGCGCCTCCCACTACGGCAAGGGCCTCCCCACGGGCCACGCAGTGGCCACCCCCGCCGGCCGCCTCCCGGCCCGGTGGGTCATCCACACGGTGGGCCCGGTGTGGTCGGCGACCGAGGACCGCTCGGAGCTGCTGGCGTCCTGCCACCGCGAGTCGCTGAGGGTGGCCGACGAGCTCGGTGCGCGGACGGTTGCCTTCCCGGCGATCTCCACGGGCATCTACGGCTGGCCGATGGACGACGCCGCCCGCATCGCGGTGGCGGCAGTGCGCCAGGCGGTGACGACGGTGGAGGAGGTCCGTTTCGTTCTCTTCGACGAGAGGGCGTACGAAGCGTTCGCCGCGCGGGTGGGGTGACCGGCCAGCCGGGCGGGCCGGCGGGCGGAATGAACCGTTCCCGGCCAACTCCGTTCCGGTGCGGATCCGGTGCTACCCGGTGCGGGTACCCGGGGGTAGCGTCCCCTTCCGCACCGATCGAACAGGACATCGACAGGACATCGACAGGAGGGCACATGAAAATCTGCTTCCGGGCCGCAACCGCGGGCCTTGTGCTCGCCCTCACGGGTGCGGGTGCCGTGACCGGCGCAGCACCCGCTTCGGCCTCGGCGTCCGACCACACCGCGGCGTCATCCTTCTCCTGCGATTCGTGGCAATACCACAGGGGCAGCCAGGGGCACGGCGCATCGATCACGTGCCACGGCAGCTCCTTCACCGGGTACGTCGTCTGTCACCAACCCGACGGCCATCTGTACCTCCGCTTCGGCAACCGCGCTCGTTCCGGTGGCACTTCCACCGCCTGGTGCGAGCTGAACGCGGAGGTCATCGATGCGGGGGCCCTTCCGCTCTGACCGGTGGGAAGCGCGAAGGCAGGCCGGCGGGGACTTCCTCGCCGGCCTCGTCCCCTGGTGCCCTCGGCGCGCGATCCGCTCGATCTCCGGGCACAGTCGGCAATCGACGCAACCGGCAATGAACCCCTCGTGAGTGCCGTTACCAGCCCTGCGCACCAACCTCAACCGATGCTTCTGGAGTTGGCTGGTTATGATCGGCACCCACTCGGAAATGGCCGGCTGTGTTTGACGAGGACTGATGACTCCCACAGGATCCGAAGGCCCGGGCGAGCCGGTACGCAGAAGGCGACGACGGGCCGTGCGCCTGCGCACCCTGCTCGTCTCGCTCGCAGTGGTGCCCACCGTGGCGATGGGGGTCCAGGTTCTCATCAGCTCCGACCGCTCGGTGCAGGAGTCCCGGCATCTGCGCAAGGACGTGGTGGCCGGCCGGCAGACCGGCGTACCCCTGTACCGGCTCATGACCGCGTTGCAGTCCGAGCGCGCGGTCACCGCCGGGTGGTGGTCCGGCACGCCCGTCTCCAGTGCCGACCTGCGCGACCGCCGGGCCGACACCGACCGGGCCGTGGCCGTGTTCCTGAAGTCGTCGGACCCCGATCAGATCCATTCCGACCGAGGGAAGGACCGCCTTCGCGACATCACGCGGCGACTGGCCGACCTGGGCGCTCAGCGCGAACGCGCCGACGCACGCCGCGGCAGCCCGGACGATGCCGTCGACTACTACACCGACGTGATCAGCGGAACGATCCGTTGCCTCGGAGAGTTCAACCACGTCGACGACGGCGGGCTCGCGCAGGAGGCGGCCTCCCTCGTGGCCCTGTTCTCGGCAGCGGAGGCGGTGGCTCGCGAGGATGCCATCCTCGCGCTGGCGGGCCCCTCGGCAAAGCTGACATCCGCCAGGTTCCGTGAATTCGTCGAAGCCGTGGGCGCGAGCGGTTACCTGTACGACACGATCACCCTCGACCTGCCCCTCGACGACCAGGACGCCCTCCAGCGCATCCTCACCTCGAACGCCTGGCAGACCAAGTCCCGCATCGAGAACGCGATCGTCTCCGAGCACCGGGACGTCCCCTCCGGCGTCGTGCTGCCACCGGACGTCGGCGACTGGCGGGCGGCCCACGGCACCTTCTCCGCCCAGTTGAACACGCTCGACGAAAGCGAGCTGCAGGAGCTGCTCGACCACGCCGACGACCGCGCGGCGCAGCTGGAGAACCAGGTCGTCCTGCTGGTGGCCGCAAGTGGTGCCGCCCTCCTGCTGGTCGTCGCCGTCGTGGCCTTCACCACGCGCTCGGTCCTGCGCCGCCTGCGCTCCCTCCACGACCGCACGGTGGCGGTCGCCGAGGAGACGCTCCCGGGCATCGTGGAGCGCCTCCAGCGCGGAGAGGACGTCGGCACCGACGCACTGCCGCGGCCGAGGGGCGAACAGGACGAGGTCGGACGGATCAGCGACGCCTTCGCCCGCGCCGTCGCCGTATCCGTCGAGGGACACCGCAAGCTCGCCGACGAGCGACAGGGCTTCAGCGTGTTCGCCTCCGGCATCGCCGCGAGGACCGGCAACCTGGTCAGCCGGCAGCTCGCCCTCACCGAGCACATCCAGGACACCTTCGGCCAGGACGAGGCACTCCTCGCCGAGCTCATGAGGTCCGATCAGCTCACGGTGGGCATGCGCAGGCAGATCGAGAACCTGCTCATCCTGGCCGGCGGCGAGATCTCCGACCCGCACATGGAGCCCATGCGCATCGCCGACCTGCTGCGGGAGGCGGCCGCCGAGGTCGAGGACTTCCGGCGCATCGACCGGCACGCCATGGACGAGACCAGCGTGGAGGCCGGCGTGATCAGCCAGCTCAGCCACCTCCTGGCAGAGCTGCTGGACAACGCCACGCGCTTCTCCCCGCCGACGGCACGGGTCTCCATCCGGGCCGAACTGGTCGGCGACGGTCTGTGCATCGAGATCGAGGACCGCGGCCCCCGGGTGAGCGCCGAGAGGTACGAGGAGATGAACGACCGGCTGCACTCGGCCCCGCCGTACTCCGTACTGGCCCGCAACGCGCACCGGCTCGGCCTCTTCGTGGTCGGCCACCTCGCCGACCAGCTCGGTGCGACGGTCACGCTGCGCCGGTCGGCGTTCGGCGGAACGTCCGCCGTGGTGATCGTCCCCAGTGAGCACCTCGTGCCGGCGGCCCGGCCGAGCGCCGCGGCGCCCGAGCCGGCCAAGGAGTCCGCGCCCCTGCCGCGGCCCGCCGAGGAGCGGCTGCCGAAGCTCGTCGTGCGGCAGCGGAGCAGTGCTCCGGCAAACGCCCCCGCTCCGGTCCCCGCCCCCGGCCCCGCCCCTGCCCCCGGCCCCGGCGTCCCGGGGGAGGTCCCCGGCCGGCCGGCCCTCCCCGAGCGCATCCCGCAGACCCACATCGCCCGGCCGCTGCGCGAGCCGCGTGCGGCCGAACCGGTCGCCCGGGACGCCGCCACGCCCGAAGAGGTGGCCGACGCCTGGGCGGACTACGAAGACAGCACCCGGCAAGTGGAACTCGAGCTCCGACAGGACCAGCCATGACGACGACACAAAACGATGCGATCTACAGCATCCTGGACAACAACCTGAGCAGGATCGCCGGCATCCAGGGAGCCGTGCTCCTCGCCAACGACGGGATCAAGCTCAGCGCCTACATGGTGGAGCGGGACCAGGCCGAGCGGGTGGCCGCGGCGGCCTCCGGTATCGCCTCCACCATGAAGGCCATCTCGCGCGAGATCGACGGCGGCGGGGTGATCCGCCAACTCGTCGAGATGGACGAGCGGTACCTGTGCATCGTCGGGTGCGGATCGGGCAGCACGCTGATCGTCGTGGCCTCCCGCAAGGCACGGCTCGGAGAACTGGGTGGCGAGACGGTCCGCGCCGCGCAGGCGCTCGGCGAGTGGCTGGACACCCCCGAGCGCTCGCAAGCGCCCACGGCGTAATGGCGACCGACCCCCGGCCCGGACGGCGCCGCCGGACGCGGCTGTACGCCCTCACCGACGGGCGTACGGCTGCATCCCGGCACGCTCTGACGATGGACACCGTGATCACGGCAGCCGCGGACGCCAAGCACGGCCACGGTCACGGAAGCCTGCCCACCGAATGGCAGGAGATCCTCACCATGTGCGCGCCGCCGAACGGACGGGCGGTCGCCGAGATCGCCGCCCGGATGGGGATGCGTCTGACTCCCATGGTGGTCCTGCTCGGCGAGCTGCTGGAGCGCGGTCTGATCCGCCACCGGCCGCCGCTGGACGCCTCCGAGACCTCCAATGTCCACCTGCTCATGAAAATCAAGGACAACCTTGCCCGCCTCTGACACCGCCGGCACCGCCGCAGCGGAAGCGTCCCCCGTCAAGATCCTCATAGCCGGCGGCTTCGGTGTCGGCAAGACGACCCTGGTCGAGGCGATCTCCGAGATCGACCCGCTGCGCACCGAGGAGCGGCTGACCTCCGCGGGCGTCGGGGTCGACGACCTCGACGGCATCGAGAGCAAGACGGCGACCACGGTCGCGATGGACTTCGGCCGCATCACCCTCGCCGACGCCGGAGTGGTCCTGTACCTCTTCGGCACACCGGGCCAGGAACGCTTCTGGTTCATGTGGGACGACCTGCTGCACGGGGCGCTCGGGGCGATCGTCCTGGTCGACACCCGCAGGCTGGACCGCAGCTTCCCCGCCATCGACTTCTTCGAGAACCGCGGGCTGCCGTTCATCGTCGGCGCGAACTGCTTCAACGGCGAGCAGTCGTACACCGCCGAGGAGATCAGGGCCGCCCTCCACCTGAAGGACCCGCAGACCCCCGTCCTCCTGCTCGACGCCCGCTCCCGGGAGGACGTCCGCGGCTGCCTGCTCTCGCTCCTGGACCGGCTCATCACCCGGGCGCGCATCACCGCCTCCGTCTGATCACGGCGGCGCGGGGCGTGCGGGCGGACTCCCGCGCCGCCCGGGGACGCCGTGCTGCTGCTCGTCGCCGGTTTCCGCGTCGTGCGCCGGACGTCCTGCAGGCCGGAACGCAAGGATGCTGCCGTCGGTACGCGGTGGCATGGCGGGAGGGGCGGGCAGACATGGGCGGACGGTTCTCGTGGGGCCACAGGCTCGGGTGCGTGGTGGCGGCATCGCTGGCCGCGCTGCTGCACGCGGCGCCCGACGCGTCGGCACACGCATCGCGCGCTGCCGTGAGCTGCGCGGGCAGCAACACCATCTCGTTCTCGCCCGGCCTGTCGACGGCGGCGCAGCGGACCCGGATCCGCGGCAGCGGCGCGTACAGCTGTGTTTCCACGGACCCGGCGCTGCGGTCGGGGACGTCCTCGATCAGCGGCGGCGGGTGGAACGGCTGCTTCTTCTCCGATGCGACCACTGTCGAGCGGATCACCTGGAACACGGGGGAGCAGACGACGGTCGTGTACCGCATGGGGAACGTCCAGCAGGTGGCCGGGCAGGCGGTCGTCCTGGTCGTGGGCCGGGTGACGAAGGGGAAGTTCACGGGACGGACGGTGGCCTCGCCGGGGCTGCAGGCCACGCTCGATCCGCTGAAGTGCGTCGCGAAGGGCGGGGTGGGCCTGATCACCGGCCCGTCGGCGCTGGTGATCGTCTGACCGCGCGGCCGTTCGTCGTGTCAGGTCTCGCGGCCGTAGCGGGTGACCAGGTCCAGGACGTATGCGACATCGGCACGGGTAGTGGCGGGGTTGATGGTGCACATGCGCAGCACGGTGGCTCCTCGCACCGTGGTGGTGAGCAGGACGGCTCCGCCGTCGGCGCACACCCTGCGGCTGATGTGCGCCTGCGCCGCGTCGGCGTCCCGGGCCGAGGCGTCCCGGGGCCGGTAGCGGAAGGTGAGGATGGCGAGGCTCGGCGGCGTGACCAGCTCCAGCTCGGGATGGGCCTCGACGAGCCCGGCGGCGTACTCGGCGAGGCCCGCTCCCTGCTCGATGGCCTGGCGGAAGGCTGCGGCGCCGAAGGTCTTCAGGGAGAGCCAGAGCTTCAGGGCGCGCAGACCGCGGCTCTGCTGCGGGCCGTAGTCGGAGAGGTTGACCTCCTCGCAGGCCGGGTCGACCGGATGGGCCGGTCGCAGATACCCCTGGTCCAGGGCGTGGCGCGCCACGCCGAAGGTCTCCGGGAGCAGTTCGGGACGCCGCAGCAGGACACAGCCGATCTCGTAGGGCTGGAACAGCCACTTGTGCGGGTCGACGGTGAGGGAATCGGCCCGGCCGAGGGCGTCCCGCAGAGGGTGACCGCGTGAGGTGCCGGCGACGGCCGCGCCGTGGGCGCCGTCGACGTGCAGCCACAGGCCTGCCTCCTGGCACACGTCGGCCAGGCGGTCGAGCGGGTCGACGGCCCCCGTGCCGGTCGTGCCGAGCGTGGCGACGACGGCGAAGGGACGCAGCCCCGCACGCCGGTCGTGGCCGATGCGCTCCGCCAGGGCGCCGGCGTCCAGGCGCAGGGCGTCGTCCGGGGGCAGGACGGTGAGCTGTTCGCGGGTGAGGCCCACAAGGTGCGCCGCCTGGGCGACGGAAGGGTGCGCCTGGGAGGAGCAGTACAGCCGGGCGTCCGGCTGCGGCCGGCCGCCGAGCCGGTGGTCGCGGGCGACGGCCAGACAGGTCAGGTTCGCCGTGGAACCGCCGCTGACGAACAGGCCGCCGTGACCGTCCGGGAGGCCCAGGAACGTCTTCAGCCAGCGCAGGGTGGTCAGTTCGATCCGGGTGGGGCCCGCTCCGACGAGCCAGGCGCCGGGGACGGAGAGGTAGGCGGAGGCCAGCGCGTCGGCGAGCACGGCCGGGAAGTTGCCGGTGGAGGGCACGAAGGCGAAGCAGCGCGGGTGGTCCAGCCGGGTCGCCTCGGCGAGTGCCCGCTCGGCGACGTGGTCGAGGAGGCCGGGCAGGTCGTGGGTGCCGTGTTCGGGGAGGGGCTCGTCGAGGCGGGCCCGCAGGGCGCCGGGCGAGGGGGCGTGGCAGGGCGGCCGGGAGCCGGGGGTGGTCATCCGGTCGATGACGAGTTCGACGGCGTGGCGTCCTGCCTCGCGCATCCGCCGCTCGTCCAGCCGCAGCGGGGGCAGCGGGTCGGGCTCGTCCGCGGTGGTCCCGTCCTCCTTCTCCGCGTCCCGGGCGAGGGCCGCGATCCAGGCCGAGGCGCCGGGCCGCAGGTGCGGGCGGGGCCGCAGCCCCGCGACCGGCCGCGGGAACTGGACGAGCGCCAGCTCCTGGCCCGCGGTCACCGGCCCGGAGCGGGCGACGGCCCACCACAGGGCCTCGTCGTCGGCCAGCCGGGAGACCACGGGCGGCCCGGGCAGCGGTCCCGTCACCGCGCGTCCGTCCCTGCGGTAGCGCCCCGTCGGGGCCGGGCGGCGCACCACGGCGTCCGCAGGGGCGTGCACCACGAGCTGACTGTGGCGCAGGCCGGCCGGCAGCGGTGCGGCGGCCGCAGGGGGCAGGGCGGGAAGGAGGAAGGACAGGACGTGCAGCCCCAGGGAGGGCAGCAGGCCCGCCGCGCCCTCGGCCGCCTGGACCAGGGACACGACCGTCTGGAAGCGCGGATTGACCTCGACGGCCCGCAGCCGGCCGCCGTCCTCCACCAGGTCCAGGCCGAAGACACCGCGGAAACCACGTCCTCGCAGGACCTCGCCCACCCGGTGCGCGGCGGCTCGGGCCTGCCCGTACAGCCCCTCGGGCAGGTCGGCCGGGCCGACGAGCTGGTTGCCGCAGTGCGCGCCCCAGGAGGCGGCCAGCTCGGCCAGCCCGACGAGCTGGTGGGAGACCGCCGAGACGACGGTCCGGTCCGGCCCGGCGCACGCGGTGACGGTCAGGGAGATCCCGGGAGCGAAGCGGCTGAGCTTGACGGGTTCGTCCGGCCAGGCGTCCAGGCAGGCCCCCAGGGCCGACGGCCCGTCGACGAGGACCGTCCCGCGCCCGAGGAGGTTGTTCGCCGCCCGCTGCGCGACGGCCCGCCGCCACCGGCCGCTCCAGTACGCCTGCGCCGGCTCGCGGCCGGCCGCGGGGATCACCAGGAACGGCGGGACGGGAACCCCGGCCTCGGCGAACAGCCCGGTGGCACTGATCTTGTCGGCGGCCCACGCCGTGACGCCGGCGTCCGGGGCCAGCAGCCGGTAGCCGTGCGTACGGGCCCAGGTCCGGGCGTTGTCGCCGTGCTCGGGAGCGAAGGACACGCAGATGCGGCGCGGATCGGGCGGGCACGGCGGCCGGCCGGCCGGGGGCGCCGGCAAGGGCTGCCAGGCGGAGACCGGTTCGTGCCGCAGCCAGGCGGGCGCCGGCTGGAACGAGGCGCTCACGGCGGGGCAGTGGTCGAGCCACACGACCTCGTCGACCAGGCCGGCCAGGAGCCGCAGACCGGTCCGCGCGTCGATGCCCTCGATGTCCCCCGCGGCCCGCCCGGCAGGACGCACGGGCTCACTCACCTCTCGCACGGCCGCTCCTGCCCCGGCTGATGTGCCGCGAGCCGAACCTGCGGGGCAGGCCACGACGCCTTGGCCAGCTGCTCCACCCGCTGGTGCAGGCGCTCCAGATACAGCTCGCTCTCCGGTTTCATCAGCACGCTGCGCAACACGTGGGTGGTGTCGTCGTCCGCGACGGCATCGGGGCGGCGGGCGGTGAACGCGCCGGCGGTGACACGGGCGACGCTGAGGAAGACGGGGTCCTGCGTGGCGTTCATCCCCCGGTGCATCACCTCCTTGCTCGCCACGCCGACGCGGGACAGGCGCGGCGGCGAACCCCCCGGGGCGGCCGGGTGGTACGTCACGATGTCGAGTTCGGGAGGCTGGTACGGATCCAGGTACGCGGAGGCGCTGATCAGCTCGGCCCAGCGGACGGCGGCCCGCCGCCCGGCGGCGAGCACCGCCCCGAGCCCGTCCGGGGTGAGCGGCAGCAGCTTCAGCGTCAGCCACAGAGCGGCGGCGGCCGCGCCGGAGCGGGAGCATTCGAGGCCGATCTCCCCCAGATGAGGCCGGCGCGACGTGAAATAGGTGTAGGGCGAGTCGTGCCGGAAGAAGCGGGCGACGTCCGGGTCGCCGAACAGCACCGCTCCACAACCGTACGGCTGCAGACCGTGCTTGTGCGGATCGATCGCCACCGAATCGCACTGCGCGATCGCCCGCAGAGCCTCCCCGGTCTCCGGCGCGAGGGGCGCCCGCCGCCCGTCGGGTCCTCCGTCGGCCAGCAGCCGGAAGAAGCCGCCGTAGGCGGCATCCGCATGGACGCGCACCCCGTACCGGCGTGCCAGCGGGACGATGCGGTGCAGGGGATCGACGGCACCCAGCGCCGTCGTACCCGTGGTGGCGACGACCGTGCCGGCGTCCCCGGTGGACAGCAGCCGCTCCAGCTCGGCCATGTCCATGCACCCGCGATCGTCCACCGGCAGCGTGCAGACGGGGACGCCCAGCAGGTGGCACATCCGGGCGTGCGTGTAGTGCGCCTCGGCGCTCACAGCCACCGCCGTGCCGGGACGGCTCTCGCGGGCGACGAACAGGGCCTCCAGGTTCGCCTGGGTGCCGCTGCTGGTCAGATGCCCCAGGTGGGACGCCATACCGGCCATCTTCGCGAGCTGCTCCACCACCTCCTCCTCCATGACGGAGGTCGCCGGTCCGCCGTCCAGCGCGTGGTTGTTGGAGTTGACCAGCATGGCGGCCGCATAGCCGGCGACCGCCACAGGGTGCGGCGGTTTGAGCATCTGCCCTGCGTAGCAGGGGTGGAAGAAGGGGTAACTGCCGCGCAGCCGGGCGGTCAGCTCCTCGAACGCCACCTCGCACGCTGCTTCGTCGACCGCCATCGCGCTGTGCGTCGCGAACTCGCCGTACGTTCGCGCCCATTCCCGGAAGGCTTCGACTCCCCGCCCGAGCCAGTACCCCAGCTCCATGCCCACCCCCACCGCCGACCCCGACCCCGGCCCCCGTTGGCCCGATCACCGTAGCGACAGAAAATCACCCCATCACGACAATCGACGGCAATCACCTGAAAGAGGCAAGTGGAGCCGTGAACGGGGGCGTGTCCGGACGCTCCTCCGGCTCGTTCTTGCCACAAACGCCCGTCTTGCCGGAATCGGCTGAAGGAGTCCGGATGCGACGAGTCCTCGCGGCAACTGCCCTGACCGCGGCCGCGCTGAGCGCAGGGGTCACCGGCCCGGGCGCCGTCGCCCATGCCGCGGGCGGCGCGCCGGGCGGGGGTGACGAGCTCGGGCGGACCCTGTCCGCCGTCGACCGGGCGGGCGGCGCCCTGAGGGGGGCGACCTCCGGCGTCCAGCAGTTCATCGGACGGACGGCGGGATCGGCGGGGCAGTCCATCGGCGACGCCATGGTCGCGGGGACGAGGGGGGGCCTGCCGAAGGCAAGCCCCCCGGCGCCGGCCAACGGCTGAGATTCCTCCTGCGATGCCGGCATGCCGAACACCGCATTGCCGAGGCGCTTGATGCTCGGAACAGCACAGGCCCTGCCGCCTTCCGATGGAGGGCAACTATCCGGCAAGGGCTAGGATTTGCTCGTTCTTGAGAAGGGGCGCTGATGGGCACCAGGTTTATTGAAGTGGACGAATCGCGGCAAGGTGAGCCGGGTGTGCGGAAGGGAGGCAGAACATTGACGGTGGGAGGCCGGTCCATCACCCAGGAGACATGGGTGAAGGTCGAATCCTACGACGACCTCGATCCGACCGTGACCGGGGACGTCCATCTGCACACGTTCGCCGTCCCGGGCATGGAAGTGCGGGTCGGGGCCGCGAAGGACGACGAGGACGGAAGCGGCGAATTCGAAACCAGATTGATCCCGTCTGTCCAGTATTACCAGATCGAGCTCGGGCCCGACTCGCTGAACAAGCTCCATGATGCGCTCAAGCCCTTCATTGCCGCCGCGACGGAATGCGAGCCGCCGAAGGGTCGCAAGATACGTGCCAAGTAGTTCACGACGGCGGCCCGGCCCTGCAGCCTTGACCTCCAGTGCGGTTGAGGTAGGAGCATGCGCTTCATGAGTCAGGACAGCAAACCGACCGGTGACGCGTCGGTCACGTTCATCAATGTCATCGAGGTACCTGCCGAGCAGGTCGACACGTTCATCGCTCAATGGCGTGAGCGCGCACGCATCATGAGCACTGCGCCGGGATTCCGCGATTCACGGCTGCACCGGGCCGTGTCCTCGCAGGCCCGCTTCCAGCTGGTCAACGTCGCCCACTGGGACAGCCGTGAGGCCTGGGAGGCGGCCATGTCCCATCCGGAGTTCCAGGCCCGGATGCGCGCCCTCGAGGACGACCCGAACGTGAAGGTGTCGGCAAGCCCGGCGCTCTATCAGGTCGTTGAGGAGCTGCCTTCGGCGTGACCGTCAGGACCGGTGCCACCGGCCGGCACTGCCGGCCGGTGGCACCGGTCCCGGAAGACATCTGCAGGCCGTCCGCCCGCCGCGGGCGGCCTCAGCGGCCGCGGCCGGTGATCAGGTCGCGGGCGCGGTCGACCAGGCCCGCACCGGGCGCCAGGATCCTGTTGGCCGGGGGCCTGTCGGGGGCGGACGGGTGGGGCCGGGTCGGTGCCGTCTTCTTGGCCCTGCGGACCTTGTCACCGAGCTTGTCGAGCTGCTCGGCGGAGCAGGCGTCCTGCAGCAGGGTGAACAGGCGGCTCTCCTCGTCCGCCACGTGTTGCATCACCTCTTCCCGCAGCTGCTCCAGCGTGGCCTCGAACGCGTGCTCCCCGGGCCGGGCGCTCTCCAGGTCCTTCAGCAGCCGCTCCACCCGTGCGTGGTCGGAGATCTCCTTCTCCGCCAGCGCGGCCCCGTCGTCCACGTGCGCGCGCACGGCCGGGTACAGGTGTTCCTCCTCGGCGACCGAGTGCCGTACCAGCTCGATGGTGAGCTCGTCCGCCAGGGCCCGACGCTGCGGGTCCTCCGCGGGCAGCGACTGGATCCGCTGGAAGAGGGATTCCACCTCGCGATGGTCGGTGGTCAGCTCCTCGATGACGTTTCCGCCGTGGCTCATGCGATGTCCCTTCGCTCGTGTGCCGACGCGTCTGCCCGCGGCGGGCCACGCCATGCCATGCGTTCCACTCGCCGGGGCGGAACCAACCGGCGCAAGGGGCCACCCGGGTGACACCGACTCGGGGCCGCCGGCCGACGCGCCGCCGGCGGTCGCGAGACGCGGGCCCGGCCCGTGGCGATCGTCAGGCCCAGGCCGCCGCCATTGCATCGGTCACCAAGTATTTCGGTGACCGATATATCCTGGGAGGCGGGGGGACCTGCGGACAGGAGACACGATGCCCAGCGACGTGCGCGCGGAGCGGACCGTCCGGCTTCCCGGCGCCCTGATGCGCGAACGGCCGCGGCCGGAACGCATACGCACCCACCCCGCGGCCTGGCGGCTGGCCGTGGCCACCGTCTGCTTCGGGGCCTTCATGGGCCAGCTGGACGCGGGCATCGTCAGCCTGACCTACGCGGACCTGCGGACCGGCTTCGGCGCCTCCCTCACCGCCGTCACCTGGGTCTCCCTCGCCTACCTGCTCACCCTCGTCGCCCTGCTCCTGCCCGCCGGCCGGATCTCCGACGCCCACGGGCGCAAACTGCTGTACCTGTACGGGTTCGTCGTCTTCACCGCCGCCTCCGCCGGCTGCGCCCTCGCCCCCACCCTGCCCGTACTGATCGCCCTGCGCGTCGTGCAGGCCGCGGGCGCGGCCCTGATGCAGGCCAACAGCGTCGCCCTGGTCGCGACGAGCGCGCCACCCGGCCGGCTGCGGGCCGCCCTCGGCGTCCAGGCCACCGCTCAGGCCCTCGGGCTCGCGCTCGGCCCGCTCGCCGGGGGAGCGCTGGTCACCACCCTGGGCTGGCGATGGATCTTCGCCCTGAACGTTCCCGTCGGGCTGGTCGCCGTGGTCGCGGGCCACTTCCTGCTGCCCCGCACGCGGCAGCGGCACGTCACGCCCGGCTTCGACCTGCGGGGGACGGCCCTGCTCGCCCTCGCCACCACCAGCGCCCTGCTCGCCCTGTCCGCCCTCTCCGCAGCCCCCGCCCCGCACCGGCCGGCGGCCGCCGCGCTCCTCGACGCGGCCGGTGCGGGCGCCGGGTTCGTCCGGCGCCAGCGCAGGGCGACGCACCCCCTGCTCCCGCCGGAACTGCTGCGGCCCCGGCCCGTGCGTGCCGGTCTCGCCGGGGCCCTGTGCGGCTACCTGGTCCTCTTCGGCCCCATGGTGCTCGTCCCCCTCGTCCTGATCGCCCACGGCACCGACGCCCTGGGCGCCGGGCTGGTGCTGGTGTGGCTGCCGGCCGGCTTCGCGACGGCCGCCGCCACCGCCGACAGGACGCTGCCGCGCGGGTGGAGCCCCCGGGCGCGCTGCCTGCTGGGCGCCGGCCTGGTCCTCGCGGCCCTGGCGGCCCTGTACGTCCTGCCCTTCACAGCGGCGACGCTCCCCCCGGCCCTGGTGCTGCTCGGCCTCGGCCTCGGGGTCTTCCTGCCCGCCAACAACGCCGTCATCATGGCGGCCGTACCCGCCCGTTGCTCCGGTACGGGCGGCGGGCTCGTCAACATGGCCCGCGCCACCGGCTCCGCCCTCGGCGTCGCCCTGGTCACCCTGGCCCTCCGCCTTCCGGGCACCGGCGCCCGTACCCCGCACGGCCCCGTCCTCGTCCTGCTGGCATCCGCGGCGGTCGCCCTCGCCGCCACCGTACGGACGCCGCCCACCCGGCCCCTTCCGCGCCGGGGGAGGCGAGCGGCGTGAAAGCCGCCGGTTACAGTGGCGGCCATGTCGCCGCAGCCCCGGCCCCAACGGGCCCATGACGCACCGGCAGGCTCCGGTGAACCGGATGCCCGGCAGCTGACCGAAGCGGTCACCCGCCTGCGGCGCTCCCTGCGCGCCTCCATCCGCACCGACTACCCGTGGGAGAGCCTGCCCATGGCCCAGGTCGAACTGCTGCAGGCCCTCGCCGAGCACTCACCCGCCCGCGTCGGCGACCTCGCCACCCGCCAGCGCCTGGCCTTCAGCACCGTCAGCGGCCTCGTCACCCAAATGATCAACACCGGTCTGGTGGCCCGCGCCACCGACCCCAAGGACCGCCGCGCCTCCGCCGTCACCCTCACCGACACCGGCCGCCACCAGCTCGCCGCCTGGAACGCCGCCCACGAACAGCGCCTGAGCAGCGCCCTGCAGGCCCTGCCCGACGAGGACCGCGCCGCCATCCGGGCCGCCCTGCCCGCCCTGTTGCGCATCGCCGACCTCCTCGGCCCCGACGCACCCGAAGGACGCTGACGACGCCGTGGCCGCAGACCCCCGCGCCCGCGCGTTCGACGCGGCCGCCGCCCCGTACGGGGCGAGCCGGCCCTCGTACCCGCCGGACGTCCTGGACGCCGTCGAGGAGGCCATGGGCCGCCCGCTGGCCGGCGCCCGCGTCGCCGACGTCGGCGCCGGCACCGGAATCGCCACCCGCCTCCTGCGCGAGCGCGGCGCCGACGTCGTCGCCGTCGAACCCGGCGGGCCGATGGCCGCCCGGTGCCGGGAGACGCTGCCGGACGTGCCCGTCGTCCGGGGCGACGGCAACGCCCTGCCCCTCGCCCCCTGCTCCCACGACCTCCTCACCTACGCGCAGTCCTGGCAGTGGACGGACGTCGAACGCTCCGTCCCCGAGGCACTGCGTGTCCTGCGCCCGGGCGGGGTGCTCGCCCTCTGGTGGAACACCACGGCGTTCGACGTGCCGTGGATCCGTGCACAGCACGAGCGCATCGCCCACCACTGCAAAGTGCCCCCGCGCCCGGGGAGGTTGCCCGACGACGGCGAGGCCGTGCGGCTCGCGGGCCTGTCGGGTCTGCGGGTCGTACGCCGGCAGGTGCGCTGGAGCCGGGCGGTGTCCCTGGACGTGCACCTCGCCAATATCACCAGCCGCTCGGCGTTCCTCGTCCTCGACGAGGCCGCCAACCGCGCCTTCGCCGCAGAGGAGCGCCGGCTGCTGCGCGAAGCGTTCCCCACCGAGGCGGTGGAGGAGAGCTATGTCGTCGATCTGCTGATGGCCTTGCGTCCCTGACGCAGCACGGCACTCCGTCTACGGGCGCGTCGTGGCTTGTCGCGCAGTTCCCCGCGCCCCTAGGGGGCGCTGGGCGCAGTGCGCAGGGCCGTGATGAAGCCGGTGCCGGACGGGTTGGCCATGGGGCGCCCGTAGTGGGCCGCGACCGCGTGGAGCGGGTGCTCCTCGGTGGACCAGCCGTGGGCGGCGAGCCAGCCGGCGGTGCCGGTGCCCAGGCCGCCCTTCCACAGGGAGGTGATGTGCGCGACCGACGGGTCGTCGACGACGGTCTTTCCGCTGCGTCCCCGCTCCAGGGCCAGCCGGCTGGCCGGGGCGGACAGCTCGCCGACGGTCGTCAGCAGCGTGGCCGCCTCCTCGGCGGTCAGGTACACCAGCAGGCCCTCGATCAGCCAGGCGGTCGGCCGGGCGGGGTCGAAGCCGGCGCCGACCAGGCGGTCGGCCCAGCCGGGGGTCAGCAGGTCCGCGGGCACGGCGGTGCGCTCGCAGCGCGGTGCGGCGCCCTCAGCGGCGAGCACCCGGTGCTTGAACGCGAACACCGGCGGCAGGTCGAGCTCGTACAGGCGCACCCCGGCGGGCCAGGGCAGCCGGTAGGCGCGGGTGTCCAGCCCGGCCGCCAGCACCACCACCTGGTCGCAGCCGGAGCCGACGAGCCGGTCGTCGTAGAAGCGGGTCCGCAGGACCGTCTGGCGCATCAGGGCGGTCGCCAGCGGCCCGGGGCGGTGCTGCGGGCGTATCGGTTCGTCGGAGGCGGCCACGAAGGCCGCGGCGTACGGATCCGTGAACAGGGGGCTCCCGGCAGCGCTTTCAAGGGCGCGCACCCGGGCCACGGCCAGTGCCGTCTTCGACACGGCGCTCAGCGGTTGCGGGGTCGTCATGCTCCGCACATTACATCGCCAGCGATATATCTTCACCGATGTAGTACGGGTATATTCAGGCCATGGACGGAATGCAGCTGCTCGGCCTCGGCAGGCGCCTGATCGAGCTCGGCAGACAGGTCATCGACGAGGCCGGGCCCACCGCGATCACCCCCGGCGAGGCGGCCGTGATCGCGGACGTGTTCCGCTACCCCGACTGCTCGGTCCGCGAGATCGTGGCGCGCACCGGATTCGCCCAGAGTCATGTGTCCGCATCCGTGAGCAGGTTGCGCGAGCGCGGCCTGCTGGAGACGGCGGCCGACCCCGCCGACGGCCGGCGGACCCTGGTCCGCCTGACCGACCGCGCACGCCGGGCCGTACGCGCCCGGGCCGACCGCCCCGCCGACGAGGCGATCGCCCGGGCCGTCGCGGACCCCGACCGCGCCCGGCGGGTCGTCGCGCTGCTCGACGAACTCGCACGGCTGCTACCACCGGCGAAGGACGGCCCGCGGGCTTGACCCGCCGGCACGGCCCGGCCGTTCAGCTCCTCGCTGCCTGCCACTCGCTGCGGAGCATGGCGTAGACGTAGTCCTCCCGCCACGCGCCCTTGAAACGCTCGGTGCCGACGAAGTGCGCCTCGCGGCGCATGCCCAGCCGCTCCAGCAGCGCGGCGGACGCGGTGTTGCGGGCGTGGCAGCGGCCCACGACGCGGTGCAGGCCCAGCTCGTCGAAGCCCAGCCGCAGGGCCTCCCGGGCGGCCTCGGTGGCCAGTCCCCGGCCCTGGAAACGGGGGTTGAAGACGTACCCGACCTCGCCCTGCCGGTGCTCCTCGCTGAGCCAGACCAGCTCGACCTGCCCGACGACCCGCCCCTCCTCGGGCAGGACCACCGCCAGGCTCAGGCAGTCGCCGGCCCGCTGCAGCTGCGTCTCCCGCGCCATCTGCGCCACGGCCTGCGCGCACTGCGCGCGGTCGCGCGGCTCCCAGCGCATGTACCGGGCGACGTCGGCCCGCCGCTGGTAGTCGAGGACGTCGTCGGTGTCCTCGGTGGTGAAGGGACGCAGGTGCAAACGGGCCGTGACAAGCGGGAACGCGGGCTTCATGCGCACAACGTAAGGGGAGGGTGGGGGCAGGGCGCCAGGGGATTTCGATCCCGCGAGAGAAAGCCCGGGAGAGGCCCGGAAGAAAAAGGCCATACCTCCCGCCCTTTACAACCTATAGCGCATGGGGGGCCTTGCCGCAAGGCCCCCGGTGTGCCGCAGAATGACCGGCCGATGACAGAACCTGAGGGAACGGGGGGGGCTTGTAATGATCGACGTGATCGTGGCCGGTGGTGGACCGACCGGGCTGATGCTGGCCAGTGAACTGCGCCTGCACGGCGTGCACGTGGTCGTCCTGGAGAAGGAGGCGGAGCCGGCGAGGATGGTGCGCGCGCTGGGACTGCACGTGCGCAGCATCGAGGTGATGGACCAGCGGGGCCTGCTGGAGCGGTTCCTCGAGAACGGCACGAAGTACGAGGGCTTCCCCGGCTTCTTCGCCGCGATCGGCAAGCCGTGGCCCGAGCGCATGGACACGGCGCACTCGTACGTCCTGGGCATCCCGCAGAACGTCACCGACCGCCTGCTCGAAGAGCACGCCACCGCCGTCGGCGCCGAGATCCGGCGCAGCTGCGAGGTGGTCGGGCTGGACCAGGACGACGAGGGGGTGACCGTCGACCTGGCCGACGGCACACGGCTGCGTTCGCGTTACCTCGTCGGCTGCGACGGCGGCCGCAGCACGGTCCGCAAGCTCGCCGGCATCGCCTTCCCCGGCGAGCCCAGCAGGGTCGAGACGCTGCTGGGGGAGATGGAGCTGACCACGCCGCAGGAGGAGCTGACGGCGGTGATGGCCGAAGTGCGCAAGGTCCAGACACGGTTCGGTTTCATGCCCCTCGGCGACGGGGTGTACCGCGTCGTCGTACCCGCCGCGGGGGTGGCCGAGGACCGCACCGTCCCGCCCACTCTGGAGGACTTCCGGCAGCAGCTGCGGGCCGTGGCGGGCAGCGACTTCGGGGCCCGCGCGCCGCGCTGGCTCTCCCGGTTCGGTGATGCCACCCGGCAGGCCGAGCGCTACCGGGCCGGCCGGGTGCTGCTCGCCGGCGACGCGGCGCACATCCACCCGCCGACCGGCGGGCAGGGCCTGAACCTCGGCCTGCAGGACGCCTTCAACCTCGGCTGGAAGCTGGCCGCCGAGGTGGCCGGCTGGGCCCCGGAGGGGCTGCTGGACAGCTACCACGCCGAACGGCACCCGGTGGCCGCCGACGTCCTGGACAACACCCGCGCACAGATGCTGCTGATGTCCACCGATCCGGGCGCCCGGTCCGTACGCCGGCTGGTGGCGGAGCTGATGGACTTCGAGGAGGTGAACCGCCACCTGATCGAGAAGATCACCGCGGTCGGGGTCCGCTACGACTTCGGCGAGGGCCACGACCTGCTCGGCCGGCGGCTGCGGGACGTCCGCCTCAAGCGGGGCCGCCTGTACGAGCTGATGCGCGGCGGCCGCGGGCTCCTGCTCGACCAGACCGGCCGGCTCTCCGCGGCGGGCTGGGCGGACCGGGTCGACCACGTCGTCGACGTCAGCGAGGAGCTCGACGCCCCCGCGGTGCTGCTGCGGCCGGACGGCCACGTGGCCTGGGCCGGCGAGGACCAGCAGGAACTGCTGGACCGGCTGCCGCAGTGGTTCGGCGCCGCAGCGGCTTGAGCCGGAATCCGGGGGGCGCCCGTGTGATTCCCGGCGGGAATCACGCGGGTTGCGCGGGGGATCAGCAGGTCAGATTGCCGCCCGGTGCCACCCCGAGGATCGCGGTGAAGCGCCGGTAGCTGTCCACCCGGCTCTGCACCTGTGCGGGATTGCGGCCGTTGCACTCCATGGCCCCGTTGATGCTGCGGATGGTCTCCCCGAATCCGTGACCGCCCACGACGGCATCATGCGGGGTCATCGTGCCGGGGCCCCGCTGGGTGTTCCAGTACCACAGGGCGGTCTTCCAGGAGACGGCCGCGTCGCTCTGGACGAGCGAGGGGTTGTGGAGCAGGTCGAGGCCAAGAGCGTCGCCCGCCGCCTTGTAGTTGAAGTTCCAGCTGAGCTGGAGGGGGCCGCGGCCGTAGTAGGCGGCCTGGCCGGCCGGGCAGCCGTAGGGCTGGTTCCGGTCGCAGTAGTGGGGGTAGTTGGCGGTGTTCTGCTCGACGATGTGGACGAGCCCGCCGGTCTCGTGGGCGACGTTGGCGAGGAAGGCGGCCGCCTCCTGCCGCCTGACCTGCTCGCTGCCCGTGGTGGCGAAGCCGGGGTAGGCGCGCAGCGCGCTGACCAGGCCGTTGTACGTGTAGAAGGCGTTGCGGTCCGGGAACATCTGCTGGAACTGCGCCTCGCTCACCGGGAAGGCGCCGGGCGTGCCGCCGCCCTGGCAGGTGTACGGGTCCCAGTACCAGGTGCTGATGACGGGGTCGTAGCCGGGGTTGTCGTGTTCGGCGATGTAGTAGTGGCCGTCGGTGTACCGGACGACCGTGCCCGTCGGGTACCAGGTCCCGGCGACCCAGCGGGGCGCGGCATCGCAGGGCCCCGCGGCGCTCGCCGTGCCGGCGGGCATCAGGAGGACCGTGCCGATCAGGGCCACTACGGCCATCAGTAAGGTGGCGATGCGGTTTCTTCTCACGGCGGCTCCTTGCGGCATGGGTGCGAAGTGGCGCTCGCAGCGGTAGAGCTGACGGTATATGAGGGCGCCCCGTCAGGGGCGCGGGGAACTGCGCGATCGGCCACCGACGGCCTGCAGCCGAACGCGCCACCCCGGGGAGCCGGGCGCAGCACGGCGCTTCGTCTGCGGGCGCGTCGTGGCTTGTCGCGTAGTTCCCCGCGCCCCTACGGGGCGCCGTGGCGCAGCGTGAGGAAGATCCGCCGGCTCACGCCACCACGTCACGCCACGACGAGGTCCACCGGGATGTTGCCGCGAGTGGCGTTGGAGTACGGGCAGACCTGGTGGGTGGCCTCGACGAGCCGGTTCCCGGTCTCGCCGCGCAGCTCCTCGGGCAGCTCGATGCGCAGCGTCACCGCGAGCCCGTAGCGGCCCTCGCCGATGGCCCCGAGGCTCACCTCGGCCGTGACGGAGGCCTGTGAGGCGTCGAGCTTCATGCGGCGCGCGACGGTGTGCAGGGCGTTGGTGAAGCAGGCGGCGTAGCCGGCCGCGAAGAGCTGCTCGGGGTTGGTGCCTTCACCGCTGCCGCCGAGCTCCTTGGGGTGGGTCAGGTGCAGGTCCAGCATGCCGTCGGCGGTGGTGGCACGACCGTTGCGGCCGCCGTGGGCGGTGGCGACGGCGGTGTAGAGCGGGGTCATGGCGTCACGTCCTCTCAGAGACAGACCGTTCTGTCTCTCTGCGGGTGACGCTTAAGGTAGACAGACCGTTCTGTTAATGTCAATCCATGGCACCGAAGACGCGACAGGACGCCCGCCCCACCGCCCTCCCGCCGCGGGAGCGCCTGCTGGAGGCGGCCATTCGGCTGTTCTACGAAGAGGGCATCCAGTCCGTCGGCGTCGACAGGCTCATCGCCGAGGCCGGCATCACCAAGGCCACCTTCTACCGGCACTTTCCCACCAAGGACGCCCTGGTCCGGGCCTACGTCGAGGACCGCGACCAGGCGGTCCGGGCCAGGGCCGACGCCCTGGCCGCACAGGCCCGCGGCCCGCGCGAGGTGCTGACCGCCCTCGTCGCGGAGCTGGGGAAGCAGGCCTGCGGTGCGGGCTTCCGCGGCTGCGCGTTCATCAACGCCGCCGCCGAGTACCCCGACGCCGGGCACCCGGTCCGCCAGGCCGTCGCCGAGCACCGGCGCTGGTTCCGGGCGCGGCTGGTCCAGTTGCTGCAGGACGCCGGCCACCCCCGCGCCGAGGACGCCGCCGACACCCTCGTCCTGCTGCGCGACGGCACCATGACCGGCGGCTACCTCGACGACCCGGCCCGCGCCGCGGCCGCGCTGCGACATGCCGTCGACGCCGTGCTCGCCGCCGCCTGACGTCTTGCGGGGCGGGCTGGTCCGTAACCCCTTGGTAAGGAAAAGTCCAGAATTGTACTTCTGTTCCTAGAATGGGGGAGGGAACCCTTACCGGAAGGGGGTGCGGCCCCATGTCGACAGCGACTCTTCTGGAGATCGTCATCCCGGTGGTCGTGGTCGTCGCCCTGATCGCCGTGGCGGCGACGGCCCTCGCGCGGCGCCGCCGCCTCCGCAGCCGCTTCGGGCCGGAGTACGACAGGACGGTCGAGCAGGCCGACAGCCGGCGGGCCGGCGAGCGGGAGCTCCGGGCGCGCGAGAAACGCCACGACGAACTGGACATCAAGCCCCTGTCCGACACCTCGCGCGAGCGGTACGCGCGGCAGTGGAACGGCGTGCAGGAGGAGTTCGTCGACCGGCCGCAGGCCGCCGTCCACGACGCGGACCAGCTGGTGAGCTCCCTGATGCGCGAACGGGGCTACCCGACCGAGGGCTACGAGCAGCAGCTGGCGGACCTGTCCGTCGAGCACGGCCGCACCCTCGAGCACTACCGTGCGGCCCACGAGGTCGAGGCACTCTCCACCCACAGCAAGGTGACCACCGAGCAGCTGCGGGGCGCCATGGTCCACTACCGGGCCCTCTTCGAGGAACTGCTCTCCGACGGCGGACGCACCCACCGCGCCCACGCCTGACCGGACGGAGAAGATCATGCGCAGCAACGACGACGTACCCGACACCACGGGCGGCGAGCTGTCCACCGAGGACATCGCCCAGCCCCGGACCGAAGAACCACCCGAGCCGGAGGAGGACATCGCAGGGGCACCCGTCTACCCGGGCGAGAGCGTGCCGCTCGACGAGCCGGCGGCCGAGGAGGCCACGACGGACGAAGCAGAGACAGAAGAAGGAGAAACAGAAGAAGGAGAAACAGAAGAAGGGGAAGGCGAGACCCTGCGCCTGCTGCCCCCCGAGGACGAGGAGGACTTCCGCGGACGCTGGCAGGAGACCCAGAGCAGGTTCGTCGACGACCCCCGGGACGCGGTGCACACCGCGGACACGCTGGTCGCCGACCTCATGCAGACCCTGGCCGCCACCTTCGCCCAGCACAAGCAGGAGCTGGAGGCCCAGTGGAGCCAGGGCGAGGAGGCCGACACCGAGGCCCTGCGCATGGCCCTGCGCCGCTACCGGTCCTTCTTCAACCGCCTGCTCAGCACCTGACGTCGGACGGACGGCTGCCTGGTGGCATGGCCACCAGGCTCACCACGCTCTCCCCACCCCCCGGGCCCGCCGGAGCACACTTGCCGGCATGAAGCGAACCACCGTTCTGATCACCGGCGCGACCCAGGGACTGGGCCGCGGCATCGCGCTCGACCTCGCCGCGCGCGGCCACACCGTCCTGCTCCACGGCCGCGACCGCGCCCGCCTGGAGGCCGTCGCCGCCGAAGCCGCCGCCCTCGCCGGCGGCGGCGACGTGCGCACCTACCTCGCCGACCTGTCCGACCTCGACCAGGTGCGCGCGATGACCGCCGCCGTGCGTGCGGCCGAGCCCCGGCTCGACGCACTGGTCAACAACGCCGTCGCGGGCGGTGGCGCCGAGCCGCTGCACCGTGAGCTGAGCCGCCAGGGCCACGAACTGCGGTTCGCGGTGAACCACCTCGCCCCCTACGCCCTCGTACGCGGACTGCTGCCGCTGCTGAAGGTTTCCGCGCCCGCCCGCGTCGTCAACGTCGCCTCGATCGGCCAAGAGGCCATCGACTTCGACGACGTCATGATGGAGCACGACTACGAGGGCCTGCGCGCGTACTGCCGGAGCAAAGTGGCCCTCCTCATGGCCACCTTCGCCCTGGCCGCCGAGCTCGACGGCACCGGCGTCACGGTCAACGCCCTCCACCCGGCCCACCTGATGGACACCGACGGCCTGCGCGCGTACGGCCTGACCCCGGTCACGACCGTCGAAGAGGGCGTACGGCCCACCGTACGCCTGATCACCGACCCGGCCCTGGAGACCACGACGGGCCGCTACTTCGACCGGTTCACCGACACCCGCGCCCACGAGCAGACGTACGACGCCGTGGCCCGCGAACGCCTGATGACCCTGACCGACCGGCTCGTGGGGATCGCGCCGTAACGCGAACGGCGCCGTCCCACCGGCGGCCGCCGGCCCCACCCGGTCGGGTGGGGCCGGCCGCCGGTCGCGTCCGGGCCGGTCAGGTGGGCATGAGGTTGCGCATCAGCTGGGTCAGGCCGTTTCGCGCAGCTGCAGTGCCGCCCGCTTGACCGCCGAGGCCACGGCTTCCGTGGCCTTCGCGTTGAAGACGCTGGGGATGATGTAGTTGGCGTTGAGTTCCTCGCCGTGGACGACGTCGGCGAGGGCGCGGGCGGCGGCGAGCATCATGTCGGTGTTCACGGTGCGGGACTGGGCGTCGAGCAGGCCGCGGAAGACGCCGGGGAAGACCAGGACGT